>CAVFYN010000084.1:0-6811 GCA_963626425.1 Bacteroidaceae bacterium
CGCTCGGCCGTACCGTCCTCGGCCTTCTCGACGCGACGAGCGGCGAGGTCCTCTTCGAGGGCAAGAACATCATCAACGTCGGCCGCAAGGAGCACAAAGAGCTCCGCCGCGAGATGCAGATCATCTTCCAGGATCCGTTCTCCTCGCTCGACCCGCGCAAATCCGTCGCCGACATCATCGCCGAGCCGCTGAAGGTCTTTAAGGTCTACTCCGACAAGGAGCAGCTCCGCGCCCGCGTCCATGAGCTCATGGACATCGTCGGCCTGGCCAACCGCTTCGCCATCTCCTATCCGCACGAGCTCGACGGCGGCCGCCGTCAGCGTATCGGCGTTGCCCGCGCGCTCGCGCTCAACCCGAAGTTCATCGTGTGCGACGAGCCGGTCTCGGCCCTCGACGTCTCCATTCAGGCGCAGGTCCTGAACCTGCTGCAGGATCTGCAGAAGCAGTTCGGCATCGCCTATATGTTCATCACGCACGATCTGTCCGTCGTCAAGCACATCTCCAACCAGATCATGGTCATGTACCTCGGCCAGATGGTCGAGCAGAGCGAGACGGAGGATCTGTTTGAAAATCCGCTCCACCCGTACACGAAGGGCCTGCTGTCCGCCATCCCGATCCCGGAGATCGGCGCGCGCAAGAACCGCATCCTGCTCCAGGGCGAGCTGAGCAGCCCGATCGACCCGAAGCCCGGCTGCCGCTTCGCCAGCCGCTGCCCGTACGCGAAGGACATCTGCACGAAGAAGTCCCCGGAGCCGGAGGAGATCCGCCCGGACCACGTCGTCGCGTGCCACTGCGTCCGCGAGATCAACGGCCTCGCGTAAGACGCGTCCAGCCATTTTTGTAAGGTCGCTCCCCACGCGGGAGTACCCATAAAAAATTTAAACGGAGGAAAGAAAATGAAGAACCTGAAAAGATTCGCAGCTCTGCTTCTCGCGCTCGCGATGATCTTCGCTCTGGCTGCCTGCGGCGGCTCGAACGACGACAAGACGACGAACGACGACAACAGCAGCACCACCACCTCTGGCGACGACCAGACTGCCAACACCGGCAGCGAGGATGGCACCCAGAAGCCGTCCGATGTCGAGGTCGACAACAGCGGCCCCGCCACCAGCACCAAGACCACCCCGGAAGGCACCCTCGTCGTCGCCTACAACGATGAGCCGGACAGCCTGAACCCGGCTGAGTCCTCCCGCTCCGCGTTCTCCATCAAGAACATCGTTTACGAGACCCTGATGATCAAGAACTACGAGACCGGCGAGTACGAGCCGTGGCTTGCCACCGACTGGACGTTCGAGGACGAGACCACCCTCGTCATGAACCTCCGCGACGATGTCAAGTTCTCCAACGGCGACCTCATGACCTCCGAGGACGTCCTCTACACCGTCTACCGCTACGTCAACTCCAGCCGTGTCTCCTCCAGCTACGAGTTCATCGACTATGATGCCTGCTCCACCAACGGCGACACGCAGATCACCCTCAAGTTCAAGAACCCGACCGGCGCTGCCCTCGGCTACATCTCCAACATGATGGTCTACGACAAGGCCTACACCGAGCAGGTCGGTGAGGACGCCATGGCGACCGAGCCGTGCGGCACCGGTCCGTACAAGGTCGACGAGTGGACCTCCAACTACGGCATCACCTACTCCCGCAACGAGTACTACTGGGGCGGCAACGACGTTACCGTCACGTTCGACAACATCGAGGTCCGCTACTACACCGAGACCACCACGATGATGGTCGACTTCGAGACCGGCGCGCTTGACGTCGCCACCTACCTTGCCGAGAGCGATGTCCAGCGCATCCAGAACGGCGAGGTCGAGGGTGCGAAGGTCTACGTCACCCCGTCCATGGGCATCTACAGCTTCGTTCTGTACGATCAGTTCGAGCCGTTCAAGGATCAGCGCGTCCGTCAGGCGTTCAACTACGCCCTTGACATCCCGGCCATGACGGAGAACGCCCTCGGCGTCCTCGGCACCCCGGCCACGTCCGTCTTCGGCACCGGCGTCACCTACAAGGAGGATGTCGGCGTTTATGAGTACAACCCGGAGAAGGCCCGCGAGCTCCTCGCCGAGGCCGGCTACGCCGATGGCTTTGACTGCCTCGCCGTCGCCACGACCGGCAACATCTACACGGCTCTCCTCGAGACCGCGCAGGCTTACCTCGCCGATGTCGGCATCAACATGACCATCGAGCAGTATGACTTCTCCACGGCCATCACCTACTGGCAGGGCACGCAGAACGGCGGCATCCCGGTCAACCAGGTCGGTATCCTCCAGCTCTCCCCGTCCACCGGTGACCCGGACCAGGTCCTCACCACCACGAAGATCGGCTCCGGCCTGACGTACGTCGAGTGCAACGACGACCACGTCCAGGAGCTCATCAACGAGGGCGCCAACACCTCCGATCCGGCCACCCGTGAGAAGGCTTACAAGGAGCTCCAGGAGTACATGTACGACCAGGCCTACCAGGTGCCGATCGTCGAGGACTCCAACGGCTTCGCCATCCACGACTACATCGACTGGTTCGACGGCACCGCGCCGTCCTGCCCGCGCTACTGCTTCACGACGCTGAAGTAAGTTCCACGGCAATATGAAAACAGCAGGGTCGAAAGACCCTGCTGTTTTTTTGCGCGGTTTTGAGACTGACTGAGCGGCACGCAGGGGGCGGATATGATCCGCCCGCCGGTGTGCGCTGATTGCGGAATGCGCGATAAAAGACCGGTCATCCTGAGCGTAGTCGAAGGATCTTGCCGATTGCGGTAAGCCGATTGCGCGCCAGCGGCTAAAAAAGACGTGTCATTCAGAGCCGCGGAGCGGCGTGGAATCTTGCCGATTGCGGTAGTGTCGCGGTTGCATCCAGCGCTGGAATAGAACGCAAGACTACCGCAATCGGGCAGACCCTTCGACTTCGCTCAGGGTGACACGTGTTTTCGGTTTCGCTGGATCGCAATCGGTGCACCGTAATCGGAAAGATTCCCCCATTCGGGGACGATGCCACGGGCGTTTCACGCCCTCTGAATGACATTCTGACTTGCTGCGTGCCGCAATCGGCCTTGCGGGCGGATGCTATCCGCACCTACGGGTCGCATCGCTGGGAGCGCCGTAGGGCGGGATGACCCCATCCCGCCGCTGGACTGCGCCTCCGCGTCTGCGCCGTGCCCATTGCGGCACGCGGCTTCCGAAAGGCTCCCCTGAAAGGGGAGCTGTCGCCGGAGGCGACTGAGAGGTGAGCCATCGCCTTTCACCAGCGCCCGCTCGATACGGCATGCCAACCCCTTCGGTCCCACCTCTCCGTCACGCCTTCGGCCTGCCACCTCCCCTCTTAAAAGGGGAGGCTTTGGCGCGCGCTTCTCTTTCGGCGCGCAAAAAAGCGTATCGCGCGGAAAACTCTCAAATGGACATAAAAAAGCCCGATGCTTTCGCATCGGGCTTGGCAGGGGATGAGGGATTCGAACCCCCGCAAACGGAGTCAGAGTCCGGTGTGCTACCGTTACACAAATCCCCTGTGTCGCAAACGCAGGTATTATTATAGCGCGAAAAGCGGATTTGTCAAGGGGTTATTGCACAAAAAATCCGCCCGGCGCGCGGCCGGGCGGATTTTGGAAGCGGAATTATTCGCCGAGGTTTTTCTCGAGCGTCGTGAGCTCTTCGCGCAGGACGGGCGGGAGCTTGTCACCGAATTTGGCGTAGAACTCCTCGATGCCCGCGGCCTCCTCGCGCCAGAGCGCGGGGTCGACGGAGAGGATGTCCGCCAGCGTCTCGGCCGTGACGTCGAGGCCGTCGGTGTTGATGTCCTCGGGGCGCGGCAGGTAGCCGATGGGCGTCTCCACGGCGTCGGCCGTGCCGTCGCAGCGGTTTAAGATCCACTCGAGCACGCGCAGGTTGTCGCCGAAGCCCGGCCAGAGGAAGCTGCCGTCGTCGCCGAGGCGGAACCAGTTGACGTTGAAGATCTTCGGGGCGTTCGGGATCTTTTTGCCCATGTCGAGCCAGTGCTGCCAGTAGTCGCCCATGTGGTAGCCGCAGAACGGCAGCATGGCCATCGGGTCGCGGCGGACGACGCCGACGGCGCCGGTGGCGGCGGCGGTCGTCTCCGAGGCCATGATGGAGCCGACGAACACGCCGTGATCCCAGTCGCGCGACTGGTAGACGAGCGGCGCGGTCTTGGCGCGGCGGCCGCCGAAGATGATCGCGGAGATCGGCACGCCGTTCGGGTCGTCAAAATGCTCGGAGATGCACGGGCAGTTCTTCGCCGGCGCGGTGAAGCGGGAATTCGGGTGCGCGCCCTTCGTGCCGTCCGAGCCGTCCCACGGCTCGCCCTTCCAGTTCTCGGCGTGCTGCGGCGGCGTTTTCGTCATGCCCTCCCACCAGACGGTGTTGTCGTCCAGGTTGCGCACGACGTTCGTGAAGATCGTGTTTTTGCGCGTGGCGGCCAGCGCGTTCGGGTTGGATTTCTCGCTCGTGCCGGGCGCGACGCCGAAGAAGCCGTTTTCCGGGTTCACGGCCCACAGGCGGCCGTCCGGGCCGATGCGCAGCCACGCAATGTCGTCGCCGACGCACCAGGTCTTCCAGCCGTTCTTGCGGTAGCCCTCGGGCGGGATGAGCATGGCGAGGTTCGTCTTGCCGCAGGCCGACGGGAACGCCGCGCAGACGTATTTCGTCTCGCCCTGCGGGTTCTCGATGCCGAGGATGAGCATATGCTCGGCCAGCCAGTCCTCGTCGCGGCCGAGGCAGGACGCGATGCGCAGCGCGAAGCACTTTTTGCCCTGCAGCACGTTGCCGCCGTAGCCGGAGTTGATGGACATGATCGTGTTGTCCTCCGGGAACTGGACGATGTAGCGCTCCTCGGGGTCAAGGTCGGCCTTGGCGTGCAGGCCCTTGATGAAGTCGTCGCGGTCGCCGATGGCCTCGAGGACCTGGTTGCCCGCGCGCGTCATGATGGCCATGCTCAGCACGACGTAGATGGAGTCGGTCAGCTCAATGCCGTATTTTGCAAACGGCGAGCCGACGACGCTCATGGAATACGGGATGACGTACATCGTGCGGCCTTTCATGGAGCCGTCGTAGAGCTTTTCGAGCTTGGCGTACATCTCGTCCGGCGCCATCCAGTTGTTCGTCGGGCCGGCATCTTCCTGCTTCTTCGAGCAGATGAACGTGCGGCTCTCGACGCGGGCGACGTCGTTCGGGTCGGAACGGTGCAGATAGCAGCCCGGCAGCAGCTCCTGGTTGAGCTCGATGAGCTCGCCCGTGGCGAGCGCTTGCTGGCGGAGCTCAGCGAGCTGCGCTTCGTCGCCGGTGATCCACACGATATGGTCGGGTTTTGTCAGAGCGGCCTGTTTTTCGACCCACTCCTGAACATATTTGTTGGACATAGCAACCTCCCACTGCCCGGCGGGCAGTTTTTCTGCCTCTATACTATCGAATTTTTTTACGTTTTTCAAGCAAAAAGCCGCATTTGTCAGGATTCCACACCGAAAAAGGCGGAAAATCACCGCTGCGGCTGTATTTTATAATATGTCCGGCAGCTCGGAAAGCGCGCGGATCTCGTAGTCGATGCGAAGATCTGCCGGGCGCGGCAGCCCTGCGGGGTTGAACCAGCAGCAGGGGAGGCCCGCGTTGTTCGCGCCGCGGATGTCGCTTGTCAGGCTGTCGCCGATGACGAGGGCGCGCGAGGGCTCAAATCCCTCGATGCCGTTTGCGACGGTGTCGAAATACGCCTTGTCCGGCTTCTGCACGCCGAGCTCGGACGAGACAAAGCACTTGCGGAAAAAGCCGGAGATGCCCGCCTTTTCCATGCGCCCGGCCTGCACGGGAGCCAGGCCGTTGCTGATGAGGTAGAGATCATACCGCGGCGCGAGCGCGCTCAGAAGCGCCACTGCGCCGTCCATCGGGATGCCGAGGCCGGACAGGTGGGACAGGTAGCGCGCGTTGAACGCGTCGGTGTCCATGTCGATGGAAAATTCCGCGCACCACTGGCGGAAGCGGCCGTGCTGGATGTCCGCGCGCTCAATTTCGCCGCGCTCAAAGCGCTTCCAGAATGAATCGTTGATGGCGGAGTAGCGCGGGTACATCTCGGGCGTCTCGGCGATGCCGGCATCCGCAAGGGCGGCGGAAAACGCGCCCTTTTCGCCCGCGCCGAAGTCGAGCAGGGTGTTGTCGAGGTCAAAAAGCAGGTCGCGGTACATCAGGCTTCCTCCATTTTCCCGCGCAGCGCGCGCGCAAGGGCGGCAAATTCGGGCAGGCCGAGCGTCTCGCCGCGCGCGGTGGGGGAGAGGCCGGCTTGCTCGACGGCCTCGGTCAGCTGCTGCTTGGACAGCGAGGAAAAGCCGGTCGCGAGCGAGTTGACGAGCGTCTTGCGCCGCAGGGCGAAGCCCGCGCGGACGGTGCGCAGAAACAGCGCCTCGTCCTCTACGCCGCAGGGGTTCTCCGTCCGGCACGTGAGGCGGACGACGCTCGAGGTGACCTTCGGCCGCGGGATGAAGCAGTCGGCCGGGACGTCGAAGAGCTTCTCCGGCTCGGAATAAAACTGGCACAGGACGGAAAACGCGCTGTAATCGTGCGTGCCGGGGCGGGCGCAGATGCGGTCCGCGACCTCCTTCTGCACCATGACGGTCACGGCCTCGAAGCAGCGCGCCTCGAGCAGCGCCGCGAGCACGGGCGACGTGATGTAATACGGCAGGTTCGCGCACGCGAGCGGCCGCAGGCCGGCGAATTTCTCGCGCACGAGCGCGGGCAGGTCGGTTTTGAGCGCGTCGCCGAAGATGATCTCGAGATTTTCAAACTGCCCGACCGTCTCGGCGAGCACGGGGCGGAGC
>CAVFYN010000084.1:6821-8876 GCA_963626425.1 Bacteroidaceae bacterium
GGGCGGAGCGTCTCGTCAACCTCGATGGCGACGACCTTGTCCGCGCGCAGGCACAGCTGCTCGGTCAGGCAGCCGAAGCCGGGGCCGATCTCCAGCACGCCGCAGCCGGCCGACGCGCCCGAGCCGTCCGCGATGTCCTGCGGGACCCAGGCGGCCGTCAGAAAATTCTGGCCCTTGGACTTCGAGAAACGGAAGCCGTGCTTGGCCAGAAGGAATTTGATGTCGTTGATGTTGCAAAGATCCATGTTTTCACGCCTTTCGGCAGTTATTTTACCATACGGCGGCCGGGATGCAAAGACATTTGCGCATCTCGCGCTGGATTTTGGCGCGCCGGTGTGGCATAATGGGTGGAAATGCGGGAGGGATGCAGGATGACAGTGATCGTCTGCGTGGACGATAACGGCGGGATGAGCTTTTGCGGGCGGCGCGTGAGCCGCGACCGCGCCGTCACGGCGCGCATTCTGGAGAAAACAGGCGGGCGCGCGCTCTGGATGAGCCCGTATTCCGCGAAGCTCTTTGACCCGCTGCCCGAAAACGCGCATGTGTCGGAAAACTTTCTTGCGGACGCGCCGGACGGCGCGGTCTGCTTTGCGGAGACAAGCCCGCTCGGAAATGCGGCGGCGCGCGCGGAGCGCGTCGTGCGCTATCTGTGGAACCGGCGCTACCCGTCGGACGTCCGGCTGGACGTCGACGTGACGGCCGCGCCGTGGCGCCGTGTCTCGCGCGAGGAGTTCGCGGGCCATTCGCACGAGCGCATCACGGAGGAGGTGTACGAGCGGTGAAAAAGCAAATCCGCGCGCTGGCGCTCCTTTTTGCGCTTTTGCTGGCGCTTTCGGCCTGCGCCGCACCGGCGGAGCCGGCGGGGCAGACGCCCGCGCAGACGGTCTCTTCGACGGCGTCGGACGAGATCACGCTGGACAACCTGCCGGACTATTCCGGCGAGCCCTACGTCACGCTTTGCGGCGGCGAGCCGGAATTTTCGGACGACGAGCTGACGACGGACGTCTTTGAGACGTACAGCGAGCTCGACGCGCTCGGCCGCTGCGGCGTGGCATACGCGAACATCTGCCAGACGCTCATGCCGACGGAAAAGCGCGGCAGCATCGGCCAGGTCAAGCCGTCCGGCTGGCAGACGGCGAAGTACGACTTCGTCGACGGGCAGTATCTCTACAACCGCTGCCACCTCATCGGCTTCCAGCTCGCGGGCGAAAACGCAAACGAGCGCAACCTCATCACCGGCACGCGATATCTGAATGTCGAGGGCATGCTGCCGTTTGAAAACATGGTCGCCGACTACGTCAAAGAGACGGACGGCCACGTGCTCTACCGCGTGACGCCGGTTTTTGACGGAGACGACCTCGTCGCGCAGGGCGTGACGATCGAGGCGAAAAGCGTCGAGGACGACGGCGAGGGCATCTGCTTTTACGTCTACTGCTACAACGTCCAGCCCGGCGTCGTCATCGACTACGCCACGGGCGACAACCGCCTCGACGAGACGGCCCTGGCCGGCGACGAGCAGGATTACGTCCTCAACACCGGCACGCGCAAATTCCACCTCCCGACCTGCGCCAGCGTCGCGGATATGAAACAGGAAAACCGGCAGGACGTCACCGCGTCGCGCGAGATCCTCATCGCGCAGGGGTACGAACCGTGCGGGAGATGCAAGCCGTAGGGGCGGTGAATTTGAGGGCCGCGCCTGTAGGGGCGGATAGTATCCGCCCGCCGGGTATGCTCCGCGGCGGAATGGCCACCCGCGCCCATGCCTCCCCTGAAAGGGGAGGTGGCACGCCGGAACGGCGTGACGGAGAGGTTTTGGCGGTATCGAATTTCCGATGCGCTCTGCGATACGGCGGCTTTTCAACCTCTCAGTCGCCTCCGGCGACAGCTCCCCTTTCAGGGGAGCCAGCCGGAAGGCACGTGCCGCAATCGGCGCGATGCAGACGCGGGCGCCGCAGTCGTAGGGGCGGATATCATCCGCCCGCCGAATTCCCGACGCGCCCAAGCCTCCCCTGTGTAAGGGGAGGTGGCACGGCCAACGGCCGTGACGGAGGGGTT
>CAVFYN010000085.1:0-2050 GCA_963626425.1 Bacteroidaceae bacterium
CGCTTACGCCGAGCTTCGCGGCGACCTCGCCGATGGGCAGCATGGTGGACGACTGGGCGATCTCAATGTCAGTTTTCATGGTGATTCTCCTATCTATTACCCAAAATTGATAGGTTTGTCCGGATAAAAAGAGCAGCCGACAGCCCGGACAAATCCTGCCCAGACGGTCGGCTCATACCGCCATGCTCCACGTGGTCGATTCCACTTACCGTCAGTTGCATGGCTACGCTCACTTTAACATAATCCGCTTGAGATTGTCAAGCGGATTATGTTAAAGTGCGGAGATTTCAGCCCGGCTGCGCGCACGCCCCGGCGGGGCTGGGGCGCACACTTGCGGGCTGCAGAGAAAAATTCCCGAGGCGCATGTCCCCGGGAATTTTGATTCCGATTTTGTTCGCCGCCTGCGGGCGGCGAAGTCTCCGACGGGCGAGGGGCTGTTCTGAATTTGCCCGCGGGTTGCCAAGAACTTATAGCCCGCTCTGCGCCTTGGCGGCGGTGAGGGTGTTCTCGAGCAGCATGACGCGGGTCATGGGGCCGACGCCGCCGGGGACGGGGGTGATGTACGCGCATTTTTCGGCTGCGGCGGCGAAGTCGACGTCGCCGCAGAGCTTGCCGGCGTCATTGCGGTTCATGGCCACGTCGACGACGACGGCGCCGGGCTTCACCATGTCCGCCGTCACGAGATTCCGGCGGCCGGCGGCGCTGACCAGGATGTCCGCGCGCAGGCACTGCTCCTTGAGGTCGGGCGTCTTGCTGTGGCAGATCGTGACGGTGCCGCCGCGGCGGAGCAGCAGCATGGCCATGGGCTTGCCGACGATGTTCGACCGGCCGATGACGACGCAGTGCTTGCCCGCCGGGTCGATGCCGTACTCGTCCAGAATCGCCATAACGCCCGCCGGCGTGCACGGGACGAAGCGGTACGTGCCCTGCATGATGCGGCCGACGTTGTAGGGGTGGAACGCGTCGACGTCCTTGTCCGGCGAGATGGCGTCGATGATGAGCTGCTCGGGCAGATGCTCCGGCAGCGGGAGCTGGCACAGGATGCCGTGAATGGCCGGGTTTTCGTTCAGCGCGCCGATGAGCTCCAAAAGCTGCTCCTTCGTCACGTCGGCCGGGAGATGGTACTGCTCGGAGTAGATGCCGCACTCCGCGCAGTCCTTTTCCTTATTTCGCACATAGACGGCCGACGCGGGGTTATCGCCCACGAGCACGACCGCGAGGCCCGGCGTCACGCCGCGCGCCTTGAGCGATTCCACTTCGGCGCGGATCTGTTCTTTTTTCTTGGCCGCAACGGCCTTTCCATCAAGGATCGTCATGGGTCGTTTCCTCCTCTTTGGCCGCCTGCGCGGCCTTTTTGTCCACATAGAGCGCGTCCGGCTTTTTCACGAGCCGCACGTACAGGATCACGCCGATCGCGGCCAGACACGTCACGGCCGCAAGCAGCTGGCTGACGCGGATGCCGGTCGAGCCGATGTACAGGCTGTCCGTCCGCAGCCCCTCGATCCACACGCGGCCGAGGCCGTACCAGGCAAGGTACAGGCAGAACACCTCGCCGTCGAATTTGCGCTTCTTCGAGTAAAAATGCAGCAGCACAAAGCCAACGAGGTTCCAGCACGACTCGTAGAAAAACGTCGGATGCACCTGCACGAAGCCCTCATAGCCGCCCTCCTGCGCCTTTTGCAGCAGGAATTCCCGGGCGCTGTCGGACAGCGCGTGCGGCAGGCGGCTCTCGCTCACGCGCATGGCGAGCAGGCCGTCCGTGTAGCCGCCGAAGGCCTCCTGATTGACGAAGTTGCCCCAGCGGCCGATGGCCTGACCGAGCGGCAGGCCGAGCCCGCCGAGGTCGAGCAACACGCCGCACGGCATTTTCTTGTGCCGGCTGACGCACAGCACCGTGATGGCCGCGCCGATGACGCCGCCGTAGATGGCAAGGCCGCCCTCCCAGATGTAAAACACGCGGATGGGGTTCTTGTCGAACCCGTCGACGTGCCAGTTGAAGATGACGTAGTACGCGCGCGCGCACAAAATCGCGATCGGCACGGCCCAGAGC
>CAVFYN010000086.1:0-2440 GCA_963626425.1 Bacteroidaceae bacterium
GGACTACATCGAGCGCGTCAAGATCCAGAAGCGCAACTGGATCGGCCGTTCCACCGGCGCGGAGGTCACGTTCCGCACGACGGCGGGCGACGACATCGTCGTCTACACCACGCGCCCGGACACGCTCTTCGGCGCGACGTATATGGTCCTCTCGCCGGAGCACAAGCTGCTCGAGAGCTGGCAGGACAAGCTCGAAAACGCGGACGAGGTCGCAAAGTACCAGCAGTTCGCCGCCTCGAAGTCCGACATGGAGCGCACGGAGCTCAACAAGGAAAAGACCGGCGTCGAGCTCAAAGGCGTCCGCGGCATCAACCCCGTGACGGGCAAAGAGATCCCGATCTTCATTTCTGATTACGTCCTCGCGACGTACGGCACCGGCGCCATCATGGCCGTCCCGGCGCACGACCAGCGCGACTGGGAGTTCGCAACGAAGTTCGGCCTGCCGATCGTCGAGGTCGTCGCGGGCGGCGACGTGACGAAGGAGGCCTTTGTCGCGAAAGACGACACGGCGACGATGGTCAACTCCGACTTCTTAAACGGCAAGACCGTCAAGGAGGCCATCCCGGCCATGACGGCCTGGCTCGAGGAAAAGGGCATCGGCCACGCGAAGGTCAACTACAAGCTGCGCGACTGGGTCTTCTCCCGCCAGCGCTACTGGGGCGAGCCCATCCCGATCGTCCACTGCCCGAAGTGCGGCACAGTCCCGCTGCCGGAGAGCGAGCTGCCGCTCGTTCTGCCGCAGGTCGAGAGCTACGAGCCGACGGACGACGGCGAGAGCCCGCTCGCGCCCATCACGGACTGGGTGAACTGCAAGTGCCCGCAGTGCGGCGGCGACGCCAAGCGCGAGACGGACACCATGCCGCAGTGGGCCGGCTCGTCGTGGTACTTCCTGCGCTATATGGACCCGCACAATGACGAAGCGCTCGCTTCGCCCGAGGCCCTGAAATACTGGAGCCCCGTCGACTGGTACAACGGCGGCATGGAGCACACGACGCTCCACCTGCTCTATTCGCGCTTCTGGCACAAATTCCTGTACGACATCGGCGTCGTCCCGACGAAGGAGCCGTACAAAAAGCGCACGAGCCACGGCATGATCCTCGGCGAAAACGGCGAGAAGATGTCCAAGTCCCGCGGCAACGTCATCAACCCGACGGACGTCATCGCCGAGTACGGCGCCGACACGATGCGCACGTATATCATGTTCATCGGCGACTTTGAAAAGGCTGTGCCGTGGTCGCAGAACGCCGTGCGCGGCACGAAGCGCTTCCTCGACCGCATCTGGAACCTCGGCGAGTCCGTGACCGATCAGGAGACGGCGTACTCCGCCGCGAACGAGGCGCTCATGCACAAGACGATCCGCAAGGTCAGCGAGGACATCGAGAACCTCAAGGCCAACACGGCCATCGCCGCGCTCATGACGCTGCTCAACCAGTTCACCGAAAAGGGCTGCAACCGCGCCGAGCTGCGCACGTTTTTGCAGCTCGTCAGCCCGTTCGCGCCGCACATCGCCGACGAGATCTGGGAGAAGCAGGGCTTCGAGGGCATCTGCTCGGTGTCCGAGTGGCCGCAGTACGACGAGAGCAAGACGCGCGACGCCGTCGTGGAGATGGCCGTCCAGGTCAACGGCAAGCTGCGCGGCACCGTCTCGGTCGAGGCCGACTCCGACGACGCGACCGTCATCGCCGCGGCCGAGGCGCTCGATAAGGTCCAGCGGCAGCTCGCTGACGGCGGCAGGATCGTCAAGACGATCGTCGTCAAAAACAAGCTCGTGAACCTCATCATCAAGTAAATCCTTTTGGAGTCAAGTAAATGCTTGACAATTGGCGACAGAATGCATATAATATTCAAGGCCAACGAAATGGCTTTGTAACGTTCCCGCAACGTGCCGGAGGGAGGGAAAATGATGTCAGAAGTTCGTGTCAAAGAGGGCGAGTCCCTTGAGAATGCGCTCAAGCGGTTCAAGCGGAGCTGCCAGAAGGCCGGCGTGATCGCCGAGGTCAAAAAGCGCGAGCATTATGTCAGCCCGAGCCTCAAGCGCAAGCAGAAGTCCGAAGCTGCACGTAAGAACAAGAGAAAATCCTACTAAGATTTATGGCCCTCTGCCGCATGGCAGAGGGCCTTTTTCGCGCCCATTTATCCGAGCAGCACGATGCACTCCACGCCGAGCCTCCGGCAGAGCGCCCGCCGCCGCGCAAGCGTTTTATCCGTGTCGAACAGCACCGCGTCCAGCCCGCCGCCCGCGCGCGCGAGCGTGTACGCGCACACGCAGGCAGGGGAGAAGCGCGCCGCGCCGGAAATTTCGCGCTCCTCGGCCGGGGCGAGCGCGGCCGGACTTCCGGGCCGCAGCTGCGCCCGCAGCGCGCCGGGACGAAAAACGGCCGCCGCCCGCGCGCCGAAGCGCAGCCGGTGACGCCGCAGGAGCGAAAAGAGCGGCTGGCCC
>CAVFYN010000087.1:0-6214 GCA_963626425.1 Bacteroidaceae bacterium
CGAATGGCTCCCCTGCAAGGGGAGCTGTCGGCGGAGCCGACTGAGAGGTTCAAACGCTGCCGCTGCGCGAAGCGGCCCCGTCCAATCCCACGCACCGAAAAAAAACAGACACGGCCCATCGGTCGTGTCTGTTTTTTTGTATCCGCGTGGGAATCGAACCCGTCTTACTCCGCGGCGGCGGCGTTCTTGCCCGCCTCGCGGCCCAGCGTGATGGCCATGCCGATGGAGACGCCGGCGATGGGGGTCGTGTAGGCGGGGCCGAAGCGGCGGCCGCAGCAGTTGCCGGTGGCGTAGAGGCCGCCGATCGGCTCATAGTCGCCGCCGAGGACATTCTGGTATTTGTCCGTGACGAAGCCGCCGACGGTGACGAGCATGAAGCCGAGGTCGCCGCGCTGCTCGCTCGCCTGTAAATAAAGCCGGCCGGAGAGCGGGCGCAGGAGCTTTGCGTCCTTGCCGAAGTCGTCGTCGCGCCCGGCGCGGCAGACGGCGTTGTAGCGGTGGATGGCGGCGACGGCGTTCTCGGCCGCGCGGCCGGTCAATCCGGCGTTGGCGATGAGCTCCTCGGGCGTCGCGCCGGAGTAGATCGTCGGGGCGACGTAGCCGAACGGGAAGGCTTTGAGCATGGGCTTCATGGATTCCGGGTCGCCCGTCGGGTGCTCGTCCGCGTTTTTCATGACGGCGCGCAGGGCCGCGACGGAGTTCGGGTTGTGCGCGTCGAACCCGCCGTGCGCCGGGACGGCCCAGGCGAGATCCTCTTCGATGTGCTCGTCAAAAATGCTGTAGCGCGGGCCGAGCGGCATGGAGTTCGCGGCAAAGCCCGAAATTTCGGGGCCGCCGAACGTCTCGTTCATAAAGCGCTCGCCGTCGCGGTCGAGCCAGAGAACGCCGAACGTCGTAAAGCCCGGGATCGTGACGTAATTTCCGCCCATGACGGGCAGCGGGCGCGGCTCGAGGCGGCCGCCGGCCCAGACGCCGATCTGGTGGCCGAGGCCCTGCCGCCCGCCTTTTTTCGGGTAGTCCTGGCCCGCGGGCAGCAGGTCTGTGATGTCCGTGACGAGGTCCTGCATCATCTCGCGGTTGCCGGAAAAGTCACCCGCGGCTAAAATGACGCCGCGCCGGGCGCGGAACTCGGCATACGTTCCGTCGTGCATTTTGGCGATCACGCCCGCGACGCGCCCTCCGTCCATGACCGGCTGCACGGCCGTCGAGCCGAAGTAGAACTCGCCGCCGGCGCGCTCGGCCGTCTGGAGGTTCGCGATGACGACGCGCGGCAGCGTCGGAGAGCCCGGCCAGCCGCGCGGGTCGGGGAACTGCGCCGTGCCGTTCCAGAAGTGATAGCCGTTGTAGTCCGCGCCGGGGTGCGATTTGAATTGCTCCGCGCCCTCCGGCCAGAACGCGACGTGGACGTCCTTCAGGCCCTCCACGCCGTACATGTCCGTGAACCAGTCGAACGCGCTGCCGGAATTCTGCGCGAACTGCATGACGAGCGCGCTGTTCGCCCGCCCGGATGCGCGGCGCATCATTTCGTTGTACAGGTCGATCGGGTCGACGTGCGGCACGCCGCAGCTTTCTAAAAATTTGGAGTTGATGTGCCCGATGTCGCGGCCGAAGGGCATGTAGCGCGCAAGCGGCGCCATTTCCAGCCCGGCGACGGACGCACCGGCCTCCGCCGCCGCGCGCGCCGCCGCCGCCCCGGCATAGCCGAGCCCGACGACCACGACGTCTTTTTCATGCACCGCGGCAATGTCTCCCGCCGCAATCGGCGCGGGACGGTCTTTCCAGGTTGACATGGGGTGGACCTCCTTGGAATGTGATGGGGGTGGCGTCTGCTGCGCGCCAATTGCGGAATCCGCTATCCGAATGGCTCCCCTGCAAGGGGAGCTGTCGGCGGAGCCGACTGAGAGGTTCAAAAGGCCGCGCTTTGCAGAGCGCACACGAAATTCGCGGCCGCGCAAAACCTCTCCGTCACGGCCGTACCGGCCGCGACACCTCCCCTTTCAGGGGAGGCTTGGGCGCTTTCTTCTATTTCAGCGCGTCTTAGATCTCCATCGCTGCCCAATACCCCGTCGACACGGCGTCGCGGATCTTGTGCGGCTGGATGCAGTCGCCTGCGAGGGTGACGTACGGGGCGCAGTTGCCGAATTTGTACGCGAGGTCGGACTTTGCCTTCATGCCGGAGGCGAGGACGACGGTATCGCAGGCGATGTCGCGCACCTCGCCCGTCTGCGTATCGCGGACGCGGACGGCATTTGGCAGAATTTCGATGGCGTCGCAGTTATTATACAGCGCGATGCCGCGCTCGTCAAACCAGTCGAGGAACGTCGGGACGGGGTTATAGAGCGCGCTCGGACCGTTTGTGAAATTCTCGTGGAAGCAGACGCTCTCGCGGCGGCCGACGATGGCCAGCTCGTGGCCGGTGTTGTTCAGGTGCAGCGCGACCTCGCAGGCCGTCAGGCCGCTGCCGAGCATGAGGACGCGGCCGTGCAGGCGCTCGGGCTGCGTGTACGCCTCGAGGACGGTCAGGACATTTTCCCCGTCCGCGCCGGGGATGGCCGGGCGGCGCGGCTCGGCGCCGACGGCGACGATGACGGCGTAGGGCCCCAGCGATTCGACCAGCTCCGGCGTCGCCTCCGTGTTCAGGCGGACCTCGACGTTCGGATGCTCGACGACGCGGCGGATCATGTTGTTTTTGTAGCGGCGGATGTCCGACTTGATCGTGTCCGTGTCGGAGAACACGAGCTGGCCGCCGAGGTGATCGGCCTTTTCAAGCAGGGTGACGCTGTGGCCGCGCTCGGCCGCGGTGTGGGCGGCCTTTAAGCCCGCGATGCCGCCGCCGACGATGACGACCTTGCGCTGGGCCGGCGCTTTTTTGAGCGGGTAGGAGCTCTCATACGTCTTGAGCGTCGCGTGCGGGTTGACCGAGCACGGCCCGATGACGTCGTAGCACGCGTGGCAGCGCAGGCAGTTGTCGATGAGGTGCTCGTTGCCCTCGTGCAGCTTGCGCGGGTAGTAGGGGTCGGCGATCTCGAGCTGGCGGGACATGCAGACAAAGTCCGCGTCGCCGGAGGCGACGATGTCGGCCGCCGTGTCGGGATTGGCGCAGGAGTTGACGATGACGAGCGGCGTTTTGATGCCCGCGGCCTTGATCTTTTTGCAGAAACCGCGGTTCGGGGCCTCGGGGAACGTCGCGGGCGAGGTGACGTGGTTATTGGACTTGCAGTCCGTGTGGCGGCCGGCCGTGCAGTGGAACAGGTCGACGGTGCCCTCTTTTTCCAGCAGCTTGAAAAATTCGATCGTCTCGTCGATCGTGATGCCGCCTTCGCGGAACTCGTCGACGCTCGTGCGGTACTCGACGATGAAGTCCGGGCCGACGGCCTCGCGGATGGCGCGCATGACCTCGAGCGGGTAGCGGCAGCGGTTTTCGACGCTGCCGCCGTATTCGTCCGTGCGGTCGTTGCAGTCGGGCGCGCGGAACTGGTCGAGCAGCTTGCCGTGGCCGGCGTGGATGATGCAGCCGTCGACGCCGTAGCGCTTGGCGCGCGTGATGCACTTGACGTAGTCGGCCTTGATGCGGTCCATGTCGTCCCGCGTCATTTCGATGACCTCGCAGCCGTTAGCATACTTGCGCGCGGACGGGCCGAGGCCCGTTCCGGGGCCGAAGCGCGGGCCGTCCGGCGCGGGGCCGCCGTCGCACGAGAACTGGATGAACGCCAGGCAGTTGTAGCGGTGGACGGTGTTGACGTAGTTGCGCACGGAGTTGCCGAGGTCCATCGGCTCGGGGTCGGGGTAGAATTTCACGCGGCCCATGCCGCCCATGTAGCCGGCGTCGATGTTGATGACGGCGTCGCCGCCGCCGATGACGCGCGCCGCGCCGCCGCGGGCGAGGGCGCCGTAGTAGTCGACGTTCGCCTGGATGATGCCCGCGCCGGGGTTGTCCTCGTTGCAGCCGAGCGGGCCGACGAGAATGCGGTTTTTGAAGATGCGGCCGCGGATGGTCATGGGCTGGAACAGCGGCTCATATTTTTTGTTCATCAAATTGATCAGACCTTTCTGGGTCAGTATGATTTTCGGAATTCGCCCTCGCGGATGGGGCGAAACGGGCGCGAGGCGCGCTCTTTGCCGCGGAAGAAGATGCAGAATGCGGCGATGACGGCCATAACGGCCAAAATGGCACAGCGCGGGAAGCCGCGCGCGAGGGCGGCGTCCGCCGTCCCGACCATGCGGATGCGGCCGGAGCTCAGCTCCGTGACGTCGTTTTCCGTCAGATAGCTTGATAGCGCCGCGCGGAGCGTCAGGCCGGCGTCGTCCCCGTCCGGCAAAAGCGCGGCGGGCGCGGCGACGGTGAGAAGCGGCGACGGATCCTCGCGGTCGAGCTTCGTGCCGTCGGAAAGCGCGAGCTTGTAGACCCGCGCGCCGGCGGGCGCGGTGACGTCCACGGTCATTTTCAGGCCGGACAGCTGCAAAAAGCCGTCGCTTGCCGATTCCTCCGGCAGATAGCGGTCGTTTTCGGCGTCGATCTGGATATTCCGGAGCGCCGATTCGAGCAGTTCATAGAGCGCCGCGGGCGAAAGCGCTGCGGTCGCAAGATCGCAGTCGGAAATCGACCGCGCGATGTCCGCGTCCGTCAGCGGCCCCGCGGGCAGGTCGTTCTGCAAGAGCCCTGCCGGGATGAGGGCGCAGTCGGCCCGCGACGCCGCGCACGCGGCGTCGGCAATCAGGTCGCCGAGCTCGCATTCCTGCGCGCCGGGGACGGTGTTCAGAATGGAATCGAGCTGCATCCCGAGCGCGCCCGCCGGGGCGGCGAGCGCCGCGGAGGCCAAAAGCAGCGCCGTCAGGAGCAGCAAAAGCGCGCGCCTCATGCCAGGCCGTTGATCTCGCGCACGAAGTGGCACGCGACGAAGTGCTCCGGCTCGACCTCCTCGTACACGGGCATCTTCGTGTGGCAGACGTCCTTTGCGTACGGGCAGCGGCTGGCGAAGCGGCAGCCGGGCTTCGGGTCGACGGGGCTCGTCAGCTCGCCCTGCATGATGATGCGCTTTTTCTCCGGCAGAATGGCCGGGACGGGGATGGCGGAGAGCAGGCCCTTCGTGTACGGGTGGTACGGCGCCTCAAACAGGCGCTTCGACGGGCATTTTTCGACCATGGAGCCGACGTACATAACGAGAATGTCGTCGGAAATATGCTTGACGACCGACAGGTCGTGCGTGACGAAGATGTACGTCAGGCCGCGCTGCTCCTGAAGATCCTGCAGGAGGTTCAGAACCTGCGCCTGAATGGACACGTCGAGCGCGGAGACCGGCTCATCGCAGACGATGAGCTGCGGGTCGAGCGCGAGGGCGCAGGCGATGCCGACGCGCTGGCGGCGGCCGCCGTCGAGCTCGTGCGGGTAGACGTAGGCGTAGCGCCGCGCGAGGCCGACGATGTCCATGAGCTCGAACACGCGCTTTTGCAGCGCCTCTTTGTTCTCGCACAGGTGATAGGTTTTCAGCGGGTCGGCGATGAGCTCGTAGATGCAGTAGCGCGGGTTGAGCGACGAATACGGGTCCTGGAAAATGATCTGCATCTGCTTCTGCAGCGCTTTGCGGCGGCGGCCCTTCGCGTCCGTGACGTCCTCGCCGCGGAAGAGCACGCGGCCGTCCGTCGCGCCAAGTAACCCGAGAACGGTGCGGCCGAGCGTCGATTTGCCGCAGCCGGACTCGCCGACGACGCCGAGCGTGCGGCCCTCGTCGATGGTGAAGGTGACGTCGTCCACGGCGTGGAGCATGCCGTTTCCGGTCTTGAAGTATTTTTTGAGGTGCTGGACTTCGAGCAGCGGCTTGCGCTCGCGGGTCTCGACCTCCACGGCCGGCGCGTCGTCCTCGGGGACTTCGGCCGTGACGCGGTCCATGTGGAAGCAGCGGCACTGGTGGCCGCCCTCGAGCGTGGTCAGCTCCGGGCGCTCTTTTTGGCAGCGCTCGTCGGCATACGGGCAGCGCGGGTGGAAGCGGCAGCCCTCGGGCAGGTGCGCCGGGTCGGGCATCATGCCGTGGATGGGGTGCAGGCGGCGCTCGTCGCGCTCAAGGCTCGGCAGCGAGCCGAACAGGCCGCGCGTGTACGGGTGCGCGCAGGACTCGAAAATGTCGTGCAGCGAGCCGGACTCGACGATCTCGCCGGCGTACATGATGGCGACCTTGTCGCACGTTTCGGCGACGACGCCGAGGTCGTGCGTGATGAG
>CAVFYN010000088.1:0-3741 GCA_963626425.1 Bacteroidaceae bacterium
ACGCTTTTGTGCGCCCTTTTTCCTCTGTGCTGGTCCGGTACTCACTTTCACACTAGGCTCCTTGACTCGTTCATTCGTATCGTTTATGATAACAGAAAAAACGGGCAAAGTACAGCCTCGATGCTGATTTTTTCCCTGATTGGAGGCCGTTTCACGATGAAGTTTCCCATGATCCTCGATGGCGCGACCGGTACGGCGCTGCAAAAGCGCGGCATGCCGGCGGGCGCGTGCACCGAGCAGTGGGTGCTCGAGCACCCCGAGGCCATTTTGGACGTGCAGGCGCGGTATCTGGATGCCGGGTCGGACGTGCTCTACGCGCCGACGTTCGGCGCGAACCCCGTCAAGCTGCACCAGCATCATATCGACGGCCAGACGGCCGATTACAACAAGCGACTGCTGGAATTGACGCAAAAGGCGTCCGGCGGCCGCGCGCTCGCCGCGGCGGACATCGCGCCGACGGGGCTTTTCATCCGCCCGTACGGCGAGGCGGACTTTGAGCAGATCGTGCAGGCCTACACGGAGCAGGCCGCGGCGCTCGCGGAGGCGGGCGCGGACCTCTTCGCCGTCGAGACGACGATGACGATGGCCGAGGCGCGCGCGGCGGTGCTCGCCATCCGCTCAGTGTCGGACAAGCCGATCTTCGTGACGTTCACGTGCGAGGCAAACGGCCGCAGCCTGTCCGGCACGGACATCGCCGCGGCGCTCATCACCATGCAGCGCATGGGCGTTTCGGCCTTCGGCCTGAACTGCTCGACGGGGCCGGAGCAGATGCTGAAGACGCTGCGGCGCATCGCGCCCTACGCCGCCGTGCCGCTCATCGCCAAGCCGAACGCGGGGCTTCCGACCGTCGTGGACGGGCAGGCGGTCTATGACTGCCCGCCGGAGGAGCTTGCCTCGTTCGTCCCGGCACTCGCGGAGGCGGGCGTGCGCATCTTCGGCGGCTGCTGCGGCACGGACGAGACGCACATCGCGGCGCTGCGCGCCGCTGTCGACGCGCTGGACTTTGACGCCATCGCGCCGGTCACGCCGGCAGACGGCCGCTTCGTCGCGACGGAGCGCGAGGTCATCGCCCTCACGGACGACGCGGAGATGAGCGACATTTTCGAGTGCGGCGACGACCTCGAGGACGACCTCATGGACGCGGAGGAGGACATCGTCCGCGTCGCGGTCGAGTCCATGGACGACGCGGAAGTTTTCGCGGGCAGCTGCTTCGCCGCGCCGCGCGCGGCCATGTGCATCGTCTCGCACGACAAGGCCGCATTTGAAGCCGCCCTGCGCGCCTACCAGGGCGTCGCCCTCTGCCCGAATGGGCAGTTCGACGCGGAATTTCTGGCCGCGATGGAGCAGAAGTACGGCCTGATGCAGGTCTAAAATCAGATAAAAAAACCGCCGGAGAGCAAGGCTCTCCGGCGGTTTGCTTGTTTTACGCGGATTTTTTCTGCATCTTCGATGAGGCAATATATAATGGAATGGCCGCGAGCTGCGCCGCGACGGACACCGCAATCATGGCCGGGATGCTCACGTCGTACAGCACGCCGAGCAGCCAGCTGCCGAGGAACCAGAACACGCCGAACGAGCACTCGAACACGCCGTAGCCCGTCGCGCGGCTCGTCTTGGACACCATGCCGGTCACGGCGGCCTTCAGGATGGACTCCTGCGCGCCCATGCCGACGCCCCAGAGCGCCACGCCGATGAGCAGCGCGGGCACGGAGTGGAACCCGAACACGAAAATGGCAAACGGCGCGGACAGCAGCGTCGACCACACGAGCGCGCGGACGCCCTTCTTGTCGTACATCAGCCCGAAGAACAGCGCCGCGACGGCGTCAACGAGCATCGCGCCCGCGTACAGAAGCGGCAGCGTGCCGCTCGTGACGAGCGAGCCGGTCTCCGCAAGGCCGTACGCGACGGAGACGTACGTCCGCTCGGCGTGCATGACGACGATGGAGTAGTCGACAAAGCCGAAGGCGAACAGGCTGATGCCCGCGATGTAGAGGATGAACTCGCGTTTGAGCTTGAAGGGGATGTACTCCTTCGGCTCCGGCTCAAAGTGCTCCGGATTCGGGAACTTGCGGCGCGTGACGATGAGCAGGATGAGCGTGATGGCGCCCGGGATGGCCAGCACGGCAAAGCAGATGGAGTAGGCGTGCAGCGTCGAGCCGGACTGCTGCGTCAGCATGACGAGATACAGCAGCACGGGGCCGAGGAACGCGCCGATCTGGTCGAGAACCTCCTGGATGCCGAAGCTCTTGCCCGCGCCCTCCTGGGACGCGGCGAACGACATGATCGTGTCCTTGGCTGGCTTTTTGATGGCCTTGCCCATGCGCTGGATGACGAGCAGCATGCACGCGGCGACCCAGCCGTGCTCGCCGACGAGCGCGAGGGCCGGGACGGCGATGATGTCAAGCACGTAGCCCGCGATCGTCATGGGCCAGTAGCGCTTGGATTTGTCCGTCAGGCGGCCGAAGACGTAGCGCATCGAGTAGCCGATGAGCTCGCCGAGGCCGGAGATAAAGCCGATGACGCCGGCCGACGCGCCCAGCAGCGACAGGTAAGCGCCGCGGATGCTCGACGCGCCCTCGTGCGTCATGTCCGAAAACAGACTGACGATGCCGAAAAGCACGATGAACGCCATGGCCTGCGACATCTTTTTCGTTTTTTCACTCTTCATTCTTACTTTCTCCTCCGATCAGCTGTGTCATTTCCGGGAAGCCCGCGTGCGACTCCGCCTTGCAGCGGCGGTAGACGGTCTCGAGCAGACGGGCGAACTCCGCGCGGTCTTCTTCCTCCATCGGCGCGAGGAGCCAGTCGTAGAACTCCGCCTCGATCTGTGCCTTGGAGTTTTTGAGCGCCTCGGCCTTCTCGGTGGGGAAGAGCAGCTGGCTGCGGCCGTCGTCCGGGTTCGGCTTCCGGGTCAGGTAGCCCTTGGCCTCGAGGTTCGCCGTCTGGCGTGCGACGGCGCCCTTGTCAAAGCCCGTCGCGCGGCAGACGCCCGCCTGCGTGATGCCGGGATTTTTGCGGACGGCGTGGATGACGTCGAACTCCGCCGTGCCGACGCCCGTGCCGCGCAGCGCGCGCACCGTGAACTTGCTGACCTCGCGCGCGATCTTCGTGATCTGCCGGCGCGTGATGTCCATGCGGATCCCTCCTTACAAAAAAGTTGTGGTATCATCCAACTTGCAACTGGATGATACCACAACTAAATCGAATGTCAAGCCCGATTCGAAAATTTTCCTTATTCGGAAAACGGGTGATTTTCCTCCCACCGCGCCCAAAAGTACGCGCACAGCAGGCACAGCCCCACAAACAGCGACACGCCGAGCAGCGCGATGACGGCCTTGAGCCGGAAAAACTCGACAAAGCCGGAGAACGAATAGCCCGGGCCGACCGTGTACCACGTCTTGCCCATGTCGTCATGATAGGAATAGTTAATCTGCGTTTCGATCATCGTCGAGAGCACGGCGATGATGACAAAGCCCAGCGCGCCGAGCGCGGAGAACACGATGCCGCACACGAGCCTTGCGCGCCCCTTCGCCTTCGGCTTTTCCGCCGGGGCCGCGGCCGGGACGTCCGGCGCGGGCGGGAGCGAGAAGTCCGGCCCGCGCAGTATGGCGTCGCAGCTGACGCCGAGGATGTCACTAAGGGCGAGCAGCTTCTCCGCGTCCGGCGCGGACTCGCCCCTTTCCCTGAGAAAAGGATACGTTTTGGATTATCAGTCGATTTTGCCCACAAAGCGGTAGTAAA
>CAVFYN010000089.1:0-4109 GCA_963626425.1 Bacteroidaceae bacterium
CCCGCCCGTCCGCGGTATGCAGCGTCCCGTCCGGCTCGGCGCGGACGGTCCAGCCGCCGTCGTAGGCCGGGTACGTGCACGTAAACTCGCCCGCGTAGTCGAGCGTTACGGTCACATCCGTGGGCTCTTCAGGATAAAGATAAATGACCGGCTTGGCGGTGTAGTCCTCCGCCCCGCCGTCCCCCCTCGGCGTACAGCCGGCGGCGAGAAGAAGGGCCAGGGCAAGAAGCAGGCATAAGAACTTTTTCATGGTATTTCTCCTTTCTGATGTGCACCGCGCGCCGTTTGTGGCACGCGCCAATACCTCCCCTGTGCAAGGGGAGGTGGCACGCCGTCAGGCGTGACGGAGGGGTTGGCGGAACGCGGCATCGAATTTCCGATGGCGCACTACCGCGCCCTTGACCTCCAACCCCTCAGTCGGCTTCGCCGACAGCTCCCCTTACACAGGGGAGCCTTGGCGCATCCTTCTATTTCCCCGCAGCGCACCGCCATTCACTACCTAATACCCCTTCCAAATAAAAAAGTTGCGCCCGGAAGGGAAAAAACCTTCCGGGCGCGGCAAAAAGATCTTATTCGTGGACGGGCAGCTGGACGCTGTCGCGCAGTTTGCGGATCTCGCGCAGCTCGCGGGAGACCATGATCGTGCCGATGACGAAGCTGATGACGTCGCACACGGGCATGGCGCTCACGACGCCGTCGACGCCGAAGATGAGCGGCAGGATCAGCACGGCCGGCAGCAGGGCGAACACCTGGCGCGTCAGGCTGAGCATGATGGCCTTTTTCGGCTTGCCGATGGACTGGAACACGTTCGCGCCGAGCATGCTGACCGGGACGAGCGGCAGCGTCACGTTGTAAACGCGCATCGTGCGGGCGTAGATGTCCATATACTGCTCGTTCGCGCCGAAGAGCTTGCACAGGCCCTCGGCCCAGATGAGGATAACGGCCCAGCCGAGCACGGCCATGATGGTCACGGAGATCATGGCCCACTTGAACGTGTTAATGACACGGTCATACTTCTTCGCGCCGTAGTTGTAGCCGAGGATGGGCTGCACGGCCTGCTGCATGCCGACGATGGGCATCATGAACAGAAGGCCGATGGACAGCGTGACGCCGACGGAGGCGACGTAGATGTCGCCGATCTCGCGCGTGGGCGCGTACAGGCTCAGGCTCGCGAACATGACGGCCTGCGTCAGCGCGCCGGTGATGCTCGAGATGAACGACGAGGTGCCGAGCTGGCACGTCGTCTTTGTGATGTCCGCGTGCAGGCGCAGGCGCTTTGCGCGCAGCTTGATGGTGCTGTGGCGCGAGAGCGTGAAATAATAGAGGATGAGGCAGGCCGAAATGACCTGCGCGAACACGGTCGCGATGGCCGCGCCCGCGACGCCCCATTTGAACACGCCGATCATAATGGGGTCGAGCACGATGTTGATCAGGCAGCCGGACATCGTGCAGGCCATCATATATTTCGGCTTGCCGTCCGTGCGGACGAACATGCCCATGCCGCTCGTCACGGCCTCAAAAAAGCCGCCGAGGAGGATGAGGCGCACATACGTCCGGGCATAGGGCAGCGCCAGCTCGCTGCACCCGAGCAGCCCGAGCAGCGGCTCGAGGAAAATAAGCCCGAGCGCCGAGAGCGTCAGCGAGATGATGGCGATGAGCACAAACGAGTTGTTTAAAATGTCCTCGGCCTCTTTGTGCTTGCCCTCGCCGAGGCGAAGAGCCAGAAGCGCGTTGCCGCCCGCGCCGACGAGCACGGCGAACGACGTCAGAAGCCGCATGACGGGGTTTGCCACCGTCGCGGCGGCGATGGCCAGGTCGCCGATCATGTTGCCGACGAAGATCTTGTCGACCATGTTGTAAAGGCTGCTGACCAGATTCATTAAAATTGCGGGGACGGCGAACTGCAAAAGCAGCTTGCCGATGCGCGCGCTTCCCATGAGCGCGGCGCGCTCCTGCGTGGAGCTCAGTTCGGGTTTTCTTGCCATAATGACACCTGCGATTTGTTCGTAACAGAATTTTCAGCAGGTATAGTTTACAACAAAACCGCGCCCCGCACAAGCGCTTTTCTGAAATTTCTTGAAATTGACACTTCCGGTTTCGTTTGCCCCGTCATAAATAGGGCTTCATCTGCTCGATGTTCGCCATCTCCGTCGCGACCATGCGCCGGGCGAGCGTGCCCGCGGCCGTGTCGCCGCCGTGGTAGGCGTGCAGGTCGCGCAGATTTTTGACGAGCCCCTTCGTGTTTCCCTGGATCATCATGCCCGCGATGTGCGAGCTGGAGCCGTTCATGGCCGTCTGCATCCGCGCCATCGCCCGCGCGCTGCGCGCGGCCATGGCCGGGACGGCGCGGAGGCGCCCGCCGCGGTTTTCGATGAGCCCGCGCGCCGCGGCGTCGATGGCGCGGTACTCCGCGCGCTGGTCGAGCAGCGCCGCGCGCAGATCCGCGTCGTCCGCGTGGTCCAGAACGGCGTCGATGCCGACGCAGCCCATCTGCGCGCTGCGCGAAATGCGGCCGAGCAGTTCACATTCCAGCATAAAATCACTCCTTCGGGCATAGTATGCTCCGAAGCCGCGCGCGCAATCCATTTGACATTTTCCTGTGCATCCGTATAATAGTCTTACCAACTGAGTCGGAGGGCTGAACGCGCCCTCTTTTCCGAAAATCCCACGACCCAAAGGAGTCCTGTTCCCATGGAGCACACGTTTGACGCGCATCTGCCCGGCATCGTCAGCCGCATCGCAAAAAATTACGAGGCCGAGGAGATCTTTTTCACAAAGCCCGGCCTGACGTTCCCGAACCGCTCGGTCATCACGGGCATCATCCGCTCGCTGCGCCGGATCATGTTCCCCGGCTACTTCGGCAGCGAGACGCTCGCCGGCACGACGCCGGACTATTTCATCGGCAACACGGTCATGGAGCTGAAAAACGCGCTCTACGGCCAGCTCGTCGCCGCCCTCACCTACCAGAACCCGGACGGCCTGACGCCGGACGAGATCAGCGCGCGCTCCGAGGAGATCTGCGTGCGGTTTTTCGACCGCCTGCCCGACGTGCAGAATCTGCTATTAAAAGACGTCCAGGCCGCGTTCGACGGCGACCCCGCCGCCGGCAGCAAGGAGGAGGTCATTTTCTCCTACCCCGGCCTGTTTGCCATTTTCGTCTACCGCTTCGCCCATGAGCTCTACGTCCAGCACGTGCCGTTCATCCCCCGGATCATGACCGAGCACGCCCACTCGCGCACGGGCATCGACATCAACGCGGGCGCGACGATCGGCGAATACTTCTTCATGGACCACGGCACGGGCATCGTCATCGGCGAGACGACCGTCATCGGCGACCACGTCAAGCTCTACCAGGGCGTGACGCTCGGCGCCCTGTCGACCCACCTCGGCCAGCAGCTGTCCGGCGTCAAGCGCCACCCGACCATCGAGGACAACGTCACGATCTACTCCAACGCCTCCATCCTCGGCGGCCAGACCGTCATCGGCCGCAACAGCACCATCGGCGGCAGCGCGTTCATCACAAGCTCCATCCCCGCCAACACCAAAGTCAGCGTCAAGAGCCCCGAGCTCACCATCAAGACCCCGGACGCAAACGCGACGTGGAATATCTGAATATCGGTTAGAAAAAGCCGCCCGAAAGGGCGGCTTTTTTGCCTGCGAGGGGGGTAGGCGGCGCGCGTGTAGGGGCGGATACCATCCGCCCGCGGGACCGCGCCGATCGCGGCGTGCGCCTAATTAGACCTGTCATGTCTTCGCGAGCGAAGCGAGTCGAAGGATCTGCCCAATTACGGAGAACCGATTGCGTGCCAGCGCAAAAAAAGAATGTCATTCAGAGCCGCGCAGCGGCGTGGAATCTTACCAATTGCGGAGAAGTCGCGTTTACATCCAGCGCTGGAATAGTACGAAAGACTACCGTAATCGGCAAGACCCTTCGGCTCCGCTGACGCTTCGCTCAGGATGACACGTTGATCTTTAGCTGCCGCCGCAATCGGTCTGTTTATGCCTCCGGCGGGGTACTTCTTTTGCTCCGCCAAAAGAAGTACCCAAGAAAAGGCGGGTCAGGGAGGGGCTTTTCACAAAGCCGCCCCTCCCTGACAACCCTCCCTCCG
>CAVFYN010000090.1:0-5402 GCA_963626425.1 Bacteroidaceae bacterium
GGATGATCGTGTTGTCGATGGTCAGGCGCGCCCTGCCGCTCGCGGCGATGGCCGCGCCCATGCCGACAAAGTCGTCCGTGCCGTCGCCCGTCAGGTCGATGCGCGCGTTTTCGACGCGGTAGTCCGTGTCGCCCGTGATGTAAAAGCCGTTGAAGTCCCACTCGCGCGAGTCGATCCTCACGCCGTCGGCGTGCGTCTCGTCCACGACGCCGCCCATGGCGGCCGCGGCGACGGAGCTGTTTGAGACGAGCTTGCCGTCGTCGACGATGACGGCCGCGTGGTAGCTGCTGACGGTCTTTTCGCCGAAGCGGACAGACTCGCGCGTGAAATTGTCCGACACGGTCAGGCGGACGTCGCCCTCATAGACGCCGGGCGCGATGGTTTTCGTCACGCCGTCCACCGTCAGCGTCACGTACTTGCCCTCGGGCGCGGCAATGGCCGCGCCGGGCGCGATGGTCAGGGCGGTCAGCGCCGTCGTCTCCGGGACGGTCCACACGCCGCGCTCTACGATCTTCTCCATGGATGCTCTCCTTTCAGCTTACAGGCCCATGTCCACGACGGCGTCGTAGCCGTCGCGCACCGCCTGCATGACATTTTTCGCTTTTCTCGCGTCGCCCACGACGTAGCACGTCGGCACGAGCGGGCGCAGCCGCTCGACCTCCGCCGCGCGCGAGCGCATGCCCGCGGCGAGGATGACGTTGTCGCAGGGGATGGTCTCCACCTCGCCCGTGGCGAGGTGTTTCACGGTGACGGACGAGTCCGTGATGGCCGCGCACGTCGCGCCGGTCAGGACGCGGATATCGCGCGCTTCGACCTCGTGGTGCAGCCACAAAAACGGATACTTCAGGCAGTCGGCCGCGATGTCGTCCTTCATTTCGACGATGGTCACGTTGTGGCCGAGGTCGGATAAATACGTGCTCTCCTCGCAGCCGATCATGCCGCCGCCGAGGATGACGACGTTTTTGCCCAGCTTCGTGTCCGCGGCCAGATCCGCGCCGAACAGGACCGTTTTCCCGTCCACGCCCGGGATGGGCGGCGCGATGGGGTCGGCGCCGACGGCGACGATGAGCACATCCGGCTGCACGTCGTCCACGACGGCCTCGTCCACGCGGGTGGAAAGGCGCACGTCGATGGCGGGATCGCGCAGGACCTTTTCGATCTGGCTGTCGCGGTAGCGGCGCATGGTCAGCTTGTTCGGCGCGCCGGAATCGGCGAACTTGAGCGCGCCGCCGAGCCTATCGTTCGCCTCGCACAAGATGACCTCGTGCCCGCGCGCGGCCGCCGTCAGCGCGGCCTGCATACCTGCCGGGCCGCCGCCCGCGATGAGCACGCGGCGGCGGCGATTGACGGGCAGCGGGTGGAACACGTCGCACTCGCGCCCGATGACCGGGTTGACGGCGCAGCGCATGCCGCGGCAGGCGATCATGTTATTGAGACAGTCGCTGCACCGCAGGCACGGCGTGATCTCGTCCTCGCGGTCCTCGATGATCTTCTTCGGCAAAAACGGGTCGGCCACGAGCGCGCGGCCGAGGGCGACGCAGTCGGCCTTGCCGGACGCGATGGCGGACTCCATCTGCTCGGCGAAGTTGAACGCGCCGACCGTCATGACCTGCGAGAACTTCACGTGCTTTTTGATCTCGGCGGCGAGGCCGAGGTTTTCCATATCGCGCTCAAACGGGCCGGGGTGCATCTTGACGCAGGAGTATTCGACCTGCTGCGTGCCGGCCGAGACGTGGATGAGCTCGACTCTTCCGTCGAGCGCCTTTGCGATCTCGATGCCCGTCTCGATGCCGTAGCCGCCCGGCGTGCGCTCCGAGCCGCTCATGCGCACCTCGATGGGGTAATTTTTCCCGACGGCCGCGCGGATCTCGTCCACGACGAGCAGCAGAAAGCGCATCCGGTTTTCCAGACTCCCGCCCCACTTGTCCGTGCGCTGGTTCGTCAGCGGCGAGAGGAACTGGTGGATGAGCCAGCCGTGGCCGCCGTGGATGGTGACCATGTCGAAGCCGTAGGCCTTGGCGTTGGCCGCGGCCGTGCCGTAGCAGTGCGCAGCGTAGAGAATTTCTTCTTCCGTCATGGCGCGGATCTCGTCGCCCCAGTCGTCGACGTAGGCCGACGGGCCCGCCGGCGTGTGGCCGAGAAAGTCGGGCGCGCACAGCGCGCCGCCGTGGTCGAGCTCGGCCGACGCAGCCGCGCCCTGCGAGTGGATGGCGTCGACGAGGCGGCAGAAGCTCTCCGACGCCGTCGGGTCGTTGATGCACGCCTGGAGCGGATGCGACTTGCCGTTTTCCAGGTCGACGATGACCTCGCCGATGCAAACGATGGCCGCGCCGCCCGCGGCGCGCAGCTTGTAGTACTCGATGCTCTCTTTCGTGTAGTGCGTGTCCGAGCCGATCTCGGACATGGACGTCGGCGCGGAGAAAATGCGGTTTTTCAGCGTCAGCTCCCCGAGCTTGATCGGGCTGAGCAGATGCGGGTAGCGCTCGCGCGCGCTGTTTTTCATTGCCATGGGATCACACCTTTTCAAATTCTCGCGGGATAGGCCCGCTTTATTTGTTCTCATTCTAACGAAAGGCGAAACCGCTGTCTTTGGCTGCGCGGGACAGAATATTGCCCTTCTTTTGTCCGCAGCGGCCATTGATTTTCGGAAAAATCGAATTTTTCCGTCCAAACGCGTGACAAGCGGCGGCGCATGACCGATAATAAAGAAAAACCGCCGCCCGCGCCGGGCGGCTTCGGAGGCATTTTTATGGAACAGACAAACCTGCCCGCCGCGGCGGACATCCTCGCCGCGGCCGCGGCGATGGAAGCCGACATGATAAACGACCGCCGCGCGCTGCACCGCGCGCCGGAGGTCGGCGCCGATCTTCCGAACACGCTGTCCTACGTCCGCGCGCGGCTGGAATCGCTCGGCTATGCGCCGCGCGAGCTCGCGGGCGGCCTTGTCGCCGACATCACGGGCGAGGACACCGGCCGCTGCGTCCTGCTGCGCGCGGACATGGACGCGCTGGCCGTGCGCGAAAAGACCGACCTGCCGTTCCGCGCGGAAAACGGCGCGATGCACGCCTGCGGGCACGATCTGCACGCGGCCATGCTGCTCGGCGCGGCCGCGCTTTTGAAAAAGTATCAATCGTCCATCCCCGGCACCGTCCGCCTCGTGTTCCAGCCGGACGAGGAGGGCTTCACGGGCGCGAAGGCCATGATCGCCGCCGGCGTTCTGGACGGCGATCCGAAGCCCGCGGCCGCGCTGGCGCTGCATGTGCATTCCGGCACGCCGACGGGCCTTGTGCTCTGCGGCAGCGGGACGTTCATGGCCGGGTGCACGCTCTTCCGCATCACGGTGCGCGGCCGCGGCTGCCACGGGGCCATGCCCGAGACGGGCGTCGACCCCATAACGGCCGCGGCGCACATCGCCCTCGCCCTCGGCGAGATCGTCTCGCGCGAAACCGCGGCCAAAACGCCCGCCGTCGTGACGCTCGGCCGCTTTGACGCCGGCAGCGCGCCGAACATCATCCCTGAGCAGGCCGTGCTCGAGGGCACGATCCGCACGTTCGACCGCGAACTCTCCGCGCACATTTTATCGCGCATCGGCGAGATCGCGTCCGGCATCGCGGGCGCATTCCGCGCCGGTGCCGAGACCGTCGAGCTCGCCTCCGCGCCGCCGCTCCGGAACGACCCCGCGCTCATGGATTTCGCGGCGGATACCACGTCGGAGCTGTTCGGCAATCAAACGGTCATCCGCCTGTCCGAGGGCGGCATGGGCTCGGAGGACTTCGCGTCGTTTACGTATGAGCTGCCCTGCGCCTACCTCCTGCTCGGCGCGGGCGCAAAGAACGAGGACCCGCGCTACGGCGCGCCCATGCACAACGAGTCGGTCGTGTTCAACGAGGCCGTCCTGCCGCGCGGCGCGGCGCTGCACACGCTTTTCGCGCTGCGCCATCTCGCAAACGCGTGACAAAAAGCGCGTTTTCTGGTATACTTTCAGCAAATGATCTCACGACCGACGCAGCTTGAGGAGGGGACGCCTTGGACCGGCAGCATATCGCCATCCGGCCAGCCGTGGCCGAGCAATTCCAGAACGCGATGACCCGCGGGCGGGTCATATTTTTCAGCGCGCCGTGCGGCTTCGGCAAATCGGCGACGGCCGCCGCGCTGCTCGCGGGGCGGCGCGTGCGCGCCGTCGACGCGGGCGAGCCGGACTTCGCCCTGCCGCAGCCGGACGGCAGCTTTGACGTGCTGCTCGTCGACCAGATGCAGCAGCTCCAGCGCGAGGACGACCAGCAGGCGCTCTGCGCGCTCATCCGCGACAATCCGAGCCTCCGCTTCGTGCTGCTCTCGCGCGGCGTCGTGCCGGGATGGCTCGCGCCGTTCCAGTTTTCGGGGCTCATGCTCGTGTTCGACGCCAAGAGCCTCCTGCTCGACCGCGAGACGGCCGCGCGCGTCTTTGACAGCTACGGCGCCTCGCCGACGAACCTCGAGCTCACGGCCATTTTGAAGGACTCCATCGGCTACCCGCTCGCGCTGAACATCGTCGCGCGCCGGATGGGCGACGGCGAGCACTATGACGACGACCTCAGCCGCAGCGTGCGCCAGGAGCTGTTCGTCTATTTTGAGGACGCCATCTACCTCCGCTTCGACCTGCCCATCCGCCGCTTCCTGCTCGAGCTTGCGCCGTTTGAGGAATTCTCGCCCGAGCTTGCGCGCATGGTCAGCGGCGACGTCCACGCAGGCGAGCTGCTGCGCTATCTCCAGCGCAACACGACCATGTTCCAGACGCTCCAGCTCGACCGCATCCGCATTTACCGCGACTTCCGGATGTTCCTGCTGTGGGAGATGGACCGGGAGTACACCGAGCAGCAGCGGAAAAATCTCTTCGCGCGCGGCGGGCTCTACTACGAACTGCAGGAGGACTACGGCCGCGCGCTCGACTGCTACAGCCGCTGCGGCGACCACCGCAAGGTGTCCGACCTGCTCATCAAAAACGCCGAGCTGCACCCCGGCATGGCGCACTACGAGGAAATGGAGCGCTATTACCGCTCGCTCCCGGACGAGGAGATCTTCGCCTCGCCCGCGCTCATGCAGGGCATGAGCATGCTGTGCGCGCTGTGCATGGACTACGCCGGGTCGGAGCGGTACTACGACGCGCTGCAAAGCTACGCCGCCGGCTGCCGCCGGGGCGACGCCGCGGCGAAGCAGGCGCGCAGCCGCCTCGCCTGGCTGGACATCAGCCTGCCGCAGCGCGGCGCTTCCGGCATGATCGACACCATCATCGCCGCCAGCCGCCTGCTGATGAACCACGAGATCGCGCTCGCGCCGTTTTCCGTCACGAGCATGCTGCCGAGCGTCATGAACGGCGGCAAGGACTTTTCGGATTGGAGCCGCCGGGACGACCTGCTCTACGC
>CAVFYN010000090.1:5412-8486 GCA_963626425.1 Bacteroidaceae bacterium
TCGAGTCCATTCTGGGCCGCGACGGCGTCGGCCTGGCCGACTGCGCCATCGCCGAGAGCAAATTTGAAAAGGGTGAGGACATCACCTCGCGGATGCTCGCGCTCGTGGCGAACCTGAGCGACATCTAGCAGCGCGGCACGCCGGACATGGAGTTCGCCGTCGTCGGCCTGCTCGCGCGCAGCCAGATGGACGCCGGCCGCGCCGCGGACGCGCGCCACACGATCGAGTCGCTCCGCGCCCGCTTCGTGGACGCCGGGCAGACGCGCTTCCTGCCGAACATGGACGCGATGCTCTGCCGCATCGCGCTGCGCCAGGGCGATATGGACACCGTCGGCGACTGGTACCGCTCGCAGGCCCCGCGCGACGTATTACAGCTTCGCGTCATGCGCCGGTATCAGTATTTCACGCAGGCCATGGCCGAGATCGCGCTCGGCGACCCGGAGGGCGCGCTTTTGACGCTCGCGCCGCTCGGGCCCTACTGCACGACGTGCGGCCGCCGCATCGACGGCATCACGCTCGGCGTGCTGACGGCCGTCGCGCGCGAGCGCACCGGCGGCGCGTGGCAGCAGCCGCTCACGGACGCCGTCGCGGCGGCGCAGGAATGCGACTTCATCCGCCCCATCAGCCAGTTCGGCGCGGCCGTCGGCCCGCTGCTCGACCAGCTCGAGCTCGACCGCAGCAGCGCCTACATCCGCAGACTTTCAGACGCCGTCCGCCGCCAGTGCGTGCTCTACCCCGACTTTCTGCGCCTGCGCGCCGACCCCATCGAGCCGCTCACGAGCACGGAGCTCGAGGTCCTGCGCCTTTTATGCGCCGACCGCAGCAACGCCGAGATCGGCCAGACGCTCGGCATCAAGCTGCCGACGGTCAAAAGCCACGTCAGCCACATTTTAAGCAAGCTCGGCGCCCGCCGCCGCAGCGAGGCGCGCTCGGCCGCCGAGGCGCTGCATCTCATTTAAGCACAGGAGGCCCGACATGGGAGACATCGTAGATTTTTCCGAACTGAACAAAGACCCCGACCGCGAGGCGACGGAGCTGGCCATCGCCGCCGTGCGCGCGCAGATCGAGGAGCTCGACGCATCCGAGCCCGAGGACATGGAGTCCGAGGCATACGAAGCCTGGGCCGACGCGCACGAGTCGCTTGAGGACTGGCTCGACGAGCTGCTCGACCGGCTCGACGAGCTGGAGGGCAAGTGACCGCGCCGGACGCGCCGTTTTTCGCGCGCGTGTACGCCGTCGTCGCCGCCATCCCGCCGGGGCGGTGCATCTCCTACGGCGGCATCGCCCGCCTGCTCGGCGCGCCGCGCGCGGCAAGGCAGGTCGGCTGGGCCATGCGCGTCTGCCCGGACGACTATCCGTGGCAGCGCGTCGTCAAAGCGGACGGCGCCATCGCCGGCGGCGGCTACGCCGAGATCCGCCGCGCGCTTTTGCAGTCCGAGGGCGTCCCGTTCCTGCCGGACGGCCGCGTGGACATGAAAAAATGCGCCTGGCCGCGGGCGGATGAATCCATATGAAAATGCGAGGCAATTTGCCTCGCATTTTTTGCATCCTTTAGGTATTCTTTAGGCTCCCGCGCTAGACTGAAGGCACAAATCAAGGGGAACCGGAAAGGATGATCCTTATGAAAAAGATCCAGATCGCAAGCGCGCTGTGCGCCGCTTCGCTGCTCTTTACGCTGACGGCCTGCGGCAAGACGGAGGACACGAACACGTCCGCCGACACCACGACCGACGAGACCGCAGCGAGCACCGACACCACGAATGAATACGCCGGCCAGACGCTGACCGGCAAGATCACGGCCATTGACGGCACGTCCGTCACCCTCGCGCTCGGCACGCTCGAGCAGTCCGCCGGCGGCCCGTCCGACGGCGAAACGCCGCCCGATCTGCCCGACGGCGACGCGTCCGACAGCGGCGCGCAGGACGGCCAGACCCCGCCCGATCTGCCGAGCGATGACAGCGGCGAGGCCCCTGAAATGCCCTCCGGCGATGCGCCGGACGGCGGCATGATGGGCGGCGCGAGCTTCACCGAGAGCGGCGAGAGCGTCACGCTCGACTTCTCCGCCGCGGCCATTACCGAAAACGGTGAGGCCGTCGCCGTGACCGACCTTGCGGTGGACGACATCCTGACCGTCACCGTCGGCGACGACGGCGCGGCCGAATCGGCCGAGGTCCAGACCGTCTCCGCCGCCTCCGCCTCCGGCCAGCCGGGCGCGGGCTTCGGCGGCAGCGGCGAGGTCACGCAGGGCTCGGCCGCCACGACGATCGACACCGACGGCACGTATGACGGCGAGACGTACACCTCGACCGGCGACGACGAAAACGCCCTGCGCGTTGACGGCGCGACCGTTACCTTAAGCGGCATCACCGTCGACAAATCCGCCGGCGCGTCCTCGAACACCGAGGACGGCGACTTCTACGGCCAGAACGCCGCGCTGCTCGCGACGAACGGCGCGAACGTGACCATTGAAAACGCGGCGGTCACCTCCTCGGCCCAGAACGGCAACGGCGTGTTCAGCTACGGCTACGGCTCCGGCACCGTCGTCACCATCTCCGACTCCACCATCACCACGACGGCCGACAACTCCGGCGGCATCCAGACGACAGGCGGCGGCACGACGATCGCCTCGAACCTGACCGTTGAGACGAGCGGCAATTCGTCCGCGGCCATCCGCTCCGACCGCGGCGGCGGCACGGTCTCGGTCGACGGCGGCACGTACACCTCGCACGGCGCGAACTCCCCGGCCGTGTACTCCACGGCGGACATCACCGTCAAAAACGCCGAACTCACCGCGACGGGCTCCGAAGCGCTCGTCATCGAGGGCGAGAACTCCATCACGCTTGAAAATTGCGACGTCTCCGGCAACATGAGCGACACGGACGGCGCAAGCTCCGACGAAAACGTCCACAACGTCATGATCTATCAGTCCATGTCCGGCGACGCGGACGTCGGCACGTCGCTTTTCTCCATGACGGGCGGCACGCTGCACGCCGATAACGGCGACATGTTCTACATCACGAACACGCACTGCGTCATGACGCTCTCCGGCGTCGAGATCACGACGGATGAAGGCG
>CAVFYN010000090.1:8496-17651 GCA_963626425.1 Bacteroidaceae bacterium
CGTCGTCGGCAACAGCGCCAGCCACGGCTGGGGCACGGCCGGCAGCAACGGCGCGCAGCTCGACCTGACGTGCGATGATCAGACGCTCACCGGCGACATCCTCGTCGACACCATCTCGCAGCTGAGTTTCACCCTTGAAAACGGCAGCACGCTGACCGGCACGATCACCATCGCGGACAACGCCGAGGGCGGCGCGGCGGTCGAGAATAACGCCGTCGTCACGATCGGCGAGGGCTGCACGTGGACGCTGACGGGCGACTGCACGATCACGAGCCTGGAAAACCTCGGCACGATCAACTTTAACGGCTACACCATCACCCTCGCGGACGGCACGGTGCTCTCCGAGTAAGCAAAAGGCGCTGGCTCATGGAGCCAGCGCCTTTTTTCAGATCGTCACGATCTCGACCTCGTGGCCGCTTTCCTCAATGAGCCGCACGAGGTCGGCCGTTTTCAGGAATACCGAGGCCGTGTTGTCGTTCGGATGCACGCCGATCAGGCCGCCGGCGACGAGGTCCGCGTCCAGGAACAGCTTCACGCGGCGCTCTTTTTCGTTCAGCAGCCCGAGCGGCGTCACCGCGCCGGGGATGAGGCCGAGCATGGTGCCCAGCTCGTCGGCGTGCGCGAACGTGAGCGCGCGCGTGCCGTGGTCGCGGCGGAACTGCTTTAGGTCGACGCGCTTGTCGCCGCGGACGGTGATGAGATAGTAATCCCGCCGCTTGTCGTCGCGCACGAACAGGTTCTTCGCGTCCGCCTCCGGATGCGGCAGCGCGATCTCCGCGAGGTCGTCCATGTTGTAGACGGCCTTGTGCTCGATCGCCTCAAATTCAATGCCCTCGCGCGCAAACAGCGCGTAAATTTCCTGCTTTCCCATCGCGGTCCCTCCGTTTTTTGCCGCTATGATAGCAAAAAATCGCCTCCCGCGCAAGCGGGAGGCGATTTTCAGGGCGTTCAGATGTTGACGATCTCGTACTCACGAGATCCTAAGCCGTGCTTGGCGGCCATCTCGACGGTGTGGATGCCGTTGCGGGACTCCATGCGCTCGATGAGCGCGGCCTTGCCGGGGTCGGGCGAGGCGTAGACGGCGTCGACGCACGCCTGGTCGAGCGCGACGGGGTCGAGCGAGGCGAAGATGCCGAGGTCGGCCATCTCCGGCTCGGCCGGGTGGGAGTCGCAGTCGCAGTCGACGCTCAGGCGGTTGGCCACGCTGATGTAGCAGATGTTCTCGCGGCCCATGTACTCCATGACGGAGCGGTCGGCGTCGGCCATGGACTCGAGGAACGAGTCGTGGTCGGCCGTCCAGAGCTTGGCCGGGTCGCCCGCGCCGTGGATGACGGCCTTGCCGTGGCCGGACGCGACGCCGATGGACATATTCTTCAGCGCGCCGCCGAAGCCGCCCATGGCGTGGCCCTTGAAGTGGTTGAGCATGAGCATGGAGTCATAGTTTTTCAGATGGTCGCCGACGTAGTTTTCCGTCAGGTGGAACCCGTCCGTGACGGGGATGGCCATCTCGCCGTCCTCGTCCATGATGTCGCACGGGGCGATGGCTTTGAAGCCGTGCTCCTCGATGGCCTTCCAGTGGTCGGCGGTCTTGTAGCGGCGGCCCTCATAGGCCGTGTTGCACTCGACGATCGTTCCGGAGAGCTTCGTGACGAGCGGGGCGATGAGCTGCGGGTTCAGGAAGTTGTGCCCGCCCGGCTCGCCGGTCGAAATTTTGACGGCGACCTTGCCGTGCAGCGGCGCGCCGAGCTTCTCATAAATGGCCAAAAGAGCGTCCGACGTGATCTCAGGGGTAAAGTAAACGATGGATTTTTCCATGGAAGTGCGCTCCTCTCTGTTGATTTCAAGGATATTATACCACTTAAAGCGCACTTCAGGTCAAGCCCTTTTTATAAACCGCCGACCGTCGCGCCGCCGTCGCACACGAGCACGGAGCCCGTGCAGAACGACGCGCCCGGCGAGGCGAAAAACGTCAGCGCCGCGGCGATCTCGCCGGGCTCTGCCATGCGGCGCAGCGGGATCTTGGCCGTGAACGCGTCGTAGAGCGCGGCGTCGTCCTGGATCTCGCGGTTGATGTTCGTCCGCGTCAGGCCGGGGCAGACGGTGTTGACGTTGATGCCGTACTCGGCCCACTCGGCCGCCATCGAGCGCGTGAGCGTGCACACGCCGCCCTTGGCCGCGCCGTAGGGCCCGTGCAGGCCGCCGCCTTCAATATACGCGATGGACGACGTCGTGACGATGCGCCCGCCGCGGCCCTGGCGCACCATCTGCGCCGCCGCAGCCTTCGCGCACAGGAAAATGCCGCGCAGGTTCACGCTTACGACGCGGTCGAACATCCCGGCCGTCTGCTCGAGCAGCGGCAGCACCTCGCCGCCGATGCCGGCGCAGCAAATTAAGATGTCCAGCCCGCCGTAGATTTCGACGGTCTTATCCACCATATTCTGCACCGAGGCCTCATCCGACACGTCCGTCGGGACGGCCGTGCAGCCGAAGCCGGCCTCGCGGATGCGCGCGGCGGCCTGCCGCAGCTGCTCCTCCGGTACGCCGGCGAGCACGACGTTCGCGCCGCCCGCGGCCAGGATGACGGCGCTTGCAAAGCCGATGCCGCTGCCACCGCCCGTGACGATGGCCGTCTTGCCGGAAAAGTCATAGGCCGGGATCTCGATCCCACACTGTTTCATTTGAATAAACGCTCCTTTCCAATTTGTGCAGCTCGCCCATGGCCGCGCGCGGCCCGGCTGCGGTATAATTCAAATGCAATACCCAATTTCCAGGGAGGACTTCCGATGGATCTGCTTCAGCTTCAGTATTTCCGCGAGATCGCGCGCTGCGGGACGATGTCCAAGGCGGCCGAGCGCCTGTTCGTCTCGCAGCCGACGCTCTCGGGCAGCCTGTCGCGGCTCGAGGAGGGGCTCGGCGTGGCGCTGTTCGAGCGCCGGCGCGGCCGCATCGCCCTCACGCGCGAGGGACGCGAATTTCTCTCGTGTGTCGAGACCGTGCTCGACACGCTCTCCGCCGGCATCGACGCCCTCCAGTCCGGCGCCGCGGGCGCGGACACGAGCCTGCGCATCGCGACGAGCCTGCCCGACCTGCTCGGCGACGCGCTGCCGTACCTGCCGGGCGACGCGTTTTTAGGCAGCGGCGTGCGGCAGATCACGTGCGAGAACGCGAAGGTCATCGAATACTGCGAAAAGGACCTCGTCGACCTCGGCCTCGTGCGCGACCCGCCGCTGGGGACGCTCTCGCCGTCGCTGGAATACCTCGAGCTCGACCGCAGCGAGCGCGTGCTCATGCTCTCGAGCGCGCACCCGCTGGCAAAGCGCAAAAGCGTGCAGCTGTCGGACCTTCGCCCGTACCGCTTCGTGTGCAACCACAGCCGCGACGACGTGCTGTTTGCCTACCTCCGCACGCGCGGGGTGCTCCCGGCGCGCATCGTGTCCGAGTGCGACGACGACCGGCTCGAGGCGAGCATCATCGCCGGCTCCGAGCAGCTCTCGCTCCTGCCGCTGGCGAACTATCTCAAGCTGCGCGGCGCCATGCCGGAGCTGCCGCTCACGACCGTCCCGCTGGACGCGCCGCTGCCGCCGTCGAGCCTCGGGATCCTGCGCCGCAGCGGCCGCCTGCTCTCGCCGCAGGCGCTGACGTTCTGCGCGGGCTTCCAGTCGTTTTTTGAAAAAGAGCGCGCCCGCGACGCGGAGCTTGCGAAAAATTTATAGCGCGATGCCGTTGTCGACGGTCAGCACCTGGCCCGTCACATGGACGGAGTCGTCGCACGCGAAGAACAGGCAGGCGTTCGCCTGATCCTCGGCCGACGGGTTCGGCAGGTCGAGCTTCATGTAGCCGTTGCACACGGCGGCAAACTCCGCGTCGAACGTCGCGATCTGGTCGGGTGCGTTGAGCGGCGTCGGCGTCGGGCCCGGGCAGACGACGTTGCAGCGGATGCCGCGCCCCGCGTACTGGATGGCGAGGTTTTTCGACAATCCCACAACGCCCGCCTTCGCGGCCGTGTACGCCGCGCCGGAGTTCATGCGCGTCGCGCCGATGGACGCGATGTTCACGATGGAGCCCGCGCCCGCCGGCTCCATGTAGCGAAGCGTCTGGCGCGTCATGTAGTAAAGCGACGTCAGGTCGACCTTCACGACGTGCTCCCACCAGTCCGGCTCGCAGCGGGTGACGGGGCGGTGCTTGTCGGCGATGCCAGCGTTGTTGATGAGGATGTCGATTCTGCCGAACGCCTCGACGGCCGCGTCGGCCAGGCGGCCGCACGCGTCATAGTCCGTGACGTCCGTCGCGACGGCGACGGCCTGCCCGCCCGCGGCGCGGATCTTTTCGCACACCTCGTCCAGCTTCTCCGCCCGCCGGGCGGCGAGCACGACGGCCGCGCCCTCGCGCGCGAACAAAAGCGCCGTCGCCTCTCCGATGCCGGAGTTCGCGCCGGTGATGATGGCCACTTTGCCCTTCAAACGATCTGCCATAAAAAATGCCTCCTGTATTTATTTGCCTGCATTTTCGATGATAGCGGTTCGCCCCGCGCCGCACAAGGCGCCGATCGCAATTGGTTATCGTTTGTTCGGAATATGCTATCACGCCGGAGCGATACCCTCGCGCTCCGGCATTGAAAATCCGCAAAAAACTGGTTATAATAACGAAAAAGCGCACGTTTCGCGCGGGAAGGAGCCGGTCCGCCTTGAACGACCTCAACACCGCCTGTTTTCTCTCCGCCGCCCGGACGAAGAACTTCTCCGCGACGGCCAAGGAGCTGTCCATCACGCAGCAGGCCGTCAGCCGCAGCATCCGCAAGATGGAAGAGGAGCTCGGCTACCCGCTCTTCATCCGCAACAGCCTGTCCATGCAGCTGAGCAAGGGCGGAGAATACTACTATAAATGGCTCACGACGCTCGACGAGAGCCTCAACTGGGCCAGCATGCACTTCGGCGACAATTCCGGCGCCGCGCCGCGCCGGTTCCGCATCGCGTTCTGCGACTGGGTCGGCGGCGTGCACCATATGACAGACGGCGCGGCGCAGCTGCTGAAGCGCCATCCCGACCTGTCCATCGAATACCTGACCGGCTCGGCCGCCGACACGTTCGCCATGGTCGAAAAGGGCACGGCCGACATCGTCATCCTGCCCGAGACGGCCGCGTTTTACATCACGGGCTACCCGGACACGTACATCTCCACGCCGTTTTTCTCCGCGCAGCTCAACCTGTACGCCAGCCGCGAATTCGTCGGCCCGGACGGCCGCCTTGACATCGAGGCGCTGCGCACTCTGCCGCTCATGCTCTCGTCGCACAGCGAGCAGACCGACGACATCGTCCGCCGCGCCGCGGCCGACGCGCTCGGCCTCGCCGCGCCGCCGGACATCCAGCGGATGCCGAACCTCGACTCCGTCTATACCGAGGTCCTCTGCGGCAACGGCTACACCGTCTCGCCGAACAACCCCGTCATCGGCCGCGCGCACAGCATGATCGGCCAGCCGCTGCCCGTGGCCATCCCCATCGTGGCCGTGTGGCTGCAAAACCGTCAGGTCCCGTGGGCGCCGGAGTTCACGGAGCTTCTGACCGCGGAGGTGGAGGGCGTATGAACACAAATTACATCCAGTGCTTTCTGACCGTCGCGCAGACGAAGAGCTTCACGGAGGCCGCGAACGTCCTTTTCTACTCGCAGCAGACCGTCAGCAAATACATCGCGCAGCTCGAGGCCGACCTCGGCTCGTCGCTTTTTGAGCGCGACGCGCAGCCCATCCACCTCACGGCGGCCGGGCGGTATTACTACGTCCTGTTCCAGTCGGCCAACCAGCGCCTCAATCACGTCGCCGAGGAGACAAAGCGCTACTATGACGACATTTCGCACCATCTTTGCATCGGCTGCTCGGAGTGGCTCAACCCGTTCGGCCGCATCATGGACGCCGTGCAGACGTTCCGCGCCGCGCACCCGGACGTGGCCGTGTCGCTGCGAAAGCGCAACAACATCGAGCTTTTAGAAGAGCTCGTAAACGGCCCCGTCGAGCTCGCGCTCTTCTCCGAGGGCCACCTGCCCGTGCACAAGGACATCGTCTGTACGCCCGTGGCCGAGGAGCAGCTGTGCCTGTTCGGCCCGGACGACGTCGTGGGCGTGGGCCTCCCCGAATCCGCGCGGCAAAAGCGCGTCGACCTGCCCTACCTCATGGTCCCCGGATGGGACCGGAGCTACACGGAAAACGTCGTGCTCGGCCGGCAGGAGCTTGAGGCCATCGAGCCGCGGCCGCGCTCGGTGCGGTTTCTGCCGAATGTGGAGTCCATGTGCGCGCAGATGCACGCCTCGCGGTGCCTGGCCGTGTCCGACCGGCACTTCGGCTTTTTCAACGAGATGCCCAACATCGGCTTTGAGCCCATCAACGACCCGACGCACCTGTACTGCTGCGGCCGCCAGTTCAACGAGAACCCGCTGGCCGAGAAATTCGTCGAACACCTGAAAAAAGAGTTCGCCGCGATCGAATGACCCCGCCCTCCGCTGAAATCTTTCAGCGGAGGGCTTTTTCTGTCCAAACGCCCCCAACGCCTCGCAGAGTTTCGCCGCCGCAGCGGCGAAATAAATTAAAGTCATTTTTTCCGAGGGCGTGTACCTCGGAAAAAATACCTTACACCCTGCAAGTGTGGAATTTAGGGCGCCCCCGGCGCCCTAAATTATGCGCGCAGCAGGGTGCATCCCCTTTCAAACGCGAATCCAGCGAAGCGATTCGCGTTTGACGGTCTTGTGTAGGGGGTCTACGATTTCGCTGTTTCCATTCGCATTCTAAACGGTGTATGGTATGTTCAGCATAAGAACATACAAATGGGGGTCTACATATGAACCAATTTTATCCGAAGCTGTTTGAGCCGTTTACGATCAAACGCACGACCTTCCGCAATCACATTTTCTCCGCGCCGCACATGATGAGCCACATGGACTTCAAGGGCCGCCCGGATGATTCCATGATCGCATTCTACGCCGAGAAGGCGCGCGGCGGCGCCGCCGTCATCACGCTCGGCGACTCCCCGGTCGACCGCGAGCACGGCGCGACGAACCCGCGCTCGTTCGCCGTCACGTCGGAAAACCAGCCCATGCTCGCCGAGATCGCCATGGCCATCCACGAGGGCGGCGCGCTCGTCTCGCACGAGCTCAACCACGGCGGCTTCACCGCCGTGCCCGAGGCGAACTACGGCGACGAGAACTGGGAGGCCTGGGGCCCCGTCGACATGGTCCGCGACTATGACGGCGTGAAGGTCCACGGCATGACGCCCGAGGACATGGACGTCGTCGCCGAGCACTTTGCCGACTGCGCCGAGCTCCTCAAGACCGCCGGCTACGACATGGTGCTCCTGCACGGCGGCCACGGCTGGCTGCTCGACCAGTTCATCTCCCCGCTCTACAACGCCCGCACGGACGAGTACGGCGGCTCCATCGAAAACCGCGCCAAATTCCCGCTCATGGTCATCGACCGCATCCGCGAGCGCTGCGGCGACAACTTCCTCATCGAGTACCGCCTGAGCGGCTCGGAGGAGATCGAGGGCGGCCTTTCCAAGGAAGAGGGCATCGAGTTTGCCAAGCTGCTCGACGGCAAGGTCGACATCATCCACGTCTCCGCCGGCCTCGACATCGAGGACGCGCAGGCCGTCCACACGCACCCGACCATGTTCCTGCCGCACGGCGTGAACGTCCACTACGCCGCGGACATCAAGGCCGCCGGCGTCAAGACGATGGTCGCGACCATCGGCGCCATCTCCGACCCGGCCATGGCCGAGGAGATTCTCGAGAGCGGCAAGGCCGACATCGTCGAGATGGTCCGCGCGCTCATCGCCGACCCCTACCTGCCCGAGAAGGCGCGCCACGGCCATCCGGAGGACATCGTCCCCTGCCTGCGCTGCCTGGACTGCCTGACGGGCCTGCACTGCGGCAACAACCTCGTCTGCGCCGTCAACCCGATGGCCGGCCGCGAGAACCGCTTCCGCAACTACATCCAGCCCGCCGCGCGCCAGCGCAAGGTGCTCGTCGTCGGCGGCGGCCCCGGCGGCATGAAGGCGGCCATCACGGCGGCCGAGCGCGGCCACATCGTCACGCTGGCCGAGGCCAAGGGCGAGCTGGGCGGCCTGCTGAAATTCACGGACTATGACGACCTGAAGATCGACCTTCGCCACCTGAAGGACTACCTTATCACGCAGGTCGAAAAGCACGCCATCGAGGTCAAGCTGAACACGACCGTCACGCCGGACTTCATCCGCGCCGGCGGCTATGACGCCGTCATCCTCGCCGTCGGCTCCACGCCGTCGCGCCCGCCCATCCCGGGTCTGGACGATCCGACGGTCGAGCACGCGACGACCGTGTACACGAAGCTCGCCACGTTCGGCAAGAACGTCGCCGTCCTCGGCGGCGGCCTCGTCGGCTGCGAGACGGGTCTGTACCTCGCCGAAAACGGCCACAACGTCACCATCATCGAGATGCAGAGCGAGATCGCGCCCGAGTCGAACTGGATGCACAAAGAGGGCATGATGCAGTCGTTCGCCAAGGCCCCCATCACGTGCCGCACGAATCTGCGCGTGGCGCGCATCGAGCCGGGCAAAGGCGTCTACGCCGTTGGCGCCGACGGCAACGAGGAATTCATCCCGGCCGACGGCATCGTCTACGCCATGGGCATGCGCCCGAACACGGCCACGGTCAAGGAGCTTGAGGACGTGTGCATCGACACGATCGCCATCGGCGACTGCGTCCGCGCCCGCAAGGCCCGCCAGGCCATGGAAGAGGGCTTCTGGGCCGCCATCCGCCTGGCCTGAACACCGCTTTCCTCAGTGCGCGGCCTTCCTTCTCCGCCTCCGCGCAAATGCGGAGGCGGAGGCCGCGTTCCTTTTTCCCGGGGCATCGGCCCCGGATATCACCGTAATTTTACCGCGCCGTCCGGCCCGTCCGGCGGCCCGGCGTTTTCCCGCGGGCCGCGGCCCGCGGAGATCAAAGGAGGCAAGTTTATGGAACGTACACCGGAACAGCTCGCGCGCTTCGTCCGCCGCAAGGAGAGCGCGCGTACCTGTGAGAACTTGATGGGCCGCTTCTGCTTCTATCAGGCTGCCTGCCGCTTCGATGACATCCTCGCCATGTGGTCCGACGAGCCCGATGCCCGCATCGAGCTGCCGTGGGGCGTCTATGAC
>CAVFYN010000090.1:17661-28982 GCA_963626425.1 Bacteroidaceae bacterium
CGCCCGCTACTTCCGCGAGGAGCGCCCCGCGCACGACGATCTCGAAGCGCGCAAAGGCTTCCTCGACCTGCAGGCCCTCAACGGCCGCATGATGGAGGTCGCCGAGGACAACCAGACCGCCCGCGCCATCTGGTTCACGATCGGCTCGCTGACCGAGCTGAAGGACGGCAAGCCCGACTGCCAGTGGAACTGGGTCAAGATCGCCGTCGATTTCCACAAGGAAAACGGCGTCTGGAAGATCTGGCACATGGCCATCCACCCGATCATGCACACGAACGTCAACGTGACGTGGACGGAGAACGAGAAGCTCACCGTCGAAAAGCTCATGCAGGATCCGCACACGCCCGACCGCAAGCCGACGGCGCGCACGCTGTGGAGCTACAGCATTGAAAACATCTATCCGCTTGGCCACCCGTCCCTGCCGAAGCCGTACAGCAACTTCGACATCGACGTCGGCTACGGCTATTAAGGAGGTGCGACCGATGAAAAAAGAAATGACCTTTGAGGAGATGAACCGCGAGGCCGACCGCCTCGACATCATCGACACCTGCTGGAACATGGTCTCGGCCTACGCCTTCATGCACTCGAACAACGTCGACCGCTCGCTGTTCTTCGACAAAATGTGGTCGAAGAGCGACGACATCGTCCACGTCATGCCGTGGGGCATCGAAGTCACGCGCGAGGCCAACGAATATAACCGCCACCCGACCGATACCATCTATGATGCGGACTCCGACGTGACCGACACGAACATGGTCCACAACGGCATGCTCATGTTCCACTCCATCACGACCCCGGTCATCGAGGTCGCGGAGGATCTTCAGTCCTGCCGCCTGTCGTTCCGCTCGCCCGGCCACGAGACGTGCGTCTGGCCCGTGAACGCCAACGAGATGGAATACTCCGCCGAGTGGGCCTGGTCCGGCTACGGCTGGGACTTCATCCTGGAAGACGGCGAGTGGCGCGTGAAGAATATGCGCGTTACGCCCGTGTTCAAGTGCGACCCGCGCGTTTCCTGGGCCGAGGCGCCCGCGCTCGCGCCGGACGTCATCGAGTCCATCGTCAAGCATCTCCCGCCCGACACCATCCCGGCCCCGCGCCTGTTCCAGTACGCGGCCGACGTCATCGTCCCGTGCGACGAGCCGGAGCCGCCCGATCCGTACCACGATCTGGAGACGTGCAAGGGCCGCACGGAGATCGGCATCGGCTACGGCGCCGTTCATGGCTTTGCCTCCGTCACGGAGCAGCAGGGCGAAAAGAAGGAGGGTTAAGACATGGCAGTCAACGAAAAAGAACTGAGCCTTTCGCTCTTCCGCCTGCGCGCCGCGCGCGAGTGCGAGAATATGGCCGGCCGCTTCGCCTACTTCTTCTCCGCCTCGCAGACGAAGCGCATCGCCGCGATGTTCTCCTCCCGCGAGGATCTTCGCATCGAGATGCCCTGGGGCGTCTACAACGGGAAAGACGCGGCCGAGCGCTGCTTCCTAAATGACATGACCGACCGCGACAGCGACGACTCCGCCCGCATTGACGAGGACGTCCGCGGCCGCCTCGTCATGAACGACACGACGAGCGGCATCGTCGAGGTCGCCGGCGACGGCGACACGGCCAAGGGCCTGTGGATGTTCCCGGGCGTCGAGGGCTACGCGATCGAGGGCGGCCCGAAGGCGTTCTGGAACTGGAGCGCGCTGCGCATCGACTTCGTGTTTGAGGACGGCCAGTGGAAGATCTGGCACCTGACGTACCGCCCGTACTACAACGCGCCGTACTCCGGCGACTGGGGCGACGGCGAGGTCTACATCCACACCCCCGCGCACTGCTCGGCCGACGCGGCCGTCCCGGCGCACTACACGTACTCCGCCGGCGCCGTCTACCCGGACGATGAGCTGGGCATCCCCGTCCCGTACGACACCTGGACGGAATAAATACCCCCTACAACTGAATATTGCGTCTTTGTCGATGTATTTTTAGACGGCCGCCCGCCGTCTGGTAGTACCATTCGCACCATCATCCCGCAAAGCAAGCCCCCGCAAAGAAGTGATCCGCATTTTTTGAAATCTTTTTTGGGAAGGGAGAACTCAACTATGAAACGGATCCTGGCCATGCTTCTTGTTTTCGCACTTGTTTTTGCACTTGTCGCCTGCGGCGGCAAGGATGACACCGCGCCCGACACGAAAGACCCCGGCACCGCGACCACCACCCCGGATGACCCCAAGCCCGCCGACGACGATAAGACCGACTCCACGCCCGACGGCGCGACCGGTCTCGGCGACGCCGGCGAGACCATCGACAAAGACGAGCACGTCTACACGGAGATCACCATCGGCTCCATGGGCGGCAAGTTCGTCGGCCACTTCGACGCGACCGCGGGCTACAGCACGGATACGTCCTGCTCGTCCCGCACGCTCGTGTTCGACCACACCTTTGAGGTCGACCCCGAGACGAAGGAGTGGTACTCCAACATCTTCGACGAGTACAGCTTCGACGAGGACACCTGCCTTGCCACGATGCACGTCAAGCAGGGCGTGAAATTCTATCGCAGCGGCGATCAGATGCTCGCCTCCGACGTGCTCTGGAGCCTGCAGCGCAACGCCACCTCGCCGCGCACGGCCGGCCAGTGGAAGCAGAACGTCGACCTCGACGGCAGCTACGTCTCCGACGACGACCAGACGCTCTACGTCCAGTTCGTGCAGCCGTACGGCCTGTGGCAGTATCAGCTCAGCCAGCCCGGCATCCTCGACCAGAGCTGGATCGACGACCACGGCGGCGCGGACGAGTTTGACTGGTTCGACATCGACCTTGTCAACGGCTCCGGCCCGTACTACCCGACCGAGAACACCATCGGCATCTCCACGACGTATGAGAAGGTCGAAAACTGGTGGGGCGACGAGCTGTGCACGACGGCCTACTGCTACGCCGACAAGATCAACTGCGTGCAGTACTCCGACGAGACCTCGATGCTGGTCGACTACGAAAACGGCGTTCTCGACCTCGTTCTGTCGCTCTCGGCCACCGCGTTTGACCGCGTCGTCGCCAATCCCGACACGCTCGGCACCGCGCAGTCGACGAGCTCGAACTGCGTCGCCGTCATCTCCATGAACCACGACACCGTCGAGGGCAACCCGCTGCTCGACAACGAGGATCTCCGCAAGGCCATCTGCTACGGCACCCCGGCCGCCGAGCTCGGCGCGCTGGCCTACGGCAACCTCTACACCCCGGCCGAGTCCGTCATCCCCTCGTCCGTCCCCTACGCCGAGACCGGCCTGACGTACGAGTACGATCCGGACCTCGCCAAGTCGTACCTGGACGAGAGCGGCCTTGCCGGCTCCACGCTCACGTGGGTCGCGAACAGCGGCACGAGCGCGGCGACGATCTCCGAGGCGTTCCAGGCGTACATGCAGCAGCTCGGCCTGAACATCGACGTTCAGATCTACGACACGCTCACGTGCATCTCCCTGTGGGAGACGCCGCAGGCCACGGACTTCCAGCTCGGCAACAACAACAACGCCAACACGACCGGCGACGCCTATGAGCTTGTCCGCAACTTCGGCGCCGGCACGAGCTTCTACTGCAACAACCGCAACGACGAGCACTTCAACGACCTCCTCGGCCAGTCCATCTACACGACGGACTCCAGCGCCCGCGCGCAGGCCTTCAAGGAGATCCAGGAGTGGATCTACAACGACTACTCCATCATGCCGCTGTGCGAGTGGAACGTCGCGCTGGCCTACCATGACACCATCGCCAGCACCCGTCTGACGGACGTCTACCAGCCCGACCTCCGCTACATCGGCTTCTAATTCAATTCCCGCTTATTCCACACACCACTATAACCGGCTGCGGGGCCGCGCCAAACGGCCCCGCAGCCACACCACCCCGGCGACCGCATCCCCTTTTTCCGCATCGCATTTCCCTTTTCCCCCGCGCACACAGCCTTGGCAGAACCGCGCAGACGGCGCGGCTGTAATACCCTGTTTTCCCAGGAGGAATCAAAATGCAGACAAAGGAATGGAAAGCAATCGCTCTCATCCTTGCCCTCGCGCTCGTCTTTTCGCTGGCCGCCTGCGGCGGCAGCTCGGACGACACGGCGCCCTCCTGCGACCCCGGCACCACCACGACCACCCCTGACACCACCGATACGAAACCCGACGATTCCGGCGCTGTCGCGCCCGACGCGGGCGAAGAAGTCACCGGCTCCGCCGAACCCGGTTCCGGCGCCGACGAGGTCACCGTCGGCTCCGTCGCCGGCAAGTTCGTCGGCCACTTCGACCCGACCAACGGCTTCAGCACCGATCTTTCCGCCGCGGCCCAGTGCCTCGTGTTCGATCAGACGTTCTACGTCGACCCGCGCACGGGCGAGTGGACGAGCGACATCTTTGAATCCTGGGGCTTCACGGACGACAACGCGCTCGTCATGACGCTCAAGGACAATGTCACGTTCACCAGCGGCGATAAAATGCTCGCCTCCGATGTTCTCTGGAGCATCTCCCGCATGTCCACCGTCCCGCGCAACAAAGCCAACTTCGACGTCATCGACCTGGAAAACAGCTCCGCCGACGATGATGGCGGCGTCGTCACCCTTCAGTACACCACGCCCTACGGCCCGTTCCAGGCCGGCATCCAGTGCGGCATCCTTAACCAGTCCTGGATCGACGAGCACGGCGGCCCGGACAGCTTCGACTGGTTCGATCCCGAGCTCGTCGACGGCTCCGGCCCGTACATCGTCACCGAATACACCACCGGCGTCTCCACGACCTATGAGCTCAAGGACAACTGGTGGATGGACGGCGAGGGCATGGACGACCTGTGCAACATCCACACCATCCACACGCTGCAGTACTCCGACGAGACCTCGATGATGGTCGACTACCAGAACGACGTCATCGACCTCGCCCTGAGCCTTTCCAACACGAGCGCCGACCGCGTGAAGAGCGACAACCTCGGCACGCTGCGCGTCGTCTCGTCGAACTGCGTGTGCATGCTCGTCATGGACACCGAGTCCGACACCGCCCTCTCCAACCCGAAGGTCCGCGAGGCCATCTGCCACGCCATCGACATCGTCGGCATCTCCGACCTCGGCTACGGCTCGCTCGGCACCCCGGCCGAGGGCACGCTGCCGCCGGACAACAAGTACTTCGTCCCGGGCCTGACGTATGACTACGACCTCGACTACGCCAAGCAGTGCATGGCCGAGTCCGGCGTCACCGGCGACATCACCCTCACGTGGGTCTGCCCGTCCAACGCCGCCGCCTCGTCCATGGCCGAGGGCATCCAGGCCTTCCTGTCCCAGATCGGCATCACGGTCGACCTGCAGATCTATGACCAGGCCACGTGCATCGACGTCTGGCAGCAGGAGGGCGGCACCGTCCTCACGTTCGACCAGAACTCGAACGCCAACGCCTCCGGCGACGCCTCGAGCCAGTTCGCCCGCTTCGCCTCCAGCTCGAACTTCACCTGCATCAACCGCCAGGATCCCGAGCTCAACGCGCTCATCGACCAGGGCAAGTACTCCACGGACGACGCCACGCGCGCCGAGGCCTACAAGGGCATCCAGCAGTACATGTACGACAACTTCGAGGTCGTCCCGCTGACGGAGTGGAATGTCGCCATGGCCTTCCATGACACGATCGCCACCTGCCTCGTCGAGGACGTCTACACCCCGAACCTCCGCTTCATCGGCAAATAATTTTCCCGGCACGGGAGCCGGCCGCGCGCCGGCTCCCGCCCGGTCTATTTCCGCACCCCGCGGGCATGACCGCGCGGCGCGGCACATTCGTAACCGTTTCCGGCAAAACGCCGGAATTTTATGAGACCTGAAAGGAGAACCACGATGAATTACAGATTGAAAACCGTCCACGAGACGAAGTCCCGCTCCACCGTGCTCTATCAGACGACATGGCTCGTTGAGCAGACCGTCCGCTTCAACGACCTGCGCATCTTGGAGAACGCCGTCGTCATCGCGCCCGAGGGCAAATACGTCACGATGACCGTGAACGGCGTCGGCACGCCGATCGCCAAGGGCCACTACAAGGGCGACATCGTCCTGAGCGTGTCCGACAGCTACTTCATGAAGCCCGGCGGCCTGATGAAGATGAACGAGATCGGCCGCAACATGCACGCCGCCGTCGTCGTCGAGGACGGCAAGGTGCAGGAGAACAAGGGCGTTGCCGCCATCGTCGACGGCGGCGTCGTCACCGACGAGAAGGCCGAGGGCATCTACATCGGCACGAGCGAGGAGAGCTTCAACGGCATCATCGTCGACGGCGAGAGCGACTACCTCGTCAAAAACGTCAAGATGGACTTCGAGGGCTTCTCGGACAACGACTTCCTCGGCGTCGGCTGCGGCGTGACGGCCGTCGGCAAGTCCAAGGTCCGCATCGAGGACTCCGAGTTCACGTTCTCCGGCGTCACCCGCTGCGCCATCCACGCCGGCGGCGACTCCGAGGTCTACGTCAAAAACTGCGACATCACGAACCTCTCGCCCGACTCCGACTGGCTCGGCAGCTTCTCCTGGCAGGTCGGCTTCGCCGGCACGAACCGCCTGGCGCAGCTCACCGACAACGCCACCGTCACGTATGAAAACTGCCACCTCAAGACGAACGGCTGGGGCATCTGCTCCATCGACGGCAGCGACGACGGCGTCAAGATGCTGCTCAAGGACTGCAAAATGGAGCTGTCCGGCCCGCGCGCGCACGGCTACGGCGCGTTCTGCATCGGCGACAATGAGATCGTCTACGATCACTGCGACGTCGACGTCTACGGCTACCCGATGCTCGTCATGGGCATGGAGGGCAAGGGCCGTCCGTCCATCGTGAACGGCTCGAAGATCCGCGGCCGCCGCTTCGGCGCCATGGTCGTCAGCGACGACAACTCCATCTTCACGATTTCCGACTCCTCGTTCGACACCGGCAAATCCAGCCTCGTCGTCAAGGCGTCCGCCTCGACCATCAACATCTCCAACTCCACCTTCAAAGCCGGCAACAACGTCATCCTCCAGCTCATGGACCCGGATGAGTCCGGCATGAACGTCATGGAATACAAGATCCCCGTCGGCGAGGTCGACACGTACCTTGACGGCCGCGACCTTTCCCACGCGTCCGACACCGAGGACGTCATCCTCAATATCGCGGGCTGCGACATCACCGGCGACTTCTTCAACTCCACCACGAACATCCGCGCCTATAAGCGCAACGCCCGCGGCGGCATGGGCTACTTCCACGACACCGTCATCGGCATCCGCGAGTCCGACGGCGAGGGCGGCCACTGGGAAGAGGGCAACCCGCGCCACGGCGGCGACGATCTGCGCGGCCCGAAGAACCTCGGCATGAACCTCAAGGGCACGAAGATCACCGGCGTCATCTCCGCCGCCTCGCAGGCCTACCGCGAGGGCCTCACGCTCATTCTGGAGGACAACCGCCTCGAGCTGTCCAACGTCACGCAGGCCGCCGCGCCGGTCATCAACAACGGCGTCGTCGTCACGCTCGACGAAAAGAGCGCCTGGACCGTCACCGGCACGAGCTACATCACCGCCCTGAACATCGCCGAAGGCGCGGCCGTCGCCGCCCCGGAGGGCAAGAAGCTCACCATGACCGTCGACGGTGTCGAGACCGCCATCGTCCCGGGCTCCTACGCCGGCAAGATCGTCCTGACCGTCGCGTAACTCAAAATCAAATTACAGGAGGACTCCCCCATGATCAGCAAAACCGTCGAGCCGGGCCTTGTCTGGGAAGTCAGCAAGGACCTGCAATTCTACATTCTCAACTACAAAGAGGGCGGCACGATCCGCGCGCCCGAGGGCAAGCAGCTCACCATGACCGTCGACGGCGTCGGCACGGACATCGTCCCCGGCTACTACAAGGGCGACATCCGCATCATGGTCACAGATATTTACGACATGACCCCGCACGGCCTGCGCTCCATGGCGCAGATCCACACGCCGATGAACCCCGCGCTCGTCGTCCGCGACGGCGAGATCGACGCGGAAAAGAGCGCCACCATCCTGCTCCAGGACGGCGAATATGACGGCGCGAAAATGACCGGCACGTACATGGCCACGACGAAGGGCGAGCAGAACGGCGTCATCGTCGAGGGCAAGACGAAGTACGAGATCGTCGGCGCCCAGTTCGACATGGAGGGCTTCTCCTCGTGCGACTTCGTCGGCGCCGGCGCGGCCGTCACGACGATCGACGACACAGACGTCACCATCCGCGACAGCTACTTCAACCTCTCCGGCGTCACGCGCTGCGCCGTCCACGTCGGCGGCGAGAGCCACGTCCTCGTCAAGGACTGCAAGCTCATCAACATGAGCCCGGCCAGCGACAAGGTCGACACGTTCTCGTGGATGGTCGGCTTCACCGGCACGAACCGCCTCGTCCAGCTGACCGACCACGGCCAGGTCACCTACGAGGGCTGCGAGCTCCGCTCCAACGGCTGGGCCATCAGCTCCATCGACGGCGGCGGCGACGTCCACATGGTCATGAAGGACTGCTACATGGAGCTCGTCGGCCCGCGCGCGCACGGCTACGGCGCGTTCTGCATCGGCGATAACTATGTGACCTACGACCACACGCACTGCCGCATCAACGGCTACCCCATCCTCATCATGGGCGAAGAGGGCATCAGCCGCGCGGCCATCATCAACGGCTCGCTCATCGAGGGCCGCCGCTTCGGCGTCATGGTCCACAAGGACGACAACTCCGTCATCACGCTCAAGGATTCCACGTTCCGCACCGGCAAGTCCACGATCTGCTCGAAGGGCTCGGCGTCGACGTATGACATCGACTGCGTCACCATGGAGCCGGGCAACGGCGTCATCCTCCAGCTCATGGACAACGACGAGACCGACATGTGCACGGACAACTACTACATCCCCGTCGGCGTGAAGGACGAGTACGTCCCCGGCCGCGACCTCTCCGAGGCCAGCGAGACGGAGGACGTCATCATGAACATCGCAAACTCCGTTCTCAGCGGCGATTTCCTCAACTCCACGACGGAGATCCGCGCCAACTCCAACGGCGTCAAGGGCGACGCGGGCATGTTCATGTACCGCAACCTCGGCGCGGTCCGCATGGACGGCTTCGGCGAGAACGACCCGCGCCCGCACGGCGGCCACGCCGGCGCGCCGGAGACGCACGCGCGCCATAAGGACGACCTCCAGGGCGCGAAGAACCTCGCGCTGAACCTCAAAAACGTCCAGCTGACCGGCGTCGTCTCCTCCGCCACGCAGGCCTACCGCGAGGGCCTGCACGTCATCGAGCCCATCAACCGCCTCGAGCTGTCCAACGTCACGCAGACCCCGGCGCCGACCGTCAACAACGGCGTCATCGTCTCGCTCGACAAAGACAGCGCCTGGACCGTCACCGGCACGAGCTACATCACCGGCCTGACGATCGCGGACGGCGCCTCCGTCGCCGCCCCGGAGGGCAAGAAGCTCACCATGACCGTCGACGGCGCGGAGACCCCCGTCGCGCCCGGCACGTACAAGGGCAAGATCGTCCTGACCGTCGCTTAAACCACAAATCAGCGCCGCGCGCCCGTCCGGGCGCGCGGCGCTTACCGTTTTGGGACATAAATAAACCGTTTTTGAGCTGCTGTTTTTTCAAAAAGTCTGGTATACTAGATGCGGGCGCATCCCGCGCCCGGTTATTTCAGATTTTACGGAGGAAACGACTATGTCCGTTCTGACTGTTACCAATGACAACTACAAGCAGGACGTCCTGCTGGCCGATGGCCCCGTCCTTGTCGACTTCTGGGCCCCCTGGTGCGTCTACTGCCGCCGCATCGCGCCGGCGCTCGAGCGCATCGCGGAAAAATATGAGGGCCGCGTCACCGTCGCGAAGATCAACGTCGACGACTGCCCCGACATCGCCACCGAGCACGGCGTCGTGACCATCCCGGCGCTGTTCCTCTTTGAAAACGGCCAGCCCGGCGAGAAGCTCGTCGCCCCGACGGCGCAGGCCGAGATCGAGGGCTGGCTCGACGCGCAGCTGTAAGGAGGCGCGCCATGGAACCGCATTACAACGCCGTCATTTTAGGCGGCGGACCGGCCGGCTACACGGCCGCGCTCTACTGCGCCCGCGCGGGGCTTTCCGCCCTCGTGCTCGAGCAGCTCTCCGCCGGCGGCCAGATGGCCACGACGGAGCGCATCGACAACTATCCCGGCTTTGAGGACGGCGTGGACGGCTTCGAGCTGGCCGAAAAAATGCAGCGCGGCGCGGAAAAATTCGGCGCCGTGTCCGAATTTGCGACCGTGACGGCCGTCCACCTGGCCGAGACGCCGAAGCGCATCGAAACAACGTCCGGCCCCGTGACGGCCGACGCCGTCATCCTCGCCACCGGCGCGGGCCCGCGCCCGCTCGGTCTGCCGGAGGAGGACAAATTCCGCGGCCGCGGCGTCTCGTACTGCGCCGCGTGCGACGGGATGTTCTACCGCGGAAAATCCGTCGCCGTCGTCGGCGGCGGCAACACGGCCGCGGGCGAGGCGCTCACGCTCTCGCGCCTGTGCAGCCGCGTCTACCTCGTCCACCGCCGCGACACGCTGCGCGCCGACCGGAGCTCCGTCGCCCCGCTGCTGAGCTCCGAAAACGTCGAGATCATCTACAACGCCGTCCCGACCGCCATCGAGGGCGAGACGGACGTCACCGGCCTCGCCGTGCGCGACCAAAATACCGCCGAGGTGCGCATCCTGCCCGTCTCCGGCGTGTTCGCCGCCATCGGCCGCGTGCCGGACACGGCCCTTTTCGCCGGCCAGACGGCGCTTGACGAGTCCGGCTACGTCATCGCGGGCGAGGACACAAAAACGAGCGTCCCCGGCGTTTTCGCTGCCGGAGACGTCCGCACGAAGCCCCTGCGCCAGGTCGTCACCGCCTGCGCCGACGGCGCCGTCGCCGCCCACGCCGCCACAGAGTATGTAAACAGCCTGAAATAGAGAAAGAAGGAGCCAATATGGAATTCAAATTCGACACCCAGCTGCTCATCGAGGGCACGAACCTCGACGAGGACGCCATCCACGACTACATCATGACCCACATCAAGGGCGACTGCCTCCTCGCCGTCGGCGACGAGGAGCTCATCAAGATCCACTACCACACCAACGAGCCCTGGGACGTCCTGTCCTACTGCGCCACCCTCGGCGACATCCACGACATCGTCGTGGAAAACATGGCCCGCCAGGCCGACGGCCTGTCCGGCTGAAGCCGTTTGCCGACAGCCCGCCCTCCCGAACCCGGGAGGGCGGGTTTTTCATGCCGTGGTAAATGAGACGAACGCGCCCAAGCCTCCCCTGAAAGGGGAGGTGGCACGGCGAAGCCGTGACGGAGAGGTTTTGC
>CAVFYN010000091.1:0-2108 GCA_963626425.1 Bacteroidaceae bacterium
GGCGTAGACCGGCGTGCCCGCGCCGATGAACAGCTGGCCGCGCTCCTGCGCGTTGAACAGGCCGTAGGCCACGGCCTCGCCCGTCTCGAACGCGACGAGCGAGCCGGTCGCGCGGCGGGCGATCTCGCCCTTGACGGGCTGGTAGGAATCGAACACGGAGGCCATGATGCCCTCGCCCTTCGTGTCGGTCAGAAATTCGTTGCGGTAGCCGAACAGGCCGCGGGACGGGACGAGGAATTCGAGCTTCATGCGCGCGCCGACCGGCGTCATCGTGACGAATTCGCCCTTGCGCGCGCCGAGCTTCTCCATGACCGAGCCCATGTAGTCCTGCGGCACGTCGATGACGACGCGCTCGACCGGCTCGCACTTTTTCCCGTCGATCTCCTGATACAGGACACGCGGGGGCGAGACCTGGAACTCATAGCCCTCGCGGCGCATGGTCTCGATGAGGATGGACAGCGACATTTCGCCGCGGCCGGCGACGTTGAACGCGTCGGTCGACGAGCCGACCTCCGTCACGCGCAGCGAGACGTCCTTGAGCGTCTCGCGGAACAGACGCTCGCGCAGCTGGCGGGACGTGACGAACTTGCCCTCGCGCCCGGCAAAGGGGCTGTCGTTGACGGAGAACGTCATTTCGAGCGTCGGGGCCGAAATTTTCACGAACGGCAGCGGCTCGACCTCCTCCGGCGCGCAGATCGTGCGGCCGATGGTGATGTCCGAAATGCCGGAGAACGCGACGATCTCGCCGGCCGAGGCCTCCTGCACCGGGACCTTGCCGAGGCCGTCGAACTCATAGAGCGCGACGACCTTCGCCTTCTCGCGCTTTTCCGGGTCGTGATAGTCGCAGACGATGACGTCCTGATTCTGGCGGATCGTGCCGCGCTCGATGCGGCCGACGCCGATGCGGCCGACGTAGTCGTTGTAGTCGATGGACGAGACGAGCATCTGAAGCGGCGCGGCCGCGTCGCCCTCGGGCGCAGGGATATAGTCGATGATCGTGTCAAAGAGCGGCTCAAGGCTCGTGCCGCGCACGTGCGGCGCGAACGAGGAGATGCCCTCGCGCGCCGAGCAGAAGATCGTCGGCGAGTCGAACTGCTCCTCCGTCGCGTTGAGGTCGAGCAGCAGCTCGAGGACCTCGTCGCACACCTCGTCGATGCGCGCGTCCGGGCGGTCGATCTTGTTGATGACGACGATGACGCGGTGGCCGAGCTCGAGCGCCTTCGACAGAACAAAGCGCGTCTGCGGCATGGGGCCCTCGGCCGCGTCGACGAGCAGCAGGACGCCGTTGACCATCTTCAGGATGCGCTCGACCTCGCCGCCGAAGTCGGCGTGGCCCGGCGTGTCGACGATGTTGATCTTTTTGCCCTTGTAGTGGACGGCCGTGTTTTTGGCGAGGATGGTGATGCCGCGCTCGCGCTCGAGATCACCGGAGTCCATGACGCGGTCGACCGTCGCCTGATTTTCGCGGTACACGCCGCCCTGCTTGAGCATCTCGTCGACGAGCGTCGTCTTGCCGTGGTCAACGTGCGCGATGATGGCGATATTTCTGATGTTTTCCTGCTGCATGGGCAGGCACTCCCTTTCGTATTTAGCACAATTTCACGAATATATAGTATATCACGCAAAACCGCCCCGCGCAAGGCCGCGGGGCGGTGTTTTTTGCCTTTTTTCGTAAAATCGGAGTAAAATCGAGGGGTGAGGAGGAATGTATTCCGCCGCGCGCCTTACAGAGGCCCGCTGGGCGATTGCGCCCCTACGACTGCGCTGCCGCGTCTGCACCGCGCCAATTGCGGAACCGGCCTTCCGGATGGCTCCCCTGCAAGGGGAGCTGTCGGCGGAGCCGACTGAGAGGTTCAAATGCTGCCGTTTTTGCAGAGCGCGTCGGAAATTCGATACCGCGCAAAACCTCTCCGTCACGCCGTTCCGGCGTGCCACCTCCCCTTGCAGGGGAGGCCTTGGCACGCCGCGCCGCCGTAGCCGCGTAGGGCGGGATGACCTCATCCCGCCGCCGGACTGCGCCTTCGCGTCTGCTGCGCGCCGATTTGCGGCACGCGCCCTCCGAATGGCTCCCCTGCAAGGGGAGCTGTCGGCGGAGCCGACTGAGAGGT
>CAVFYN010000092.1:0-4820 GCA_963626425.1 Bacteroidaceae bacterium
GATCATGCGCCGCGGCATGACGCCGGAGGAGGTCGAGACGCTCTTTTCGCTGCTCGACCGGCTGCGGGACAATCTCGAATCCGCGGAAGGGCCGCAATCTGCGGCAGAAAGGGGAATGGAACCGACATGATCAAACGACTGGGCCAATGCGTCCGCGAGTATAAGCGGGCCGCACTGCTGACGCCGCTGCTCGTCGTCGTCGAGGTCGCCATGGAGACGCTCATCCCGCGCCTGATGTCGAACCTCATTGACGACGGTATCTATGGCGGCGAAATGGGCGAGATATTGCGCATCGGCGGGCTTCTGGTGCTGGCCGTCGCCGTGGCGCTGCTCGGCGGTATGGCCGCGGGCATCACGAGCGCGCGCGCCTCGTCCGGCCTCGCGCGCAACCTGCGCAAGGATCTTTTTGAGCGCGTGCAGACGTACTCGTTTTCCAACATCGACAAATTTTCGACCGCGAGCATCATCTCCCGCCTGACGACGGACGTGTCGAACCTTCAGAACGCGTTCCAGATGATCCTGCGCGTTGCCTCGCGCAGCCCGCTGACGTTCACGTTCGCGCTCGTCATGGCGCTGAATGTCAACGTGAAGATCACGCTCGTGTTCCTCGCGGCCGTGCCGTTTCTGTTCTGCGGGCTGATGTTCATCGCGCGCTACGTCCACCCGATCTTCCGCCGCGTGTTCAAGACGTACGACAAGCTCAACCGCGTCGTGCAGGAAAATCTGCGCGGCGTGCGCGTCGTCAAGAGCTTCGTGCGCGAGGATCACGAGGTCGAGAAATTCTCCGGCGTGTCGGAGAGCATCTATAAGGACTTCACTCACGCCGAGGGCATCCTGGCGTTCAACCAGCCGCTCATGCAGCTTGCCATGTACACGTGCATGCTGCTGGCCAGCTGGCTCGGCGCGAAGATCATTGTCAGCTCCGGCGCGACGGAGCTCACGACCGGCCAGCTGACGAGCATCATTTCCTACGCCATGCAGATCCTCTCGAGCCTCATGATGCTCTCGATGGTCTACGTCATGATCACGATGAGCGCCGAGTCCGGCAACCGCATCGTCGAGGCGCTCGAGGAGGTGCCGGACCTTCGCAACTGCGACGACCCCGTCATGGAGGTCAAGGACGGCTCCATCCGCTACGACCACGTGAGCTTCAGCTACGCCGGCGACCCGAACCGCCTGTGCCTGTACGACGCGGATCTTACGATCCCGTCCGGCACGACCGTCGGCATCATCGGCGGCACGGGCTCGTCGAAGTCGACGCTCGTGCAGCTTATCCCGCGCCTTTACGACGTGACGGAGGGCGCACTGTACGTCGGCGGCGTCGACGTGAGAAAGTATGACCTCAAGACACTGCGCGACTCCGTCGCCATGGTTTTGCAGAAAAACGTCCTGTTCTCCGGCACGATCCGCGAGAATCTGCGCTGGGGCAACGAGAACGCGACGGACGAGGAGATCGAGCATGCCTGCCGCCTGGCGCAGGCCGACGGCTTCATCCGCGAGTTCCCGGACGGGTACAACACGTACATCGAGCAGGGCGGCTCCAACGTCTCCGGCGGCCAGAAGCAGCGCCTGTGCATCGCGCGCGCGCTGCTCAAAAAGCCGAAGATCCTCATCCTGGACGACTCGACGAGCGCCGTCGACACTATGACTGACGCGCTCATCCGCAAGGCGTTCCGCGAGGAGATCCCGGACACGACGAAGCTCATCATCGCCCAGCGCGTGGCCTCGGTCATGGACGCCGACCTCATCCTCGTCATGGACGCCGGCTGCATCGCCGCGGCGGGCACGCACGAGGAGCTCCTCAAAACGTGCGAGATCTATCGCGACGTGTACACGTCGCAGTCGAAGGGAGGGCTGAGCGATGAGTGAGCAGAAAAACGCGAAAATGCCCGCCACGCCGCCGCGCGGCCCCGGCGCGCCCCGCGTCATGGGCATGAAGATCTCCAAAAGCGGCTTCAAGACGCTCGGCCGTCTGTTCAATATGGTGTTCAAGCGCTACAAATGGCTGCTGCTCATCGTGCTCGTGTGCATTCTGCTCAGCGCGCTGGCCAACGTCGCCGGCTCGATGTTCATGCAGACGCTCATTGATGACTACATCAGCCCACTGCTGCTCGAAGAGCACCCGGTGTTCACCGGCCTCATCCACGCCGTGCTCATGATGGGCACGATCTACCTCATCGGCGTGCTGTCCTCGTTCTGCTACAACCGCCTGATGGTCACCGTCGCGCAGGGCACGCTCAAGCGCATCCGCGACGACATGTTCGAGGGGATGCAGAAGCTCCCGATCCGCTACTTTGACACGCATTCCTACGGCGACGTCATGAGCCGCTACACGTCCGACACGGACACGCTGCGCCAGCTCATCGCCATGACGCTGCCGCAGTTCATCTCGAGCGCCGTGACGATCGTGGCCATTTTCTGCGCCATGTGCTATTACAGCCTCGTGCTCACGGCCATCGTCATCGTGTCGGTCATCATCCTGACCGTCGTGACGAAAAAGGTCGGCGGCAGCAGCGCGCGCTACTTCATGAGCCAGCAGATGTCGCTCGGCAACCTCAACGGCTACGTCGAGGAGATCATCAACGGCCAGAAGGTCGTCAAGGTGTTCTGCCGCGAAAAGCAGGCCATCGAGACGTTCAACCAGAAAAACGACTCGCTGTTTGCCGACGCCGAGAAGGCCAACCGCTATGCCAACGTGCTCATGCCGCTCATGGTGCAGATCAACAACCTGCAGTATGTGGCGCTGGCCGTCGCGGGCGGGTTTATGGCGCTTCGAGGCTTCGGCGGGCTGACGGTCGGTATGCTCGTGGCGTTTTTGAACCTGTCGCGCTCGTTCGGCATGCCGTTTTCGCAGATGAGCCAGCAGGTCAGCATGGTCGCCATGGCCCTGGCCGGCGCGCAGCGCATCTTCGACCTCATGGATGAGCAGCCCGAGGAGAACGACGGCACGATCCACCTCGTCCGCACGACGCCCGACGGCAAGAGCGAGTCCGTCGAGCGCACGGGCTACTGGGCCTGGAAGGAGAAAAAGCCGGACGGCACGGCCGCGCTCACGCCCGTGCTCGGCGACATCCGCCTCGAGCACGTGAACTTCGGCTACGAGCCGGGCAAGCTCGTCCTGCACGACATCAGCATCTTCGCCAAGCCCGGCCAGAAGATCGCCTTCGTCGGCCATACCGGCGCGGGCAAGACGACGATCACGAACCTGCTCAACCGGTTCTACGACATCGAGAGCGGCTCCATCACCTATGACGGCATCGACATCAGCCGCATCAACAAGGTCGACCTGCGCCACTGCCTCGGCGTCGTGCTGCAGGAGGTCAACCTGTTCACCGGCACGGTCATGGACAACATCCGCTACGGCAAGCTGACCGCGACGGACGAAGAGTGCATCGCCGCGGCGAAGCTCGCCAACGCGCACGAGTTCATCATGAACCTCCCGAACGGCTACCAGACGGAGCTGACCGGCGACGGCGGCAGCCTCTCGCAGGGCCAGCGGCAGCTCATCTCCATCGCCCGCGCGGCCGTGGCCGATCCTCCGGTCATGGTGCTCGACGAGGCGACGAGCTCCATCGACACCCGTACGGAAAAGCTCGTGCAGGACGGCATGGACGCGCTCATGCGCGGCCGCACGGTCTTTGTCATCGCGCACCGCCTGTCCACGATCCAGAACGCCGACGCCATCATCGTCCTCGACCACGGCCGCATCATCGAGCGCGGCAACCACGATTCGCTCATGGCCGAGAAGGGCACGTATTACAGCCTGTACACCGGCGCGGCGGAATTGGACTAAGCCCGGAAATCCACGGGAAATAGCGGAAAAATCAGGAGATTGTTTGGGCGACTTACCTAATTCCAAACGCCTAGAATTGGTGGTTTCGCCGTTTACAAGCGCAGTTTATGTCGGTATAATAGATTTGTTGGCGTTTTGGAGCGGGGTGGCTCCGGGGCCATGAAGTTTCGGATGGTTCCGCGCTGCCGGTTCCCGTCTTCAAGAAAGGAAATCACGACTCATGACGAAAGCTTCGAAGATCAAATTTATGAATACCCTGCTGCTTGTGCTGCTGCTTGTCGGCTTTGCCTGCATTTTTGTCGGCATGCGCACGATGATCGTGCCGCTGCTCGCGGCCGGCGGCGTGCTGCTGCTGGTCTGCCTCGTGCTGCACTGCACGAGCGACTACATCACCGGCGCGAACAAGCGCGGCGAGGACGCCTGATCTCACCCGCAGACCACAAGGCGGCATGGCAAAAGCCATGCCGCCTTTTTTTGTTCGCGTGCTTGACATTACAGTCGAAACATTGTATACTTAGCTGAAAAGTGAACAGTTTCCGAAGCCAGTTTGCCTAATGGCGCGTCCGATGGCGGCTGGCCGGAGCCTTCTGGCTCCCATGCCGATGCTGGAAACGGCGCGGCTCTCCGTATTTGAGAAGGAAACAAAGCGCTGTGTATTTTTGCGCCCTGTTTTGACGTCTCAAAGCAGGGCTTTCGCTTTGCTTTGACTGGGAACTGGAACTTTTACGCACATTATTATTTAAGAAGGAGAAGAACCCATGAAGACGAAGAACCTCAGCAAGCTGCTGGCGCTCATTCTGGCGCTGGCGATGGTGTTCTCCCTGGCCGCCTGCGGCGGGGACAAGACCGACGACACGAAGAAAGACGACGCGACCGCGCAGACGCCGGACACGACGGACGACGCGAACACCGACGAGACGACCGAGCCCGAGCAGCCCGAAGAGCCGCAGACCCCGGCCGAGCCCGAGCAGCCCGAGCAGACGGCTGAGCCCGTCGAGATCATCGTGTTCGCCGCGGCGTCCATGAC
>CAVFYN010000092.1:4886-11571 GCA_963626425.1 Bacteroidaceae bacterium
GTCCATGACCGAGACCCTGAACCAGATCAAGGATCTCTACGAGGCCGCCAACCCGAACGTCACCATTACTTACAACTTCGATTCCTCCGGCACGCTCAAGACCCAGATCGAAGAGGGCGCCGACTGCGACATCTTCATCTCCGCCGCGCAGAAGCAGATGAACCAGATCGACATCACGGCCGATCCCGAGGTCAACAAGGACGGCCTGGACTTCGTCCTTGAGGGCACCCGCATCGACCTGCTCGAGAACAAGGTCGCCCTGGCTGTCCCGGCTGACAACAAGGCGAACATCCAGTCCTACGACGACCTGAAGGCCCACCTCGAGGCCGGCGACATCCTGCTGGCCATGGGCAACTCCGACGTCCCGGTCGGCCAGTACACGCAGAAGATCCTCGCGTACTTCGGCCTCGACGAGGCGACGCTCGCCGCCGATGGCGTCCTGACCTACGGCTCGAACGTCAAGGAAGTCACGACGCAGGTCTCCGAGGGCACCGTTGACTGCGGCATCATCTACGCGACCGACGCGTTCTCGGCCGGCCTTGAGGTCGTCGACTACGCCACGGCCGAGATGTGCGGCCAGGTCATCTACCCGGCGGCCGTCCTGAACACGACGAAGAACGAGGAGGCCGCCAAGGCGTTCCTCGACTACCTCCAGACCGACGAGGCCACGGCCATCTTTGAGTCCGTCGGCTTCTCCGCCGTGAAGTAAGAAACGCAGCATATCGCAGAACCGGGCGGATCCTCATCCGCCCGGTTTTCGCAGTTGGAAGGGAGTCTGCCATGGATTGGTATCCACTTTGGAACTCGCTGCGCATCGCGGCGATCTCCACAGTTGTCATCTTTTTTCTCGGCATTTTTGCCGCGTATTACATCGCAAAGGCGCCGAAACTCGTCAAGGGCATCCTCGACGTCGTGCTGACGCTGCCGCTCGTCCTGCCGCCGACGGTCGTCGGCTGGCTGCTGCTGCGGCTTCTGGGGCCGAAGCGCGTCATCGGCGCGTGGGTGCTCGAGACGTTCGGCACGAAGCTCGTCATGACGTGGTGGTCGGCCATTTTCGCGACGGTCGTCGTCGCGTTCCCGCTTATGTACCGGACGGCGCGCGGCGCGTTTGAGTCGTTCGACCAGACGCTCTCGTGGTCGGGCCAGACGCTCGGGCTCAGCAACAGCTATATTTTCTGGCGCGTGCGCATGCCGTACTGCCGCCAGGGCATCCTGGCCGGCACGGTGCTCGCCTTTGCGCGCGCGCTCGGCGAGTACGGCGCGACGAGCATGATCGCCGGCTACACGCCCGGCCGCACCGCGACGATCTCCACGACGGTCTACCAGCTCTGGCGCACCGATCAGGACGCCGCGGCCATGCAGTGGGTCCTTGTGAACATCGCCATTTCCGCCGTCGTGCTGCTCGCGGTCAATATGCTCGAGCGGCGCACGCGCAATCGTTCGCGCGCCGGAGAGGGGGCTGGAGCATGAGCCTGAAGGTCGACATCACAAAGCGCCTCGGCGATTTCACGCTGAAGGTCGACTTCGAGTCGGACGGCGAGATCCTCGCCCTGCTCGGCGCGTCCGGCTGCGGCAAGTCCATGACGCTCAAGTGCATCGCGGGCGTCGAAAAGCCGGATTCCGGGCATATTGAGCTGGACGGCCGCGTGCTGTTTGACAGCGAGCAGCGCATCAACCTCCCGCCGCAGAAGCGGCGCGTGGGGTATCTGTTCCAGCAGTACGCGCTGTTCCCGAACATGACCGTGCGGCAGAACATCGCGGCCGGCGCGCGCCATCTGCCGCGCGCGGAGCGCCGCGGGCGCGTCGATGAGCTCATCGCGCGCATGCGCCTGCAGGGCCTCGAGGACAAGCGCCCGGCGCAGCTGTCCGGCGGCCAGCAGCAGCGCACGGCGCTCGCGCGCATCCTGGCCAGCGAGCCGGAGGCGCTGCTGCTCGACGAGCCGTTCTCCGCGCTCGACGGCTATCTCAAATGGCAGGTTGAGCTTGAGCTTGCCGACCTGCTGCACGACTTCCCCGGCTCCGTCGTCTGGGTGTCGCACGACCGCAGCGAGGTCTACCGCAACTGCGCGTCCGTGTGCGTGCTCTCCGCGGGCCATTCCGAGGGGCAGACGAGCGTCGCCGAGCTCTTCCGCGCGCCGCAGACGAAGGCCGCGTGCCTGCTGTCCGGCTGCAAGAACTTCTCGCGCATCGAAAAGCTCGACGATACGCACGTGCGCGCGCTCGACTGGGGCGCGGAGCTTCGCGTCCCGGCCGTGCCGGACGGCGCCTCGCTGCTCGGCATCCGCGCGCACTACATCCGGCCGGTCGCGGAGATGGGCGAAAACGTCGTCCGCTGCCGCGTCCAGCGCGTCGTGGACGACGTGTTCTCGACCGTCGTTATGCTCACGCCGCCGGACGGCGAGGGCGAATACGCGCGCATCCGTCTGGAAATGACGCAAGAGGAGTGGGCCGCGCTTGACAACCCGGCCGAGCTTCTGCTATACATGGAACCGGAAGCGATCATGCTGCTTCAGGATTAAGAGGTGTTTTTCATGCGAAAACAGGTGCAGGCGGACGAGGCGCGCGAGCTGCTGCTCGCGCTGCCGGTCTATCTGAAAACGGAGCGCGTTGCGCTTACCGCCGCGTGCGGCCGTGTGCTGGCCGGGCCGGTCACGGCGAATCTCGCCGTGCCGCCGTTTGACAAGAGCCCGTACGACGGCTACGCCCTGCGCGGCGAGGACACGGAGGGCGCGTCGCGCGAAAACCCCGTCACGCTGCGCCTGACGGAGGAGCTGCCCGCGGGCACGGCGGCGAGCCTGCCGGTCGGCCCGGGTCAGGCGGCGAAGATCCTGACCGGCGCGCCGATCCCCGAGGGCGCGAACGTGACGGTCAAGTACGAAAACACGGAGTTCACGGACGAGACGGTCACGATCTTCTCGCCGCTCAGGCCCGACACGGACATCGTCCGCGCGGGCGAGGACGTCGCGCCGGGCGACCTGCTCGCGGCGGACGGGACGCTCATCGACGCGGCCGTGTGCGCCATGCTCGCGGGGCAGGGAATGACATACGCGACGGTCTACCGCCGCCCGCGCGCGTGCATCATCGCCACGGGCTCGGAGCTCTGCCGCCCGGGCGAGATGCTTTCGCCCGCGAAGATCTACGACACGAACACGGCGCTGCTCACGGCCTATTTGCAGAAGGCGGGGCTCGACGTCACGGACGGCGGCCTGCTGCCGGATGAGCCGGAGGCCATCGCCGCGGCCGTGGAGCGTGCCATGGCGGAATATGACGTCGTGCTCACGACGGGCGGCGCGTCCGTCGGCGACTATGACTACTCCGTCCGCACGGCCGAGGCGCTGGGCGCGAACATCCTGTTCTGGAAAACGGCCATGAAGCCCGGCGGGTCCATCATGGCGGCCGAAAAGGGCGGCAAGGTCCTGCTCGGCCTGTCCGGCAACCCGGGCGCGGCCGTCATCGGATTGCAGTGCGTCGCCATGGCGTACCTCAAGAAGCTGTGCGGCTGCAAGGATGTGCTGCCGCAGCGGTTCGAGGCGTTCCTGGCGCGCGATTTCAAGAAAAAGAGCCCCGCGCTGCGCATGGTCCGCGGACATCTGGAGTTTGACGGCGGCCGCGTGCTGTTCTGCGCGCACGACGGGCAGGGCAACGGCGCGGTGCAGTCGCTGCATGGCTGCACGGTGTTCGGCGAGATCCCGGCCGGGTCGCCGCCGCTGCCGGCCGGAACGAAAATTTTTGTACGCAGGATCGAAGCATGAAAGACTTATTTGAACGCGAGATCACGTATCTGCGCGTGAGCGTGACGGATCTGTGCAACCTCCGCTGCCAGTACTGCATGCCGGAGGAGGGCGTGGAGAAGCTCGCGCACGGGCAGATCCTTTCCATCGAGGAGATCGACGACATCGTGCGCGCGTGCGCGCGCTGCGGCGTGAAAAAGGTCCGCCTGACGGGCGGCGAGCCGCTCGTGCGGCGCGGCATCGTGGACATCTGCCGCAACGCGGCGGCCGCGCCGGGCGTTGAGGAGGTCTGCCTGACGACAAACGGCGTGCTCCTGCCCGAGCTGGCCGGCCCGCTCCGCGAGGCGGGCGTCCGGCGGCTCAACATCAGCCTGGACACGATGCAGCCGGAAAAATACGCGGCCATTACGCGCCGCGGCGCGCTCTCGGACGTCATGGCCGGCCTTGCGGCCGCGCGCGAGGCGGGCTTTGACCGCACGAAGATCAACTGCGTGCTCATGGGCGGCGTGAACGACGACGAGATCGCCGATTTTGTCGAGCTGACGCGCGAGCATCCGTACGGCGTGCGCTTTATCGAGCTCATGCCCATCGGCCTTTGTGCCTCGTGGGACCGCGGGCGGTTTTTGTCCGCGGACGAGGTGCTAAAGCGCGTCCCGGCGCTTGAGCCGGCCGGGACGGACGGCGTCTCGGAGCTCTACCGCGTGCCGGGCTACGCCGGGACGGTCGGGCTCATCCGGCCCATCAGCCGGCATTTCTGCCCGTCGTGCAACCGCATCCGCCTGACGGCGGACGGCAAGCTCAAGCCGTGCCTGCACTCGGCGCAGGAAATTCCGCTGCGCGGCCTGACGGGCGAGGCGCTTGAGCGGACGATCCGCGAGGCGATCTGGTCCAAGCCGCAGCGCCATCACTTAGACGGCGGCGCGGTCAGCGAGAGCCTGCGCGGCATGAACGCGATCGGAGGGTAAGCATGGAACTGACACATTTCAACGACGAGGGCCGCGCGCGGATGGTGGACGTGAGCGAAAAAGCCGTCACGCTGCGCACGGCGACGGCGGGCGCCGTCGTCCATCTCAACGCGGACACGTTCGCGCTCGTGCGCGACGGGAAAATGAAAAAGGGCGACGTCCTGGCCGTGGCGCAGGTGGCGGGCATCATGGCGGCGAAGAAAAATTCCGAGCTCATCCCCATGTGCCACCCCATCGGGCTGACGGGCGTGGACATCTCGTTCACGCTCGATGAAAAGGAAAGTACGATCGCCATCTTCGCCACGACGCGCTGCAAGGGTGAGACGGGCGTGGAGATGGAGGCGCTGACGGCCGCGTCGGTCGCGGCGCTGACGATCTATGATATGTGCAAGGCGGTGCAGCGGGACATTGAGATCGACCGCATCCGCCTTCTGAAAAAGACCGGCGGCAAGTCGGGCGAATACATCAGGGAGGAATCGTAACATGGCAAGTGTGGTCGCGGTCTGCATCAGCGAGCAGAAGGGGACGCAGAAGCACGAGGTGCCGGAGATCCGGCTGAAAAAAGAGCACGGCATCGTCGGCGACGCCCACGCGGGCAACTGGCACCGCCAGGTCAGCCTGCTCGGCACGGAGAGCGTCGACAAAATGCGCGCGGCGTTTCCGGACATCGCGCACGGCGCGTTCGCCGAGAACATCCTGACCGAGGGCATCACGCTCTACGAGCTGCCCATCGGCACGCAGCTGCGCGTCGGTCCCGTGCTGCTCGAGGTGACGCAGATCGGCAAGGAGTGCCATCAGGGCTGCGCCATCCGCAAGCTCACGGGCGACTGCGTCATGCCGCGCGAGGGCATTTTCGCCATCGTGCTCGAAGAGGGAACCATCCGCGCAGGGGACAAAGTGGAGGTCGTAAAATGAAAAAGATCCGCGTAGAGGACGCCGTCGGGCAGACGCTCTGCCACGATATGACGGCCATTTTGGAGACGGGCTTCAAGGGCGTGAAATTTAAGCGCGGCCACGTCATCACCGAGGAGGACATCCCGGAGCTCAAGAAGATCGGCAAGGATCACATCTACGTCTGGGAGCCCGAGGCTGACGAGGTGCACGAGGACGACGCGGCCGTGGCGCTGACGGAGGCCATGTGCGGCGACGGCATCGTCTATTCCGGCCCGTCCGAGGGCAAAATGACGATCAAGGCCGCGCGCGACGGGCTGTTCTGCCTGAACCGTGAGGCGCTGCGCGCCATCAACATGGTCGACGACTACACGGTCGCGACCGTTCCGGGCTTCATCCGCGTGCACGAGGGGCAGACGCTCGCCGGCGCGCGCATCGTGCCGCTCGTGACGAAGCGGCGCAACGTCGACGCGGCCGTCGCGCTGGCGCGACGCAGCGCGCCCGTCATGCAGGTCCGCCCGTTCCTGCCGCTGAAGGCCGGCGTCATCATCACGGGCAGCGAGGTCTACTACGGCCGCATCGAGGACGCGTTCGAGCCCATCATGCGCGAAAAGCTGGGCTCTTTCGGCGCGGAGGTCATCGGCGTCACGAAATGCCCGGACGAGCTGGAGAAAATCACGGACGCCATCGAGGAATTTGAAAAGCAGGGCGCGGAGCTGCTGCTTTTAACCGGCGGCATGAGCGTCGACCCGGACGATCTGACGCCGACGGCCATGCGGGCGAACGGCGCCAAGCTCGTGTTCCAGGGCGTTCCCATGCAGCCGGGCAATATGCTCACGCTGTCGAAAAAGGGCAATATGACGCTCATCGGCGTGCCGGGCGCGTCCATGCACTCGAAGATCACGAGCCTGGACGTCGTGCTGCCGCGCATTTTCGCGGGGCTGCCCGTCACGAAAAACGAGATGGAGGCCGCGGGCGAGGGCGGGCTTTGCATGAACTGCAAGGTCTGCACGTACCCGGCGTGCTATTTTGGGAGGTTTTAAGATGTACAAGGCAGCGGTCATCACCGTCAGCGACAAGGGCTACGCCGGGCAGCGC
>CAVFYN010000093.1:0-4021 GCA_963626425.1 Bacteroidaceae bacterium
CGAGACGTGCGACAAGGTCGCCATCATGTACGCCGGCGAGATCGTCGAGTCCGGCACGCTCGAGCATATTTTCGAGCACACGCAGCACCCGTACACGAAGGGCCTTTTTGACTCGCTGCCGAGCCTGGACAAAGAGGTCCGCCGCCTCCAGCCCATCGAGGGCCTCATGCCCGATCCGCGCCATCTGCCCTCCGGCTGCAAGTTCCACCCGCGCTGCTCGTGGGCAACGGAGGAGTGCGCCGCCCGCGAGCCGAAGCTCTGCGAGGTCGAGCCGGGCCATTTTGTGCAGTGCCTGCGCGTAGAAGGAAAGGAGACCGCCCAGCATGAGTAACGAACTGCTTCGGGTCGAGCACCTGAAAAAGTATTTCAAGACGCCGGCGGGCTATCTCCACGCCGTGGACGACGTCAGCTTCACCCTGAACGCCGGCGAGACGCTCGGCGTCGTCGGCGAGTCCGGCTGCGGCAAGTCCACGCTCGGCCGCGCCATCATCGGCCTGAACGAGGCCACGGACGGCCACGTCTACTTCGAGGGCCGCGACATCACCCACGCCAAGGGCGGCGAGCGCCGGAAGCTGTTCCATGATCTTCAGATCATCTTCCAGGACCCGTTCTCCTCGCTCGACCCGCGCAAGTGCGTCTGGGACCAGATCGCGGACCCGCTGCGCATCAACCACACGTGCAAGAGCCGCGATGAATTGAACCGCCGCGTGGCCGAGCTGATGGACACGGTCGGCCTTGCGCGCTACCTCACGTATTCCTACCCGCACGAGCTCGACGGCGGCCGCCGCCAGCGCATCGGCGTGGCGCGCGCGCTCGCGCTCGATCCGAAGTTCATCGTCTGCGACGAGCCGGTCTCGGCGCTCGACGTGTCCATTCAGGCGCAGATCCTCAACCTTTTGCAGGATCTTCAGGAGCAGCGCGGGCTGACGTATCTTTTCATCACGCACGACCTGTCCGTCGTCAAGCACATCTCCAACAGCATCCTCGTCATGTACGTCGGCTGCGTCGTGGAGAAGAGCCCGTCGCGCGAGCTGTTTGAAAAACCGCTGCATCCCTATACGAAGGGCCTGCTCTCGGCCATCCCCGTGCCGACGATCAACCGCAACAAAAAGCGCATCATCATGCAGGGCGAGATCACCTCGCCCGTCAACCCGAAGCCCGGCTGCCGCTTCGCCGTGCGCTGCCCGTACGCGACAGAGGCCTGCCGCAAGGAGCAGCCCGCGCTTGAGGAGGTCCTGCCCGGCCACTTCGCCGCGTGCCACCACATCCGCGAAATCAACAACCTGTGACGCCACAGTGAATCTAAGGAGGATACCAACATGAGCGTAACCAACGAAGAACTGCTCGCGAAGCTCGAAGCGCTCCAGCTTCAGGCTGACCGCGCGGAAGCCGCGATCATCTGCGCGAACATCATGAGCCGCTATGTCAACTACCATGCCGCGTTCCGCCACAAGGAATACGTCGAGTTCTGGGCCAAGCGCGACGACGACATCCTCGAGATGCCGTGGGGCAAGTACTATGGCTTCGAGGGCGTGAAGAGCTGCTACCTCGACCATCACAAGGACCGCAACGACGTTGAGGACGAGTCCCAGATCGCGGGCGCGTACTTCATCCATCACCTCGACACCCCGGTCATCGAGGTCGCGGCCGACGGCAAGACGGCCCGCGGCGCCTGGTGGTCGCCCGGCCACGAGACGTTCCCGCGCCACGACGGCCTGCCCGGCCAGGCTGCCATCTGGGCCTGGAGCAAGTACGGCGCGGACTTCATCAAAGAAGACGATGGCTGGAAGATCTGGCGTATGCGCATCTACCCGATGTTCAAGACGCCGGTCGGCACGAGCTGGACCGAGTGCTCGGAGTTCTCCGGCCCGATGAACCTCGACGAGTTCCCGAAGACCGACGGCCCCTGCACGGATACGCCGTGGTACATGGGCCCGAATATGCCCTACCCGGCCGACCAGCCCGATCCCCCGGTGCCGTACGGCAGCTACTCCGAACTGAAGAAGACGTTCTTCGGCGATATGATGACCCCGCCGACCGCGGAGAAGAAAGACTGATCTTCGCTTCGGCCATCATATTGAAAAGGAGGACAACGCAATGACCAACGAAGAGATCCTGGCTCAGATCGAGCTCGTGCAGAAAAAGCTCGAACGCATCGAGGCGGTCAACGCCTGCTCGAACATCATGAGCCGTTATGTCAATTATCACGCCATGTTCCGCCACAGGGACTACGTGAAGTTCTGGGCCAAGCGCGACGATGACATCCTCGAGATGCCGTGGGGCAAGTACTACGGCTACGAGGGCGTCTGCCACTGCTACCTTGCCCATCATCAGGACCGCGCGGACTTCGGCGGCGAGGACAAGGTCCCGTCGGCGTACTTCATTCACCACCTCGATACGCCCGTCGTCGTCGTGGCTGAGGACGGCAAGACCGCCCGCGGCTCCTGGTGGTCGCCCGGCATCGAGGGCGGCATGGGCATGCGCCCGGACGGCCTGCCCGGCGGCAGCGCCATCTGGGCCTGGAGCAAGTACGGCGCCGACTTCATCAAAGAGGACGACGGCTGGAAGATCTGGCGCATGCGCATCTACCCGTTCTTCAAGACGCCGATCGGCACGAGCTGGACGGACTGCACGGAAGAGTCCGGCCCGATGGACCTTTCCGAGTTCCCGCCCACGCAGGGACCGTGCTCGGACACGCCGTGGTACGTGGCGCCGAATATGGCCTACCCGGCCGATCAGCCCGATCCCCCGAAGGATTACGCGACGTATTCTGACCTCGACCGCTCGTTCTTCGGCGACATGATGACGCCGCCCGTCGGCGTCCCGCTCCCGCCCGCTCCGCCTCCGCGCCGCCCCCGCAAGTAAATTTGCTTCCTGAGTTTCTTCTTTCATACCTGTCAAAGCGCCGCCTCTTGGAGGGCGGCGCTTTGGCGCTTTACAAGCGAAATCCCAGCGGGTATAATAGCCCGGAAAGAGGGGAACATGAGATGGAACTGCTCGACATCGTCGACGAAGCCGGCGTCCCGACCGGCGAAACGATCGACCGCGAGCGCGCGCACACAGACGGCGTCCGCCACCGGACGTCGCACGTCTGGATCGCGCGAAAACGGGACGGAAAAGCGGAGCTTTTATTGCAGAAGCGAAGCGAAAACAAGGATTCGCACCCCGGCTGCTACGATATTTCAAGCGCCGGGCACATCCCGGCGGGGCAGGACTATGTCCCCTCGGCACTGCGCGAACTAAAAGAGGAGCTCGGCCTCACGGCGCGGCCGGACGAGCTTATTGACTGCGGTCTGCGAAGATTTCAGTTCCGGGCGCAGTTCCACGGGCGGCCGTTTTGCGACGATCAGGTCAGCCGCGTGTTCCTGCTCTGGCGCGACGCGGCGCCGGACGAGCTTACTTTGCAGCCGAGCGAAGTCGAGTCGGTGCGCTGGATGGAATTTGACGCGTGCCTTGCCATGGCGCGCAGCGGCGAGCCGGCAAACTGCGTCTATGAAGAGGAGCTTCTGATGCTCGCGCCGCAGATCGCAAAAGGGGAGAGGTAAAAATGGAGATCAACGTCCATGACTTTGAAGGCTATGTGAAAAACAATCCGTTCATGGCCTATAACCACATCGAGCTCATCGAGGCCGGCCCGGACGAAAGCACGGTGCGCCTGACGATCCGCCCGGAGTCGCAGAATCTGCACGGCACGGTCCACGGTGGCCTGCTGTACGCCCTGGCCGACTGCGTCGCCGGCGTCACCGCCCGCGCCGACGGCACGGACTACGTCACCCAGAGCGGCCACATCAGCTTCCTCGGAAACGTCTCGTCCGGCACGATCTATGCGACGGGTACAACGCTCCGCCGCGGCCGCCGCGCGCTGTTCGTCCGCGTGGAGATCAAAAGCGAAGCCGGCGCCCTCCTCGCCGACGGCACCGTAGAGCTGTCCCGAATGGGAAGCCTGATGGATCAGAATACAAAAAACGCCGGGTCGTAAGACCCGGCGTTTTTTGCTTGACGGTGCGGCGGTAAGGCCGAT
>CAVFYN010000094.1:0-2710 GCA_963626425.1 Bacteroidaceae bacterium
CATAATAACTGCAAGAAGCAGCAGTGCACTTTTTCATTTCTCCTTGATATTTATTTCAGAAGCCGCGGGCAAGCCGGTCACTTGCCTGCGGCTTCTGAATTTTTTCGCCCTTTTCGCTTGACATTTCCACCCAGCAGCTATATGATAACCATGTAATGTGGTTTTGATTATTATATTGCCGTCTGGAGGGATCTTTTATGAACAGCAACCGCATCGTCATCAGCGGCGATTCCATTTTGAAGGGCGTTGTCCTCAACGCGGACACGCACAGCTACACGATCTCCGGCCGGCTGGCGACGGCGCCGTTCTGCGCGCGCTACGGCCTTGAGATTGAAAACAAATCCCGCTTTGGCAGCACGATCGGCAAGGGCCTGACGCAGCTCGAGCGGACGCTGGCCAAAAATGGCGAGTGCCGCGCCGTCATTTTGGAGTACGGCGGCAACGACTGCGACTTTGACTGGGCCGCCGTCGCATCCGACCCGGACGGCGAGCATCTGCCCAAGACGCCGCTGCCGGAATTCTGCGCGCAGCTGCGCGCGGCCGTCGGCGCGCTGCGCGCCCGCGGCATCGACGCCGTGCTGACGAACCTGCCGCCCATCAGCGCTGAGCGGTATCTGAACTGGGTCTGCCGCACGGGCCTGGACCGCGACGCCATCGTCCGCTGGCTCGGCGACGTCAACGCCATCTACCGCTATCAGGAAGGCTACTCCCGCGCCATCGAGGCCGTCGCGGCCGAGCTGGACGTCCCGTGCGTCGACCTGCGCGGCGAATTCCTGCGCCATCGCCGGCTCGAGCCGTACCTGTGCATGGACGGCATCCACCCGAACGAGGCCGGGCAGGCGTTCATCGTCGACGCGTTTTACGCCTTCGCCGAGCAGGAATTACAGATGCAGGCATGCTGAACCCAACCCCCAGCGCCGCGCTCCGAACCGGAGCGCGGCGCTTTGTTTTTGACATTTTCCCCGCCACGTGGTATAGTTTTTGTTGCTTTACTATGAGGAGGCCAATCCATGGCAAAAACGATCATCATCACGGACTCGGCCAGTGACATTTCCGTCGAGAACGAGAAGCGCTACGCTTCCACGCTGCGCATCCTGCCGTTTCCGGTCATTCTGGGCGACCACGCCTATTTGAGCCGCATTGATTTTGACAACGAGAAGTTTTACAAAATGCTCGAAGACTACGGCGACGTCCCGACGACGTCGCAGCTGACGGCGTTCCAGTTCGAGGCGCTCTACGGCGAGCTGGCCGAGCAGGGCTACACGGACGCGATCGTCCTGCTCATCAACTCCAAGGGCTCGGCCACGTTTGACAACGCCGTGCTGGCGCGTCTGAACTTCTTCGACGAGCACCCGGAGCTGTCCGACCGCTTCTGCGTCCACCTCATCGACGGCGCGTCGTACACCGGCGCGTATGGCTACGCCGCCGTCGAGGGCGCGCGCATGGCCGAAGAGGGCGTCCCGGCGGCCGACATCGTCCGGTTTATCCAGGACTGGAAGGACCACTGCGTCATCTACTTCGGCATGTACACGCTGCGCTACGCCTCGAAGTCCGGCCGCATCCCGAGCGCCGCGGCGTTTGTCGGCGAGGCCATCGGCCTCAAGGCCATCATGCGCATTTTCGACCACGCCATCACGACGAGCGCGAAGGTGCGCGGCGAGAAGAACATCATCCCCGCCGTGCTGGAAAAAACGCTCGCGGAGATCGAGCCGGGCACGCCGTACTGCATCGTCTACGGCAGCGACGCCGCCGCGCGCGACGCCATGGCCGACGCCATGGAAAAGGCCGTCGGCTACCCGCCGGCCGACGCGTACCAGATCGGCGCGGCCATCGCCTGCAACGCGGGGCCGAAGGTCGTGGGCGTCATTTTCAGAGGGAAAAACGCCGCGGAATAAGATCAAAAACAAGCAGGAGCCGCTGCCCGGACGGGCGGCGGCTCCTGTATTTTATTGATCCGGCGCCTGGCCATTATGCGGGCGCGAAAGTTTTGGGCGCGGTGATCTGCTTTCTGGCCGCTGGCGCGGTGGTGCGAAGGTTATGACCACAGTTTTGCTCCCCGCCGTTGGCGGGAGGCGCAAAACATTGTGATTTAGATGCGCATCGCGGCGCGATACGCCTCCTCGGCGCCGTCCCGGATGTCTCCGGGCTTGACTTCATCGCCGACGGAGTAGAATTCCGGCGCGCTGTCGCGGAAGCTGTCGGCCAGCTCCCTGTTCGGCGCGCGGCCGCCGGAGATGACGACGGAGTCGAACTCCACGCGGACGGTCTCGACCGTCGCGTGCGACTCGTCAAACTCGGCGACGGGCCAGCTCTCGCCCGGGCCGAGGTCGAAGCCCATGTGGCCGGGGATGCACGCGCCGCCGAAGCCGAGCTTCACGTGCGGGATGCCGCGCTTGACATTCGCGACGAGATAGCCGTCGCCGATCTCCTGCACGCTGCAATGCTCGATGTAATGGAAGTTCGGGTCGAGGTTCGCGAGATCTTCTTCCGCGCGCTGGGCGTGGAAATCGCGGAAGAGCGCGGCCTGCGTGCGCGTGAGCATCGTCACGTCGTGGCCGTGCTCGGCCAGATGGAGCGCCGTCTCGCGGCCCGTCGTCGCGCCGCCGATGACGACGACGCGGTGGCCGAGCTTTTCCTCATTGCACATGGCGTCGTCCGCCAGCCAGACGCCCGGCGCGTCCGCGCCCGGGACGGGAACGCGCTTCGGGAG
>CAVFYN010000094.1:2720-4943 GCA_963626425.1 Bacteroidaceae bacterium
CTTCGGGAGTAGGGCCAGCGCGCAGATGACGGCGTCATAGCCGCCGGCGCGGACCATCTCCGGCGTCGCGGCCGTGTTCAGGCAGACGCGGACGCCCGCCTTTTCCGTCTGGCAGATGAGATAGTTGCGGTATTCGCGCAGCGGCCACTTGAACTTCGGCACGCAGGCGATGTTCAGCTGGCCGCCGAGGCGGCCGGATTTTTCATAGAGCGTCACGTCGTGGCCGCGCTTTGCCGCCGTGATGGCCGCGAGCATACCGGCCGGGCCGCCGCCGAGGACGGCGACTTTTTTCACGCGCTCCGGCTTGTCCGGGAACGACTCGCCGCGCACGAGCGAGAGCGGATTGGCCGGGCAGCGATGGCGCCCGTGGCAGTCGTTGCAGCGGATGCACGGCACGAAGTCCTCCTTCGGCGCGCCCGCGAGCAGCTTTTCGTAATAGTGCGGATCGCAGATGAACTGCCGCGCCATGGACACGAAGTCCGTTTTGCCCTCGGCCAGGAAGCGCTCGATGTCCTCCGGGTCGCCGAAGCCGCCGACGGGCGAGATCCGGATGGCGATGCCGGATTTTTTCAGCTCCTCGGCAAAGCGCAGGTTCGGCGGGCAGTGCTCTTCCATGTTCACGCCCGAGACGTGCGTGGCCGAGCCGTCAAAGCCGCGGACCTGGATCATGTCGACGAGGCCCTCCCACGCGCGGCAGTAATCGAGCCAGTCGGAGACGGTGTAGCCCGGCGCTTCCTCCTCGCCGGAGCACTGGACCTCCAGGATGAGGTCCGGGCACGCCTCGCGGATGCGGCGGAACAGCTCGACCGTCAGGCGCGCGCGCTCGGCGTTCGTCTTGCCGCCGTACTCGTCCGTGCGCTGGTTGAGCAGCGGCGAGAGCGAGTTGCACAGGATGCTCGCGCGGTAGGACATGTAAAACGTCACCGCGTCAAAGCCGAGCGAGTGCAGGTCGACGCACGCGGAGACGAAGCTCGCCATCATCTCCTCGATCCCGTCTTTCGTGATGCCGGGCTTGTTGTGATAGGTCATGGAGTTATAGTCGCCGCGCGCGGGGATGTCGTCCCAGTTCGGCGTGTCGGCGATGTTGACGTCCTCGGGCTCGATGGACTGGAGCGAAGCGCTCGTCAGCGAGCCGAGGGCGTGGACGCGGTCATTCAGGTCGCGGTACGCCGCGCGGACGGCCGGGTCGTCCATTTTGAGCTTCGGCGCCATGCCGGGCGGCTCGTGGCCGGTCAGGCCGTCGTTTTTCTTCGGATAGCTGCCGATCCAGACCGTGACCATGGCCGCGCCGTTGCGCGCCGTGTCGACGTAGAAGTCGGCCAGCGTGGCCGTGTCCTGCGGCGGCAGCGAGCATTTCGACTGCAAAAGGCGGGTCTTGAATGTCTTTCCGCGCACCTGCACGGGGCTTAAAATGTGAGCGTAGGGGTTCATGAGCTTCCGTCCTTTCCTTGTTTGTCTCTTGCAAGCATCATACCACAACGCTCCGAAAAAGCGTCGCCAAAAATAGGTACGCTAATTTGTTCAAAAAAGCAAACTTCCCGCAGTTACTGGCTTTGCGGGCCCGTTTTTCCGCGAAACGCGAGTCATGATTTCCATTCATAACCCGCGCGCAGCCCATTTGGGCGGCGATTTTCCATGCGTGGTATGCATGGCGTTTGACGGCAGCAGTATGTATATGTTATAGTAAACCGTAAAGGAGGCGACCGTCCATGGAGCTTGCGCAGCTTCGCTATTTCCTCGCCGTGGCCGAGGAGCAGAACCTGTCCGCCGCCGCGCGGCGGCTCTATCTTTCGCAGCCCGCGCTCAGCCGCGCCATCTCGCATCTCGAGGCCGAGCTCGGCGTGCAGCTATTCGACCGGTCGAGCAACCGCATCGTCCTCAACGAAAACGGCCGCCAATTCGCGCACTATCTCGGCCGCGCCGAGCAGGAGCTCGACAACGGCGTGCGCTCCATGCGCCGCCAGATGAGCGCCGAGACCGGCGACATCGCGATGTCGACGTCCACGCACGGCGTGCTCTCGCAGCCGCTGACGGACTACCTCATCGCCCACCCGGCGCTCCACCTGCGGCAGTATATCCAGTCCGCGCGGCAGATGCAGGAGATGCTGCTCGCGCGCGAAATCGACTTTGCCATCACGAGCGCGCGCTTTTCCGTCCCCGAGATCTGCTGGGAGCCGCTGCTGCACGACGAATTTCTCGTCTACGTCCACGAAAATCACCCGC
>CAVFYN010000094.1:5059-17749 GCA_963626425.1 Bacteroidaceae bacterium
GCCGGCCGGCGCGAGGTCGAGTTCGCCGCGCTCGCGCGCGAGCGGCTCATTTTCTACGACTTCGGCCTGGAGACGACGGACATCCTCAACGAGCTGTGCGCGCAGGCCGGCTTCTCGCCCGACCTCTTCTTCGCGGGCAACGAGACGGAGGTGCCGTTTGAGCTGTTGTCCCGCGGCCTCGGCGTGTTCCTCGTCCCGGCGTCCATGCACTATTTCCACATGAGCACGACGCCCTCGCCCCGCCGCGGCGGCGCATCCGTGCTGCGCCTTGCCGCCCCGCGCCGCCCGTTCACGCTCGGCGTCGCCTTCCTCCGCGGCCGCGTCCCCTCCCCCGCCGTCGCGGGCTTTCTGGACTATCTGCGCACCTATTTCGCCGCCCGCAGCGAAGAGCTCGCCGCGTCGCTCGCGCGGGATTATCCGGCATAAAAAAGCGCCGCCCGCTCCAGTTTGGAGCGGGCGGTTTTTCTTTTTCAGACTTCCCGGAACTTTCCCATGCGGCAGCGGTAGCTTTTCAGGGCCGTATGGCGGATGCCGAGCAGGGTGTCCATTTCGCGGGCGGCATTTTCATAGCGGGCGCTCTGGAAATGGACGAGGATGTAGTCGGCCTCGCGGATCTGCCCCGCGGCCCGGCGGCAGAACGCGCGCATCGGCGCGGCGAGGGCGAACACCCAGATAGGCGAGCAGATCGTCACGTGCGCATAGCGCCCGAGGTCGGCCGCGACCGGCTCGATCGGCATTTCCCAGCGGTGCATCCCGAACCGGCCGCACCACCAGAAGCCGAGTGTCCCCTCCGTGCGCTCGGCCGCGCGGATCTCGCAGATGTCCGCGCCCGTGCGCTCGGCGGCCTCATAGGCGAGCTTTTTGCCGTAGCCCATGCGCGAAAAATACACGACGAGGCGCGTCGGGTCCATCCCGACGTGCGGATAATCCGCTGGGTCGACGTGAAACGACTCCTGCCGCGAAAATACCCACGCGCAGTACCCCGTCGCGGCCTGGCACAGACCGAACACGAAGTAGATCGTCGACATGAAATTCGGCGGGAATATGTAAAACTGGATGCAGATCCACAGCATGAGCGTCACGCCGAACACGCCGCCGAGCACCGTTCCCGCGCGCTTTCGCGCGTGCAGCAGCCCCGCCGCCGTCAGGTTCGACAGTCCGTTGACGATCAGCAGCGCGATGCCCGAGAACGTAAAATCCTGAAACAGCACATCCGCAAACGGCAGCACCTGAAAATACGGCAGCATGGCGTCCATGCCCATCGCGCGCCCGCTGGGGTCCGTGAGCATCATGACCGCCCCGCCGACCGCGCCGAGCCCGATGAACCACGTCCAGAACAAAAGCGCCCGCCGCGCGGCGCGAAAGCGTGAGCGCGTCACAGGAATTTGTCAAGCTCGCGCTCGACGTTCTGGTATTTCTTCACGTGCGGGTCGCGGATGAGCTTGCCGCGCGCCATGACCATGCGGACATTCCGCAGCGCCGTGAGGTCGTCCAGCGGATTTTCGTCCGTGACGATGAGGTCGGCGCATTTTCCCTTTTCGACCGTGCCGGTCTCGCCGTCGATGCGGGCGATCTCGGCGTTGCGGCGCGTGGCGGTGTAGAGCGCGAAGGAATTGGACACGCCGCAGTATTTGTGGAAATAGACGAGCTCGCGCCACATGTCGTAATGCGTGACGAACGGGCAGCCCGTGTCCGTGCCGAGGCCGACGGGGATGCCGCGCTCAAGGCACGCCTTCGAGCAGTCCTTGATGCCCTCAAAGACGATCTTGCCGTTGTACTGCGAAAGCTCCGTCGCGTGGCTGACCGAGCGGTCAAAGAGCGCATACGGCAGCGCGGGCGAGAGCGTCGTGACGAGCGATGCGCCGCGGGATTCAAAGAGCTTTAAGATCTCCTCGTCCGGCTTTGCGCCGTGCTCGATGGTGTCCACGCCGTTTTCCAGCGCGACGCGCACGCCCTCGGGGCTCTCAACGTGCGCCGCGACGGGCAGGCCGAGGCGGTGCGCCTCGTCGCACGCCGCTTTTACGTACTCCGGCGGCATTTTCAGTACGCCGGGCTCGCCCTTCACCGTCGCGTCGAGGACGCCGCCCGTAATCATGAGCTTGATGAGGTCCGGCTTGGCCTCGGCGATCTTCTTGACGAAATCGCGCGCCTCGTCCGCGCTCGTTGCGATGTACGCAAGCGACCCGGCCATGTGCCCGCCCGGGACGGAGACGGCCATGTCGCCCGCGAGAATGCGCGGGCCCGTGACGCGCCCGGCGTTAATATCGTTGCGGATGCGCGAGTCCGTGTCGAGCACGCCGCCGACGGTGCGGATGGTCGTGACGCCGCTATGAAGCTGCATCTGCGCCGCGCCGAGGCACATTTTGTAGAGGATCTTCCGCGTGAGCGCGTTTTTCGTGATGAGGTTCACGAGCTTTTTCGGGTCGGATTCCTTCTTTTTCGGCTTGCCGGTCGCGGGCAGGTGGATGTGCAGGTTGATGAGGCCCGGCATGACGTATTTTCCCGTCAGGTCGACGGTCTCGTAGCCCTGCGGGATGGCGTTTACGGGCACGATGTCCGCGATGCGCTCGCCGTCGACCAAGATGGCCTTGCCGAGCTCGGGCGTCATGTCCTTCTCGCCGGATAAGATCGCGGCGCCGGTCAGTGCGTATTTCATGGTTCTCTCTCCTTCTCTTTCATTAACCGTCCATGGCCGCCGCGCAGGCCTTCAGGACCGTCGCGGCAATGGGCGCGCAGACGCCGGAGCCGGAGCCCGCGTTTTCGACCACAACAAAAAATGCAAGCGGATAGTCGCTGTCGGCGACGAAGCCGGAAAATGTCGCGTGCGGGCTTAACCCCTCGCCGACCTCGGCCGTGCCGGACTTGGCGCAGACGGTCAGCTCACCGAACTGCGCCGCGCCGTAGCTCGTGACGACGTTGTTGCGCATCATCTCGCCGAGCCGCTCGGCCGTCTCGGGGCGGATCATCTCGTCCGTCATTTTGACGGACGGCTTATACACCGTCCGGCCGGACGAATTGACGACCGCGCCGGCCAGATACGGCTCCGCTGCCGCGCCTCCGCCGCCGATGGCGCCCATGAACACCATATAGCCGCAGGGGTTGACGAGGTTCGTGTACTGGCCGATGCCTGCCCACGAGACCTCGGAGTCCGCCGCGTCCGTCAGGTCAAAGCTGCCGGGCGCGGTCGTGATGCCGTCGAATTCGTAGGAATCCAGCACGCCGGCCTTTTTCGCGTACTCCGTCAGCGTCTCGGCGCCGACCTCCTGCGCGATCTCGGCGAAGGCGCAGTTGCACGAGTGCGCGAGCGCCTGCTCGAGCGTCACGGTCCCGTGGACGCCGGAGCAGTGGATCTCGTCGCCGCCGATCGTGATGACGCCGGGGCAGTTAAACGTCTGCGACTCGATGTCGTCGATCGTCTCGAGCGCCGCGGCCGCGGTGACGAGCTTGAAGATGGAGCCGGGGACGTACGTCGTCTGGAACAGGCGGTTTAAGTACACGCCGTCATACGCGCCCGACGTGTCGTTTTCGATGTCCGGGACGTCGTCCGGGTCATACGTCGGCGACGTGACGGCGCATAAAATCTCGCCCGTTTTGTAATTGTACACGCCGACGGCGCCCGCGCGGCCGCCGAGGGCATTTAAGGCCGCCGTCTGGGCCTCCGCGCTGACGGTCAGGCGCAGCGTGCTGCCGCCGTCGTCCGCGCCGTACACGCCCGTGACGGGGTTGTAGCCGACGAGAAGGTCGGCGTATTCGCCGAGGACGCTGCCGGCGATGTAGCCGTAGCGGTCGCCGAGCAGATGGAGCGCTGCGCGGCGAAGCAGCGGGTCGCCGGCGTAGGTGCGCTCGCCGCCAGTCTGCGTGAGCAGCGTCTCGCCCGCGCGGTCCGTGACCGTGCCGGCGTCGAGGTTGGAGCCCGTGTAGACATGCGGGCTGCCGGAGAACACGACCCAGTCGCCGCCGCGCACGAAAAACAGCACGACAAACGCCAGCGCGCCGAGCGCGAGCAGGCCGGACGCGAGCAGCGCGCACAGCGCGCGCCTTGAAATGAGCTTCATGCCGCCGCCTCCTCACCCGCGCCATCCGGCGCGCGCTCCTGCCGGACGGCGAAGCTCGCGCTGCGGCGCGTATCGGCCGCCTTCACAAACGCGAGCAGGCCCCAGGCCGAGATCATGCTCGAGCCGCCGTTGGACACAAACGGGAACGTCATGCCCGTCAGCGGCAGGAAATCGACCGTGCCGAACACGTTGAGCATGGCCTGCACCATCAAAATGCACATGGCCGCGCACGCGCCGATCGTGTAAAAGCTGCTGCGCCCGGCCGCGGCGGACTTGACCGTGAACGCGCCGAGGCACGCGATGAACAGCACCATCATCACCGCGACGAGCAGCCCCCACTCCTCGCCGACGAACGCGAACACGAGGTCCGTGTCCGACGCGGCGACGTACTTGAGCCACCCGTTGCCCACGCCGAGGCCGAACAGCCCGCCCGAAGCGATGCACATCATCGAGCGCGTCTGCTGATAGCCGGACGAGAGCGCGTTTTCCCACACGTGGCCCCACGCCGAGAAGCGGCTGAGCGCATACGGCCGGAACCGCAGCACGAGCGCGCCCGCGAACGCGACGCCCGCGCAGATGAGCGCAAGGCCCGCGAAGCTGCCCGAGCGCAGGAACGCGATGACGAGAAACGCCGCGAAAAACACGATGGCCGTGCCGAAATCGTTCATAAGCGCCAGCGCGCCGCACACCGCGCCCGTGTACACGAGAAACAGCGCCACATTGCGCCGCGCCACGATGCGGTCGAGCGTCGACGCGCCCGTGAACACGAAGCAGATCTTCACAAGCTCCGACGGCTGGAACGAAATGGGCCCGATGAAGATCCAGTTCTTTGCGCCGTAGAGCTCCGTGCCGAACGCGAGGTTCGCCGCGAGCAGCGCAAGCCCGGCCGCGGCGGCGAGATACCGCATTTTCTTCGCGCGCTCGAGGTCGCGCAGCATCCAGCCGAGGATGAGAAACAGCACAAGGCCCATGGCCATCGTCAGAATGATCTTCCACAGCCCGCCCGGATCGTCCGACGCGCCGATGGCAAGGCCGAGCGTCGAGAGATAAAACGCGACGGTCTCCACGTCAAAGCCCGTCCGCCGCAGCGAGCGCAAAAACGCGAACAGCACCCACTCCATGGCGATGAGCGCGCCGAACGCGGCGCATACCTTGCCGGCCGCGCCCGTGGAAAAGCACAGCTGCGCAGCCGTGATGAGCTGAAACAGCGTCAAAATGAGCAGCGTCGGCCCCGGCCGGACGGCCCAGCCCGCGCGCGGGCGCGCGTTTTCCTGCGCGGCCATCTGCTCCGCCGTGAGCGGCAGGAGCGTCAGCTCGACGCCGCCGAGCGAGATGACGTCGCCGTAGCAGACCTCGCTCGAGGAGACGTCCTGCCCGTTGACGGCCACGCCGCCCTTCGAGCCGATGTCGCGGATGGACCACGAGCCGTCGTCATAGCGCGTTAAGACCGCGTGCGCGCGCGAGACCGTCTGGAAGTCGATGACGACGTCGCACGTCTTTTTCCGGCCGATCATATTCTCCCAGTGCGTCACCGGGATCGTCGCCCCGCCGGGCAGCGCGAGCAGCGCCCAGACTTCCGGCTGCGCCCGGCCGCCGAGCAGCGAGCGCGCGCAGCGGATGAGGATCCACAGCGTCAGCAGCGGGAACAAAAACCGCGTCACGGTACACACCGGCCCGGCCAGTGTCGCGCCGAACGTATCGAACCAGTCCGTGATGCTCTGTATGATTTCCAAATAATTCACCACCCAGTGAAAAATACCCTGTCTTTCTTGATACCGCTCTATTTTACCTGCCGCGCCGGGAAATTACAACCCCGCGGAAACGCAAAACGGCCCGCTTCCATAAAGAAGCGGGCCGTTTCGGCTTAAGATTTCATTAAGTCCCGGCTCAGCCGGCGTAGGGTGCGAGCATGGCCTCGACGTCCGAAAGCGGACGGTAGCCGACGAGGCGCGCGGCCTCCTGCCCGCCGACAAACAGCAGCAGCGTCGGGATGCTCGACACGCCATAGCGCACGGCGATGGCAGCCTGCTCGTCGACGTTGACCTTGCCGACGGCGACGCGGCCGGCGTATTTTTCCGAGGCGGCGGCCACGACGGGCGCCATCATGCGGCACGGGCCGCACCAGTCGGCCCACAGGTCGATGAGCACCGGCTTGTCGGACGCGAGCACAGCGGATTCAAAATTTTCGGTCGTGATGATCATTTCAGCCATTGTTTTTGGCCTCCTTTGTTTTGTAGTAGAGCATACAGTGGCAGTACCCTTCAAAATCCGGGTCCGCCATCTGCTCGCGGAACTCGCGGCACATGCAGCGGTTGTCCTCCGTGCGCTCGAGGCGGCACGGGCAGTACCCGCCGGTGCGCTTTAGCCCCTCGCGGACGGTTTTGACGAGCTCGGCGTCGGGATTGAGCGTGACGGCCATGGCTCAGCCCTCGTGATGGCAGCCGTGGCTGCCGCACGTGTGGCCCTCGCCGTGGTCGTGGTGCGAGCAGCGGACGGCCGGATCATAGCCGAGCGAGCCGGCCAGCAGCGCGGCCACGGCCGCGTCTGCGTCGCCCTGCACGCCGCCGTAAAGCGTGATGCCCGCCTCCGCCAGCGCCGCCTGCGCGCCGCCGCCGATGCCGCCGCAGATGAGCGTGTCCACGCCCTGCGCCGTCAAAAAGCCCGCCAGCGCGCCGTGGCCGCTGCCGTTCGTGCCGACGACCTGCGCGCTTTTGACCGCGCCGTCCTCCACGTCGTAGAGCTTGAACTGCGCCGTGTGGCCGAAGTGCTGAAAAATGCTGCCGTTTTCATAGGTGACTGCGATTCTCATGGTACATTCTCCTTTTGGGCGAAGGGTCGGGCACGCGCGCACCGCGCACGGGCATTGGTCGCGCCCGCAGGCCGCCTCGCCGCCGCACAGGCGGTAGCGCCCGCCGGCGATGACGAGCGGCCGGCCGCAGACGATGCTCTCGGCGACCTTTTCGCGCGCGGATTCGTAGATCTCGGTCACCGTCGTGCGCGAGACGTCCATGCGCGCGGCGCACATCTCGTGCGTGCACTTTTCCAGGTCGATGAGCCGCAGCGCCTCGTACTCGTCCAGCGTCAGCCCGACCGCCGGGCCGCCCGGGATGCCCACGGGTGCGAACCGGTCGTACGCCGGCTCGGCGCAGATGCGCCGGCAGCGACAGGGTCTTGCCATGTCCGCCCCTCCGTTTCCGTCATATGTCGGAAATATCATAGCAAGCGCCGCGAAAAAAGTCAAGTCCCTCAGAAATTTCTGAGGGACTTGACCGATGCGGTGATTTTTTTGGAGCCTTAGTCGCAGAACGCGTACTTGGCCAGGCGGTCAAACGCCTCGACGACGAGCGCGTGCGGCAGCGCGACGTTCATGCGGATGGTGTTGTCGACGTTGAACGGGCGGCCGTCCTGCCAGATGACGCCGCAGGCGACGCCGCGATGGAGCAGCTCATCGAGCGTGACGCCGTGGGCCTCGCACCACTTCGAGCAGTCGAGATAGAGCATGTACGTGCCCTCCGGCTGAGCGAGCTCGACGCCGGGGACGTTGTTTTTCAGGAAGTTGTAGGCGTAGTTCGTGTTCTCCGTCAGGACGGTGCGGAGCTCTTTCAGCCAGCGGCCGCCCTCGTCGGAGTACGCGCCGATGAGCGCGGCGACGGACAGGACGTTCGCGTCGTTGTAGTGCGACAGCGCGGCCTGGCGCGTGACGCGGTCGCGCAGGTAGTCGTTATAAATAATGTGGTACGAGCCGATGAGGCCGGCGAGGTTGAACGTCTTCGACGGCGCGTAGAGCGCGACCGTGCGGTTTTTCGCGTCCTCGGACACCGTCTCGGGCGGGATGTGGGTGTAGCCGTCGAGCGTCAGGTCGGACCAGATCTCGTCGCAGACGACGACGCAGTCGTTGTCGCGGTAGACCTCCATGGCCCGCTCGACCTCCCAGCGCTCCCAGACGCGGCCGGTCGGGTTGTGCGGCGTGCAGAAGATGGCGACGTGGATGTTGTTCTCCTTGAGCTTGCGGTCCATGTCCTCGTAGTCCATGCGCCAGACGCCGTTTTCGTCGCGGACGAGGTCGCTCAGGACGATCTTGCGGCCGCAGCCGTTCATCGTGCCGGTGAAGCCGACGTACGTCGGCGCGTGCAGCAGCACGGCGTCGCCCGGGGCGGAGAACGCCTGCACGGCCGAGGCCACGCCGCCGAGGACGCCGTTCTCATAGCCGATGTGCTTTTTCTCGAGGCCGACGGCGCCGTTGTGCTCCGTCTGCCAGCGGATGATGGAATCAAAATACTCGTCCGGCATGGCGAAGTAGCCGTAGCACGGATGCTGCACGCGCTCGGCCATGGCCTTGACAATGGCGGGCGGAACGGCGAAGTTCATGTCGGCGATCCACATCGGGATGCGCGAAAATCCGGGCTTGATCTCGGCGTCCGGGATCGGGATGACGTCGACGGCGAGGGCGTGCGTGCCGCTGCGGTCAATGATGCTGGAAAAATCAAATTCCATGGAAGGTGTCCTCCTTGTTCTCTCTGTGCACGTGGTGCAGACATTCTCCGGCTATCTTAGCCCCCAAAGCGGTAAAATGTCAAGCCGCGGCGAATGTTTTCTTGCAATTTCGCGTGCGATGCCGGATAATGTCACTAACCGGGCCGCCTCCCGTCAGGGCGCGGCTTATCAAAAGGAGGAATCGCCATGTCATCCGGCCGCCGAAGAAGTCCCGCCGTCGCCGTTCTGGCCGTCTTTCTCGTCCTGCTGCTCGCGGGCGAGTGCGTGTTTCTCGTCTGGTTCGTGCGCACGGACATTCTGAAAAAGCCCGCCGCGGACAGCGGCGATACCATCCAGACGCCCGACGTCCCCGCGCCCACGACGCCGGATACGCCGAGCGAGCCCGACACGCCGGCCGAGCCCGACCCCCCCGCCGAACCGGTCCAGCCCGAGCCCGAGCAGCCGGCCGAGCCGGAGACGCCCGCGGAGCCCGAACCGCCCGCCGATCCCACGGCCGCGCGGGCGCAGGAGATCTTAAGCTCCATGACGCTCGAGGAAAAGATCTATCAGTTATTTGTCGTGACGCCCGAAACTCTCACCGGCGTCGGCACGGCCACGCGCGCGGGCGAGACGACGCGCGCCGCGCTGGAAAGCTATCCCGTCGGCGGCATCGTCTACTTTGCGAAAAACCTCGAGTCCGGCGAGCAGACGCGGGACATGATCTCCGCGACGCAGAGCTACTCGAAGCTCGGCCTTCTCATCTGCGTCGACGAGGAGGGCGGCCCCGTCGCGCGGCTCATGGACAAGCTCGGCACGACGCAGCTGTCCGCCATGTACACCTATAAAGACGACGGCACGGACACCGCGCAGGGCAACGCCGCGACCATCGGGCGCGACATTTTGTCCTACGGCTTCAACACGGACTTCGCGCCCGTGGCAGACGTCTGGTCGAACCCGAACAACACCGTCATCGGGCGCCGCGCGTACAGCGACGACTTCTCCCAGGCCGCCGAGCTCGTCGCCGCGGCCGTACAGGGCTTCCACGACGCGGGCGCGATCTGCACGCTCAAGCACTTCCCCGGCCACGGCGACACGAACGAGGACTCGCACACGTCGAGCGCGCTCGTGACGAAAACGCACGACGAGCTCTCCCGCGAGGAATGGCTCCCGTTCGCCTCCGGCATCGCGGCGGGCGCGGACATGGTCATGGTCGTCCACCTGACCGTGCCGGACATCGACGATCAGCCCGCGACGCTCTCGCGCGCCATCGTGACGGGCTGCCTGCGCGGCGAGCTGGGCTTTGACGGCGTCGTCATCACCGACAGCCTCGTCATGGAGGCCGTGAGCGGGCTCTATGCCCCCGGCGAGCTGTGCGTCCGCGCGCTCGAGGCCGGGTGCGACCTGCTGCTCGAGCCGGAAAGTTTAGCCGACGCGGCCGCCGGGATCGCCGATGCGGTGACCTCCGGACGCCTGACGGAAGCGCGCATCGACGAGAGCGTTGTTCGCATCCTAACATTAAAACTCAAATATGGAATTCTTACATAACGGTCGTTGACAACCCGGTCATATTTGGTTAAAATGTTGGGCAAGGGAAACCTTACCCCTGCCGCATTTTGGGGATGCGGCCGCATTGAGAAAAGAAAGGATGATCCACAGTGTTAATCGGTGAAATTCTGGAAAAAGCCCCTATTGAGGAATCCTGGCAGCTGAGCGCCAACAAGGTCGCCGACACCATCCGCAACATCTGGCTTGAGAACAAGGCCAAGGGCATCTCCGCCTGGGAAGAGAGCTTCGAGGAGTCCGAGGCGCAGGTCGAGCGGATGCGCAAAGAAGGCTTCAAGGACGTCTACGAGATCGACTACATCTTCAAATGGTGGGACAATTTCGAGGACCCGGACGGCCTGGCCGGCGAGTTCGACGTCATCTGGAAGACGGAAAAGGGCGAAGATAACCACTTCTACAAGACCGTCTGCCGTCTTGCCAACCGTGACTTCATCCTTGGTACATATTCCACGGAGACCCGCAAGCGCGAGGCGTTCCGCGCCGAGTTCCAGCAGGCCTTCAACACCTGGAGAAACCTGTTCCAGGCGATCTAAATCAAAAAAAGTGCGCTCAGATAGCTGAGCGCACTTTTTTCATGCTGTTATGTGCGGGCAACAACGTCGTCCTTCGCCTTGTAGATATGGTCCGGCGGGACGACGCCGCGGACGCTGCTCGTCGGGTAGACGGACGCGCGGCGGCACAAAATGGCGCCGGGATTCAAGACGCTGTTGCAGCCGACCTCCACGCCGTCGCCAAGCACCGCGCCGAATTTGCGAAGGCCGGTCTCGAACGTGCCCTCCGGCGCGCGGACGACGACGTTCGTCTTGTCGCTTTTGATGTTCGACGTGATGGAGCCCGCGCCCATATGCGCGCCGCGGCCGAGGATGGAGTCGCCGACGTAATTATAGTGCGGCGTCTGCACGCCGTCGAACAGCACGACGTTTTTCAGCTCGACGGAATTGCCGACGACGCAGTTTTTGCCGACGACGGCGCTGCCGCGGATGAACGCGCAGTGGCGCACCTCCGCGCCGTGGTCGATGATGCAGGGCCCGGCGATGTACGCCGAGGGAAACACCTTCGCGTCCTTCGCGATCCAGACATCGTCCGCCGGATGGTCGAATTCCGCCTCGGGCAGCGTTTTGCCGAGCTCTAAAATAAACGCCTTGATCTCGCCCAGAACCTCCCACGGGTACGTCTTGCCCGCGAACAGGTCCCGCGCGATCGTCGCGTTCAGGTCAAACAGCTCTTCGATCGTGATCATGCTATCACCTCATTCTTTTTCTGCATTATAGTGGCCGCAGCGCCGCTTGTCAACGCGGCGGGCGAAACGGGTTTGCAATTGCGGCCGCTTTCGTGTACACTAGGGTGGAATTCTTTTGGAACGAGTGATGGTATGAGGGCTTCTTTTTCCGAATTTTCCGGCCGCATCCGCGCCGCGCGGGGCTATGCCGTCTGGCGCGATGTAGCTGGCGGCGCGTGGGTGCTTTTTTCGTTTCTGGCCGTTGAATTATACCTCCGCGCGTTTCTCGGCGCGGCGGATCTCTACGGATTCTGGATCTCGGCCATGTGGGCCGTCGCCGGAACGGCGGGGCTGCTGCTCTTCCCGCGGCGCGCAGGGCAGGTGCTCTACGCGGTCGGCTATTTCGCCCTCGCGGGCTTTGCCATCGCGCAGGTCGGCTGCGTGAAGATCCTCGGCCACATGATCTGGCTGAGCGACATCGTCCACGCCGGCGAGGGCGCGGACTACACGGGCACGATCACGTCGGGCCTGAACGCCGCGTTCTGGCTGGCCGCCGTTTTGATGATCGCCGTCGGCGTGCTCGGCATTTTCGCCATGCCGCGCTTTCGGCGGCGGTGGTACGTCCCGCTTGTCTGCATCGCCATCGCGGGCGGCGCGATGGTCGCCAAGCACTATATTCTGGCCGACTGCCTGGCCTACGACGCGAAGGACAAATACAACGCGACCGTTTTCCGCCAGACCATCAACAGCTACGGCATTTACAGCACGTTTTATGACGCCGAAAAGGTCTACTCCGTCTGCGGCTACTATCAGCTCCTGACGCAGGACGTCATCCGCCATCACATCCGCCCGCGCCTTCCGGCCTATCAGCAGGCGCTCGCAGCGAAAAAGGCGGCAGCGGACGAATTCTACGCCCAGCGCGGCGAGCACGAGGCAAACGACATGACCGGCATTTTTGAGGGCAAAAACGTCGTGCTCGTGCTCATGGAGACGATGGACGATTTTCTCATCAATGAGGATGACACGCCGACCATCTGCCGCCTCATGCGCGAGGGCATCAACTTCACGGATTTCTACACGCCCATCTACTCGTCCATCCACACGTTCAACGCCGAATTCTGCGCGAACACCGGCTATTTCCTGCCGACGTCGGGGCTGTCGTCGCTCGGCTATTCGGACAACGACTTTTCCGAGAGCCTGCCGAGCCAGTTCCGCGCGCTCGGCTACTCGGCCGAGGTATTCCACTACAACACGCCCGTTTTCTACAACCGCGGCGTCATGCTGCCGGCCATCGGCTACGAGGCGTACAACAGCTACGAGGACTATGTGGACTCCGCCGACGATCCCGCGCTTTACGACGACTGCTTCATGCTCAAAAAC
>CAVFYN010000095.1:0-5827 GCA_963626425.1 Bacteroidaceae bacterium
TTCCTGCACACTTGCGGGCTGTAAAGAGAAATTTCCGAGGCGCATGTCCTCGGAAATTTCGATTCTGACTTTATTCGCCGCCTGCGGGCGGCGAATTCTGCGAAGCGGTCGCACGAGGGGCGGCGAATTCTGCGAAGCGGGTGCGCGAGGGAGGGCGGCGAATTCTGCGAAGCTATTCTGCGATGACCTGCCATGCCTCGATCAGGCGCGGGAGGCTCCAGCTGGCGTTGGCGGGGCTGGTGGACGGGAGGCGCGCGGCGGGCAGGCCGGTCTGGGGGAGGCCGAATTTGTCGTAGAGCCGGCCGGAGAGCGCGCCGTTGCAGAACACGCGGCGGATGGGCGCGGCGGAGGTGATGACGGTCAGGTCGTTCGGCACGGCATCGCGGATGCTCGCGTCGGACGAGCCCGTAATGTCGCACGAGGCGATCGTGTCCCACAGCGCGATATGGTGCTGGAGCAGCAGGGCCGTCTTGTCCTCGATGCTCCCGGGGACGTCCTCGCCCAGCACGGCGGCCAGCACGCGCCAGAAGCGGTTTTGCGGATGGTGATAGAAAAACGAGCCCGCGCGCGAGGCGACGGACGGGAACGAGCCCAAAATGAGCGTCTCGCTGCGGCCGTCAAAGATCGGCGGGATGGGGTGGACAACGTGCTCCATAGCGATTCCTCCGATGAAAATGCGGCCGGGGCGGAAAAAAGAAAAAATCTTTCTGCCGCGGCGGCGGAAAAACCAAAGAACTTGCTTGGATCGGCCGCCAAAAGCGTGTATGATAGACGCACAGAGGCGGGCCGCTTCGGGCCCATTATAGCGTGAGATCGGAGGAATGTTCAATGGACAATTTTGTCATCACGATTTCCCGCGGCTACGGCAGCGGCGGCAAGAGCATCGGCATCCTGCTCTCGAAAATGCTCGGCGTGGAATACTATGACCGCGACCTCATCCGCATGGCGTCGGACGAGAGCGGCATCAACGAGACGCTCTTCGCGCAGAGCGACGAGAAGGTCAAGACGAGCGCGCGCCTGCGCAGCGCCGGCGGGCCGAACTACTCCGGCGGCCTCATCTCGCCGGACAGCCCGAGCTTCATCTCCGACGCGAACCTCTATAACTACCAGGCGCGCGTCATCCGCGAGCTGGCCGACCGCGAGTCGTGCATCATCATCGGCCGCGCGTCGGACTATCTGCTCCAGAACCACCCGCGCACGGTCCACGTGAACATCCAGGCCGACTTTGACGACTGCGTCCGCTCCGTCATGCAGGTGACGGGTCTGCCGGAAAAGGACGCGCAGAAGGCCGTCCGCAAGACGGATAAGGCCAGGGCGGATTTCTACTATTACTACTCCGGCCGCCGCTGGGACGACGAGCTCAACTACGACCTGACGCTCAACACCTCGCGCATGAGCCGCGAGCTGTGCGCCCGGACGATCATCGCGTACATGCAGATGAAGCTGGATCTCAAGCTGGACGTCAAAGATCCGTACTAAACCAAAAGCGGAGCCCCGTGCCATCCGGCACGGGGCTTTTTTTATCGCCGGCCGAGCCGCTCCTCCGTGAACGCGGACAAAAACGCCGTGCAGGCAAAGCAGGCGAGCGCGCCGTGCTCGAGGGCGGACGCCTCGATGAAGAAGCGGCGCGTCGCGGCCGAGTACGGCCCCGCGGCCGCCGCGGTCAGCACGGCGAGCAGCATCAGGCAGCACGACAGCGCAAGGCCGCCGGCAAACACGCGGTAGGCCGCGCGGCTCATCGTTTTCAGGCCGGTGATGGCGAGCTTCATGGGCGATCATCTCCGCGCCCAGCATACCACAGCCCCTGCGGAAAAGAACAGCGGTAAATTCGACCGCCGGAAGAAATTTTCGACAAAAATCGACCGGTTCCACCGCAAAACGCAGCCGGTGCGGCACAAGATGTTGCGTTTTTCGGGCCAAAAGCGCCCCAATTGCGGAAAATCTGTCGAACGCTGTCGAAGGCTTTTTCTTTTCATCGGCGACGATTCGTGCTTTAATGGAAGCAGAAAGAGAGGGAGGAATGCATATGGAAAGGACCTGGCTGCGGCAGGAGCGTGTGCGCTCTGCCCGGGATACGGAGCTGGTGCTCGACTACTATCTGCTCACGGAGCCGGACGGCGCGCCGGCGCGCTACGGCGTCCAGATCACGCTGCACGAGGGAGCGCACGAGGAGTCCGCGGCGGCCGCGGACATCACGAGCCGCGAGACCGTCATGCGGCACATGATCGCGCGGCTGGCCGACGGCACGGTCACGCCCGCGGGGCTGCCGGATGTGCTGGCCGAGCTCATCGGCTGACGGGGAAGAAAAGGGGTGGACACTCCCGCCGGGATTTGATATAATATCCCAAAAATGCCCGGAGAGAGAAAAGGAGCGTTTGCCATGAAGTGTCCGTATTGCGGCTACCAGGAGAGCAAGGTGGTCGATTCGCGCCATTCCGACGATGGCCTGAGCATCCGCCGCCGGCGGGAGTGCCTGTCGTGCGGGAAACGGTTCACCACGTATGAGACCGTCGAGAGCCTGCCCATCGTCGTCGTCAAAAAGGACGGCAGCCGTCAGACGTTCGAGCGCAACAAGGTGCTCAACGGCATGGTGCGCGCGTGCGAAAAGCGCCCGGTGTCCATGGCGGAGCTCGAGGCGGCCGTGGCCGACATCGAGCAGATCCTGCAGAACTCGCTCGACCGCGAGGTCAAGACCGAGCGCATCGGCGAGCTGGTCATGGAACGGCTCAAGCCGCTCGATGAGGTCGCCTATGTCCGCTTCGCATCGGTCTACCGGCAGTTCAAGGACATCAACAGCTTCATGGCCGAACTCAATAAGATCCTCGACGAACGCTGACGGTACGGCGTCCGCCGAGACCCCATACGGAACGGACGCCCGCAGCGCTTTTGCAGCTGCGGGCGTTTTATTTGCACTAGAAAATGTTGTAAAGATGCGCCTGCTCCGTGTCCAGGATGTGGCGCAGGTGCTCGCGCAGCTCCAGGCATGATGCCTGGAATTCCGCGGTGTTGTCCGAATCGGCGTAGGCGGGCAGGCGGGCGAAGAGGAATTGCAGCTCGTCGGACTCCGAGTGCCGCAGCACCGCGCCGAGGAACAGCTCGTGCGACTGCCATTGCCGCTCGGCCGAGCGGACGGCGTCCGCCGCGGCGGGGTAGTCTCCAGCCCCGGCCAGCTCGTGCGCGCGGACGAGCCCGGCCTCGGTGCCCGCGATGATGCCGCCGAGCGCGTGCAGGCTCACAAGGCACAGTGCCAGCGTGATCACGAGCAGGAATAGTCCGAATTTTGCACAGCGCATCACGACCGCTCCTTTTTCGCGAAATAGAGCTTCCCGCCGCCGTCGACGGTCAGAAGATACACGTCGCGCGCCGCGCAGCCGAGCGTCTGCAGCGTCTGGCGCAGCCACGCCTCGTCGCGCCCGGCCGCGCGGAGATTTTCGCGGACGACGCGGCCGTCCGTGATGACCGTGTACGGAAGGCGCAGCGGATCGACGCGGACGGACAGGTCCTTCGCGCCCGGCGGGGCATACTTCGGATAGGGCAGGACGGACAGAAGGCCGTTCGTCTCTAAGATCGCGTACTGGATCTCCGTCAGGTCGACGTAGCCCGCGCCGCGCAGCAGCTCCGTCAGCTCGTCGAGCGTCAGGCGCGTGCTGCGCAGATTCTGCTGCAAAATGGCGCCGTTTTCCATGATGATAACGGGCTTGCCGCACAAAATGCGCCGCGCGCGCACCGAGCGAAGGCACAGCGACGCGAGCATGAGCTCGAGCGCGAGCACCGTCACGATCGGGATGAGCCCCGTGAACAGCGGGATGCCGTTGTCCTGCATCGGCACGGCGGCCAGGTCGGCCAGCAGCATCGTCACGACGAATTCCGACGGCGCCATCTCGCCGATCTGCCGCTTGCCCATGAGCCGGACGGCCGCGATGAGCACGACGTAGAGCACGATGGAGCGGACGTAGGTGGTGATCAAGACCCGCGCCTCCTTATTTTCGGGATACGCCATAGTCTCTGCCGCCCGGGCGCGGAATATTCCACACACGGCGGCAAAAAACGGCCGCGATTTTTAGAAGTCCTGCCCTTGATTTATGGCGGGGAATGCGATATGATGAATTCTAATGGGAAATGCGCGAAACTGTATAAGTATGACGAAATATGCGCGAATATACAGCAAGAAGCGTAGAATTTATGCAAAGGGTGATGAAGATGCAGGCTGCTTTGATCCTGGCGAACGGGCGTGTGTTTCACGGCACGAGCATGGGCGCTTCGGAGGAGAAGATCTTTGAGGCGGTGTTCAACACCTCCATGGCCGGCTATCAGGAGGTCCTGACCGATCCGAGCTACGCGGGCGAGGGCGTCGTGATGACCTATCCGCTCATTGGCAACTACGGCGTCAACAGTGACGACGGCGAGTCCGGCCGCGCCTGGCCGGAGGCGTTCATCGTCCGGCATCTGGCCGCGCGCGGCAGCAACTTCCGCTGCGAAGGCACGCTGGACGACTATCTCAAACAGTACGGCATCACGGGCATCTGCGACGTGGACACGCGCGCCATCACGCGCGTGCTGCGCGACGAGGGCACGATGAACGCCATGATCACGACCGACCCGGACGTGGACGTCGACGCGGCGCTTGAGAAGATCCGCGCCTACCGCGTGCACGGCACGGTCGAGCGCGTGACGCGCGAAAAGCCGGAGGTCTACGCCGGCGCGGGCGGCCCGCGCGTGGCGCTGCTCGATTACGGCGTGAAAGAAAATATCATTCGGAGCCTGGTAAACCGCGGCTGCTCTGTCACGGTGTTCCCGGCGCAGACGAAGGCCGACGAAATTCTTGCCGGCGGGTTCGACGGCGTCATGCTCTCCAACGGCCCCGGCGACCCGGCCGACTGCGGCGATCTCATCGCCGAGGTCAGAAAGCTCTATGATTCCACGCTTCCGATCTTCGCCGTCTGCCTCGGCCACCAGTTCATGGCCATCGCGACGGGCGCGCGGACGGAGAAGCTCAAGTACGGCCACCACGGCGGCAACCACCCCGTGCGCGATTTCGCGGCCGGCCGCGTGTATATCACGTCGCAGAACCACAACTACTGCGTCGTGGCCGACTCCGTGGACCCGGCCGTGGCCGAGGTCAGCCACGTGAACGTCAACGACGGCTCCGTCGAGGGCCTGCGCTACAAAAACGGCCGGGTCGAGACGGTGCAGTTCCACCCCGAGGCGTCGCCCGGGCCGCGGGACACCGCGTATCTGTTTGACCGCTTCGTCGCCAGAATGGGAGGGAAAGCGTAATGCCGAAGAATCCTACGATCAAAAAAGTGCTCGTCATCGGCTCCGGCCCGATCGTCATCGGACAGGCCGCCGAGTTTGACTACGCCGGCACGCAGGCCTGCCGCTCGCTGCGCGAGGAGGGCGTCGAGGTCGTGCTCGTCAACTCCAACCCCGCCACGATCATGACGGACAAGGACATCGCCGACCACGTCTACATCGAGCCGCTCAACACCGCCTCCGTCACGCAGATCATCGAGATGGAGCGCCCGGATTCCATCCTGCCGACGCTCGGCGGCCAGACGGGCCTCAACCTCGCCATGGCGCTGGCCGAGGACGGCACGCTTGAAAAATACGGCGTCCGCCTGCTCGGCACGTCGGCCGAGTCCATCCGCAAGGCCGAGGACCGCCAGGGCTTCAAGGACACCATGGAGGCCATCGGCCAGCCGTGCATCGAGTCGCTCGTCGTCACGACGGTCGACGACGCGGTGAAATTCGTCGAGAAGATCGGCCTGCCGGTCATCATCCGCCCGGCCTACACGCTCGGCGGCACGGGCGGCGGCATCGCCTACAC
>CAVFYN010000096.1:0-4551 GCA_963626425.1 Bacteroidaceae bacterium
CAAGTGTCCCCCCCCCCCGCGAGTTTTCCGTCGGCCAGGTTGCGGAGCGTGCGCTCGAGGATGGCGACGTCGAGGGGTTTGGAGACGTGGGCGTTCATGCCCGCGTCGAGGCAGCTCTGGATGTCCTCCGTGAAGGCGTTGGCGGTCATGGCGATGATGGGGATGGTCTTTCCGAGCGGGTTTTCCCCGCCGCGGATGGCGCGGGTCGCCTCGAGGCCGTTCATGACGGGCATCTGGACGTCCATTAAGATCGCGTCGTACTCGCCGGGCCGGACGGCCGCGAACGCGTCGACGAGCGCCTTGCCGTTGTCATAGATGACGCAGCTCGCGCCGTTCATGTTCAGGATGGCCTCCAAAATCTCGGCGTTGAGGTCGTTGTCCTCGGCGCAGAGGAAGCGCTTGCCGGTGAGCGCGGACGTGCGGCTCGGCTCTTCCGCCTTCTCCTCGCCGCGGGCGCGGCTGACGGCGCGCGCGAGGTTCGACAGGAAGAACGGCCGCGCGACGAGGCCGTCCACGCCGCCGCGCACGAGCTCGTCGTGGACCTGCTCCTGCTGGGCGTAGTCGCAGCAGAAGATGAGCACGGCGCCCGCCGCGTTTTCGCGGAGCATCCGCACCGTGTCAGGCAGCGACCGGTCGTGCAGGCGGCCGCCGATGAGGATGACGTCCGTCCGGTCCTTCCGCAGGAGCGACGCGGCCTCGTCCTCCGTCCGGGCGACGGAGAACGCGACGCCCGCCTCGCTCATGGACGCGCGCATGTTGCAGATGAGCACGTCGTCGTCCGAGACGAGCAGGACGCGCCCGGCGCGCAGGCGGTTGGCGCTGCTGCGGGCGATGGGCAGCGTCAGCGTGACCTCGAAGCGGCTGCCCTTGCCCGGCTCGCTCTCGACGGTGATGGTGCCGCCCATGAGGTCGACGATGTTCTTCGTGATGGCCATGCCGAGGCCGGTGCCCTGGACCTTGTTCGTGACGGAGCTCTCGCCGCGGGTGAACGGCTCGAAGATGCGCTCGACGAACTCCGGCGTCATGCCGTAGCCGTTGTCGGCGACCGAGATGCCGATCGTCGCGCGGTCGGGCACATCGCACGGGAGCTCGGCGATGTCAAAGTCGACCTGCCCGCCGTAGGGCGTATACTTGACGGCGTTCGAGAGCAGATTGAGCAGGATCTGGCGCAGGCGGACGCCGTCGCCGATGAGATACTCGTGCGCTACGGTGTGGACGCGGATGTTGAACGTCTGGCCGCGCTCGGCCGTCTGCGAGCGGATGATGCTGTCGACCTGGCCGACCTGCTCGGCCAGGCTGATGGGATCCTGATTGAGTGCGACCTCGCTCGACTCGATCTTGCTCATGTCGAGCACGTCGTTGATGAGGCTGAGCAGATGCCGGCTGGACATGCGCACCTTATCAATATAGGTGTGCATTTTATCGGACGTGTCCGCCTCGTGCGCCATAAGGTCGGTGATGCCGACGATGGCGTTCATGGGCGTGCGGATGTCGTGGGACATGTTCGAGAGGAACTCGCTCTTGGCCTTGTTGGCCGACTGCAGCTCCTCGTTGAGCTCCTCGAGCGCCGCGTTGCTCCGCTCGACGATGGCCAGCTCCTTTTTCTGCTGGCGGCGCTGCATCCGGATGATAAAGACGGCGCACACGGCGATCATGAGCACGGCAAACGCCATGACCACGAACAGCGTGGTGTTGACGAGCTCGACCGTGTTCATCGCGACGGCGTTCGCGTTGACGAGGAACACGAGCGTCCACTCGGCGCGCTCCATGCGGTAGAGCGAGTAGAAATACTCCTGCCCGTCGAGCACGGCGTTCGAGTACGCCGTGCCGTTTGCGTCGAGCTCCGCGCGGGCAGCGTCGAAGGACGTGCCGTGGAGGTATTCCATCTCCTCGAGGACGTTGTAGAGGTTAAAGCCGTGGATCAGGTCGCTGCCCCGGCTGCTGAACAGCTTCAGGCCGGTGTTGTCGACGACGTAGACGCCGCTGCTGCCCTCGTAGGCCGCGCAGTTGAAATACGGGTCCAGCTCGCTCATGTCGCGCGTGCAGCCGTAGTACACCAGCTCCACGCCCTCGTCGAGCGGCAAGGGATCGGGCAGGCGCTTTAAAAACACCATTTTCGTGCGGTTCGTCGTGACGGTGTTGGACACGTAGCTGATGCGCTCCGGGTCGTCGAGCAGGTAGTCGAGCTCCTGCAGCGTGCCCTTCGGGCCGGTCTCGGTGTAGTACCGGCCGCGCTCGTCGACGGCGATGAGGTTGTCAAGCTCGATGTCGAGCTCGCTGAGCTCCGCCTGCTCGGCCATAAAGCGCTGCAGCGACTCCATGTCGGCGGGCCGCGCCGCCTCGACGTAGTTCGACAGCACGTTCACCGCGTTCCACTGCGTGCCCACGACGTCCTCAAGGCCGGAGAACAGCTGGGCCGTGACGTCGTGCATCTGGCTCAGCCGCTCGGCGTAGAGGATCCGGTCGTTATAGCGGAGGTACAGATACGTAAACGCGCCGAAGCCCATCGCCTGTCCGAATGCGCGCCGCCTGGATGCCGACCGGCCGCGGTCGGCTTTTTTTGCTTCCATTTATTACTCCTAAATCAATCCCATGTAATGTCCGCCGGAGAGAACGTCTCAAACCGGCTGAGGTACTCCTCCATGATCGTCAGGCCGACGAGGCCGGTGTCCTGCACATTGCCCTCCTCCTGCACGTCAGCGCTCACGCCGCAGATGGCGACGGTGTAGGTCGTCTCGTCGTCGAGCGTGAAGCCGTCGGGCATGATGAGCGAGTACGGGAAAAGATGCTCGCCGTCGCCGAATTTGTCAAAGCCGGTCTCCGCCAGCTCGCGGATGCGCGCGCCGGTGAGCGTGACGGTCTGGATCGTGCCCGTCCAGCCGGTGGGCAGCATGGCCGTCAGGTCCTGATCGGTGATGGGCCGCGCGTAGAGCTTGCACTGCACGCCCTTCGTGTTCATGGCCGTGTCCTTGTCGGTTGCGTACCACTTGTTGGTCGACACGAGCGCGACGTCCGCGCCGCTGGCCTTCGCGAACTGGATGCCGACGAGCCTGGTGCAGTCGTCGACGCTCAGCGTCTCGGTCACGATCGTGTAGACGTTGTCGGCGTTGTCGAAGATCAGATGCTGGCTCTCGTCGAGCAGGCGGATCACGTCGGACACGTCGCACTCCCCGCGCATGAACGAGAACATCTTCTCGCCCACGGGGACGACGAGGTCCTCCCAGCCGGTGTAGACATACGGGGCGACGTAGCCCTCGTTGATGGCCGCCTCGATGGTCTTATAGACGCTGTCATCGGGGATGACGAAGTCCTTGAGCGGGATGAGCACGTCCGCGTTGGTGTTGATGCTCAGCGCGCGCATGCCGTCGACGGTGCAGATGACCTCCATGATGTGGAGCGCGTCCTCGAGCTTCTGCTCGTTTCCCTCGTCGGCCAGATGCTTGTTCAGGCCGACGAACTTCGTGACGTTGGCGATGTAGGTGTTCTCCTCGCCGTCCGCGGACAGGTACGGCATGAAGCCGAACTCGTCGGTCGTCTCATCGTTCGTGATCGAGCCGAGCACGCCGATGAGGAACAGCGTGTTGCCCTCAAGGAAGGTCGTGCAGGTGCTCGTGTCGCTCTCCGGGTCGCCGTTGAAGGTCAGCATTCCGCTGTCGCGCCAGCGCTGGACGTTCTCCACCGCGGCCATCAGGTCTGCGTTGTCCTGCGCGGTCGTCTCGCCGGCGAGGAAGGCGTTCTGCCACTTGCGGCCCTCGATGGTGTTGATGTAGCCGGCGCTGAGAATGTTGAAGAGATACTGGAACCCGGCGCCCGGGAACTGCACCTGGCTCAGGGCCAGATTGCAGTCGGACGCCTCCACCTCGGCCGCGAGCGCCTCGAGCTCTTCAAGCGAATTCGGCAGCGACCAGCCGTGCTCTTCGAGCAGCGTTTTGTTGTAGGTGACGCCGAGGACGGAGTAGTAAAGCGGCAGCAGATAAATGCTCCCGTTGTCCGTCACCTCGCGCAGGCGCTGGTCGGTGAAGTTGTCCGTAAACGCGTAGGCCGACAGGTCGAGCAGGCGGCCGCTCATGTCGGTCGTCTCGGGGTTGTACATGCTGCCAAAGTAGATGTCCGTCATGTCGTCGGCCTCCACCTGCATGTGGGTATAGGCCGTGGCGTTATAGCCGCTGTACGGGACGAACTCGATGTTGATCTCCGGGTATTTCTCGTGGACCAGCTCCGCCAGATGGCTGGGGTTGCGGAACGGGACCATCGCGGTCATGGTGATCGGCTCATGCTCCGCGCCGCTGTCTTCGGATTCGGCGGGTTTCGTGCTGCCTGTCTCCGGGCTGCCGGTCTGCGCGCTGCCCGTGTCGGCGGCGTTTGTACCGGCGTTGTCGGCCCCGCTGCAGGCGGCCAGCAGCGATGCGATGCATGCAATGGCCAGCAGCAGGCTGACGATGCGCTTTTTCTTCATAATTTTTCTCCTTTTTCCCGCAGCAGCACACAAAATTCGGCCGGCGACTCCCGCCGGCCGGTTGGAAGCACGAAATTTATGTTCTGTTGTCGTTC
>CAVFYN010000096.1:4561-6061 GCA_963626425.1 Bacteroidaceae bacterium
GTCTGATATTGGAAATCAGGCCAAAAAGCGCATGAATTTCGGCAGAAATTTCGAAAGATCAAATTCCCCGCCGATTTTCCGCGTCCGCCATCGCGGGCAGTGGGATTTATCAGCATCGTCATCTTGTAAAATAATTGCAGGAACCGCGATATGCGGCCCGCAAAACCGGTATCCCGCCGCGTACAAAAAAAGACGCACATCCGGCCGGATGTGCGTCTTTTTGCGGTTTTGCGGATCAGACAATGCCCTGCGAGAGCATGGCGTTTGCGACCTTCGTGAAGCCCGCGATGTTCGCGCCGGCGACGAGGTTGCCCTTGCAGCCGTACTGCTCGGCCGCGGCGGCGGCGTTGGCGTAGATGCTGCGCATGATGCCGTGCAGGCGCTCGTCGACCTCGTCGAACGTCCAGGAAAGGCGCAGCGAGTTCTGGCTCATCTCCAGGCCGCTCGTGGCGACGCCGCCGGCGTTGGACGCCTTGGCGGGCGCGAAGAGCAGGCCGTGGCTCTGAAGATACTCGACGGCCTCCGGCGTCGTGGGCATGTTCGCGCCCTCGGCCACGGCGAAGCAGCCGTTTTTCACGAGCGCCTCGGCGCCCTCCAGGCCGAGCTCGTTCTGCGTGGCGCACGGCAGCGCGATGCCGCACGGGACGGACCAGATGCCGGCGCTGCCGGGCACGAACTTCGCGCCGGGGACGTACTCGAGGTACGCGCTGATGCGGGCGCGGCGGACCTCCTTGATCTCCTGGATGACCTTATAATCAATGCCGTTTTCGTCGACGATATAGCCGGACGAATCGCTCATGGCGACGACCGTGCCGCCGAGCTCCGTCGCCTTCTGGTTGGCATACGTCGCGACGTTGCCCGAGCCGGAGACGATGACGCGCTGACCCTCGAAGCTGCGGCCGTTGTCGCGCAGCATCTCGTCGGCGAAGTAGCACAGGCCGTAGCCCGTGGCCTCCGTGCGGGCGAGCGAGCCGCCAAACGGGATGCCCTTGCCGGTCAGGACGCCGGTGAACTCGTTGCGGATGCGCTTGTACTGGCCGAACAGGTAGCCGACCTCGCGGCCGCCGACGCCGATGTCGCCCGCCGGGACGTCGCAGTCCGGGCCGACATGGCGGTAGAGCTCCGTCATGAAGCTCTGGCAGAAGCGCATGACCTCGTCGTCGGACTTGCCGTGCGGGTCGAAGTCCGAGCCGCCCTTGCCGCCGCCCATGGGCAGGCCGGTCAGGGAGTTCTTGAAGATCTGCTCAAAGCCGAGGAATTTAATAACGGAAAGGTTGACGGAGGGGTGCAGGCGAATGCCGCCCTTGTAGGGGCCGATGGCGGAGTTGAACTGCACGCGGTAGCCGCGGTTGACCTGAACCTTGCCCTGATCGTCCACCCAAGGCACGCGGAACATGATGATGCGCTCGGGCTCCACCAGACGCTCGATCAAGCCGGCCTTCTCCAGCTCGGGGCGCTTTTCCACCACGGGCTCCAAGGATTCCAGCACCTCTTCCACTG
>CAVFYN010000097.1:0-3430 GCA_963626425.1 Bacteroidaceae bacterium
TTGTCCAAAGGTGCTTACATAAGCTCTTTTCTCGTTGTTTAATTTACAAGGTACACACCGCATCGAGCGGAATTTCAATATATCACACATTCTCGAGATTGTCAAGAACTTTTTTCGAAGATTTTCGAAGCCGTCAGGCTCGTTCTTCGTTTTGTTTTTGTGTGTCTCGCGGAATGCTTCGATATAATAACAAGCCGGGGCCGATTTGTCAAGCAGTTTTTTCGACTTTTTTGCATTTTCTTTTAAGTCCCCTTTACAGAGCGGTGCCCCGCACCATGGCCGTTCCCCCTCAAACGCCCATAGTACGGGGCTTTGCGCGCTTTACGCAAGCAGCAGCGGCTGGAGCTGTCTGCCCTCCAGAGCTGCTTTTATCGTCTGTTCCGCCCTTGAAAAGTCCGCTACAAGAGAGCGCGGCTTTCCCTGCGGGTCATCCTGGCGGAACGGTACAAAGTAATAATGCCGCCTTGCCAGCAGCTCCCCGATGTTTCTTGCGTTGCCCGCGAGCGCGTCATTCGTCGACACGGCCACGATGACCGGCCGTTCATTGCGCAGCTGCGCCTTGGCCGCCATTGTGACGGCGCTGTCCGTCACGCCGAGGGCGAGCTTCGCGATCGTATTGCCCGTGCACGGCATGATGAGCAGCACGTCGAGCAGCTTTTTCGGCCCGATGGGCTCCGCCTCCGCGACGGTCGTGATGGCTTTTCGCCCGCAGATGTCCTCCACGCGCCGCCGGATGTCGACCGCGAGGCCGAAGCGCGTGTCCGTCGACGCGCTCCGCTCGGACAGGATCGGGACGATCGTCTCAAACTCCTCCCGCAGCTGCGCAAGCGCGCGCAGCACGGGCTCATACGTGCAGAACGATCCGCACATGGCAAATCCCAGTCTGATGTTCTCCATCGCTTCGTCCTTTCGCGCCTTCTTTTCAGCGCAGATCGAGATAGCCGGAAATCGCATCCCGGAGGAGCCGCCCCGCGCTCACCGGCGCAACACGGCCCGGAAGCGAGAGTGCCTGCACCGTCTCGCGCCCAAGCGCCGCCGCGGCGTCAAAATCCACGCCGCCGGGACTTGACGCCAGGTCGATGATCAGGCAGTCCGCCCGCGTCAGCTCCAGCAGCTCGCGGCCGAGCACGCGCGCCGGGACGGTGTTCACGATGAGGTCGTACTGCGAAAGTCCGCGGCCAAAGCGGCCCGTGACGTCCGGGCGCATGCCGAGCGCCGCGATCATGGCCGTGTCGTGCTCGCGCCGCGCGCTGACCGTCACGTCCGCGCCGAGAAGGTGGAGCTTGCGCGCGAGGATCTTGCCGATCCGCCCCCACCCGACGACGAGCGCGCGGCAGCCCTGGATCGTCACGGGCAGGCGCTCCATCGCGATCTGGATGGCACCCTCGGCCGTCGGCACGGCGTTGGCCGCCGTGAGCTGCTCGAGGTCGAGATAGTCGATGACCGCCGCGCCGCTGCCCGCCAGGACCGCCGCCTGCGCGCCGAGCTTGCCGCCGAACACGCGCATGCCCGGCGTCAGATGCGCCGCGATCTCCGCCGCCCTGACGCACGCGCCCGGACGCGCGTTCAGGCACCCCGCCGCGTCAAACGCCGGCAGCGGCAGCGCCGCAACGGCCGCGCCGCGCAGCGCCGCCTCCAGATCGTCGCCCGCAAAGCCCTCGACCGCGTAGGTCGACACCGCAAATCCGTCCTCCGACAGCGCCCGCGCCAGCGCGCCGAGCCGCCGGTCCCCGCCGATGACCGCGAATTTTCCCTGCATCCGCACCGCCTCCGATTCGATTTCTCATGCCAGTATATGACGGGCAGCGCATCATGCGCCACATATATAAATAGAAAGACGCCGGCCGAAGCCAGCGCCTTTCTATCGTAATATGGAACCTCGCAGAGTTTCGCCGCCGCAGCGGCGAAACAAATTCAAAATCATTTTCTCCGGCGACCTGCGCGTCGGAGAAAATTCGCTACGCCCTGCAAGTGTGGAATTTGTGCGTCGCGGACGCACAAATTATGCGCGCAGTCAGGGCGCAGGCCTCTCCAAACGGGAGCCCAGCGAAGCGGGTCCCGTTTGGGATCAGCTGATAAACCACTGCGTCCAGTATCCGCCGACCTCGCCGACGCCGATCTGGGTGTATGTTCCGTTCAGGATATTCGCCCGGTGGCCCTCGGAGTTCATCCAGGCGTTCACGACCGCCTCGGCCGTCGAATAGCCCATGGCGATGTTCTCGCCGGCCGTGCGGTAGGAGATGCCGAGCTGCTGCATCATAGCAAACGGCGTGCCGTACGACGGGCTCTCGTGGCTGAAATAGCCGTTATTTTTCATGTCCTGCGACTTCAAGCGCGCGCCGTCGCACAGCTGCTCGCTCAGCGTGAGCGCGGACAGGCCGTAGGCCGCGCGCTGCTCGTTGACGAGCTCCACGACGCGGCGCTCGAGCGTCGAGGCCGTGCCGGTCTCGGCCTGGCCGGGCTTCTCGGTCGGCGTCTCGGCGGGCGTGTCGCCCGGCTTCGTGTCGGGCGTATCGGGCGTCTCGTCCGGAACGCCGGGCGTCTCATCGGGCGTTTCCCCCGGCGTCTGTCCCGGCTGCTCCGGGCAGGACGTGCCGCAGTCCGGCGTCCCGCTCCAGTCACAATTCCAGCCGGTCACGCGGCAGAGCCACTCCGGCAGCCTGCACGTCTGCTCGATGCAGAAGTTCTTCTCCGGAATGCACGTCGTCTGCGGCGCGGCGGCCGCGGCCGGAACGACGCATTTGGCCGCGATGATCGCCGCGGCAGCCGTTGTCATCAGAATTCTTTTCATGAGAATTCCCCCTTTCTGCCGAAATTGTAACCGTTTTGTAACCGGTTCGCAACGCACAAATCCTGCCAATGCCGCGGACCGAACCGGATTGCTTTTTTTACCGCCCTGCTGTATAATATATGTGTAAACGCAAAGGAGGCGATCTTATGGAGCCGCACGGATTTATCCACGATATGCTCGACGTCAAGCTGCTCATCCTGCTCGCGGCCGGCCATGCCGAGTTCCCGCTCGACAGCGAGACGATCTACGACCTGTGCTATCAGGACGAGACGCTCAGCTATTTCGACCTGAAGCAGGCGCTGCCGCAGATGGTCGACTCCGGCCACCTCGCCGTGGACGAAAACGGCCTTTACACCATCACGGACAAGGGCGGCGAGCACGCCGCCGTCATGGACGACCTCATCGCCGTCCCCGTGCACAAGCGCGTGCTCGACGCCGTCCGCGCCTACAACGCCCGCCGCCGCCGCGACGAGTTCATCCACGTCGACATCGAAAAGCAGGAAGACGGCGAGTTCGCCGTGTCCATGCAGCTCGACTATGACCGCGGCCGCCTCATCCGCCTCGAGCTGTCCGCGCCGACGGAAAAGCAGGCCCGCGCCTTCGGCCAGGCCTTCCGCGCCAACGCCGAGGAGGTCTATC
>CAVFYN010000097.1:3440-6878 GCA_963626425.1 Bacteroidaceae bacterium
GTCTATCAGTCCGTCATCATGCAGATGCTCGGCTATATCGAGAAAAAGCCCGACGGAAAGAATTGAAATTTTCCGCGCTTGTGGTACAATAGAGTCAAGGGAAACCGCTTCCCGTCCACGCAAACGAAAGGAGCGATACGATTATGACATTTCAGTACAAGGAAAAGGAAGTCACCCTGCCGGAGTCCGTTCACAACTACGCCGAGAAAAAGGTAATGAAGCTCGAGCGCTATTTCCGTGACGACGCCGAGGCCCTCGTAACGTTCAGCGTTGAGAAAAACATGAATAAGGTCGAGCTGACGGTCCGCTCCGGCGGCACGTATCTGCGCGCGAGCGAGAGCACGTCGGATATGTTCGCCTCCATCGACGCCGCCGTCGCCACGCTCGAGCGGCAGATCCGCAAGAACAAGACCCGCCTTGAGCGCCGCCTGCGCGAGGGCGCGTTCACCGTGGCCGACGAGGCCGCGACGAGCTTCGCTCCCGACGAGCCGGAGGAGGGCGCGTTCGAGATCGTCCGCACAAAGACGTTCCCGCTCAAGCCCATGTCGCGCGAGGAGGCCATTTTGCAGATGAATCTGCTCGGCCACAGCTTCTTCGCCTTCCGCGACGAGGACGCCGACGGCGCGTTCGCCGTTGTCTACCACCGCAACGACGGCGGCTACGGCATCATCGAGGACAACACCTGATACGCCGAATCCGGGCGGCGGCGCGAAAAGCGCCGCCGCCTTTTTGCGAAAGAGGGATCATTTATGGTTACATTTGACCGCGCCGCCTGCGTCGGCTGCGGCGCGTGCGCGCGCGACTGCTTCCCCGGCGCCATCGAAATGGATGGCCGCACGCCAGAATTTTCCCGGCCTGACGCCTGCATCCGCTGCGGCCACTGCGTCGCCGTCTGCCCGACGGGCGCCGTGTCCATGCCGGACGAGGAAATGCGCGAGGTCGTCCCCGGCGCGCCGGACGTCAAGGGCGGCGAGCTGCTGCGCCTGATGCAATTCCGCCGCTCCGTGCGGCAGTACACATCCGAGCCCGTCACGGACGCGGAGCTCTCCCGCCTTCTGGACGCCGCCCGCTGGTGCCCGACGGCGAAAAACGCGCAGGATACGCGCTACATCGTCGTCCGCGGGAAAAAGCAGGCGCTGCTCGGCCTCGCGCTGGACGCGCTGGGCGCGCTCGGAAAAACCATGCTGCAAAACCCGGCCCTCCCGCCCGACGAGCGCCGCCGCGCGGACAATTTCGTCCGCTGGCAGCAGGAATTTCAGGCCGACCCGGCCGGGACGGACCCGCTGTTCTTCCACGCGCCGATGCTGCTTCTGTTCATCTCCGGCCCCGACGCGCGCGATGCCGCCGCGGCCGCCGCGTTTTCCGGGCTCGAGGCCGCAGCCATGGGCCTCGGCTGCCTGTTCAGCGGGTATTTCACGGCCGTCGCGGCCGCCTCGCCGGACATCCGCGCGATGCTCGGCTTAAAAGAGGGCGAGCAGGTCGCCCGCTGCCTCGTCGTCGGCCGCCCGGCCGTCCGCTTCCACCGCACCGTCCCGCGCAAGCCCGCGGACGTACAGTACCTCTGAAAAATTCAAAACACGGAGCGTGACCCCATGCAGCTGCCCATCTTAAAAACCATCGAGCGCGTCCCCGCCGGCATGATCCTCGTGCCGATGTTTCTCACAAGCCTTCTGGCCACATTCTGCCCCGGCGTCCTGACGCTCGGCGGGCTGAGCACAGCGCTGTTTTCCGGCGCGGCGACCGAGGCGCTCATCGCGCTTTTGCTCCTGCTCGCCGGCGCGCAGTTCGACCTGCGCGATTTCCGCGCGGCCATGGCCCGCGGCGGCGTGCTGACGCTCGCGCGGCTCGCCGTCGGCGTCATTTTCTGCGCGATCGTCATGCACTTCTGCGGGCCCGACGGCTTCGGCGGCATCTCGATCGTCGCCTTCGCCGTCGCCATGACGTCGTGCAACCCGGGGCCGTACCTCGCCGTCGTCTCGGAGCACGGCGACGCGCGCGACGTCGCGGCCTTCGGCCTTTTCAACCTGCTGGCCGTCCCGGCCGTGCCGCTCATCCTGCTCGGCGTCGCCGGCGGCGCGGGGTTTGACTACATGAGCCTTGTCACGACGCTCCTGCCGTTCGTCCTCGGCATCGTTCTCGGCAATCTCGACCGCAGCATCGCCGACCTCTTCCCGCGCGCCATGCCGGCCGTTCTGTTCGTCGCGGGCATCAACTTCGGCGCGATGCTGGATTGGCGCGACGCGCTCTCCTCCGGCCTGTCCGGCCTGCTGCTCGCCGCGATCTACTTCGCCGTGTCCCTGCCGCTGCTGCTCGCGGTCGATAAGCTCGTCCTGCGCCGCCCGGGCTACGCCGCCGTGGCCTATACGTCGCTGCCCGGCGCGGCCGTCGCCTTCCCCGCCGCCATCGCCGCGGCGCTGCCGCAGCACGCCGGCTTCGCCGCCTCCGCGACCGGCCAGATCGCGCTGGCCATGGCCGTGACAAACGTCGCGTCCGTCTTTCTCCTCCGCGCCGCCCTCCGCCTGTGGGGCGACGCCCGCGGCAGCAAAGCCTGACGCGAATTTTTCACGTTTTCCGCGAAAACCATGTTGACAATCCGCCCCGCGCGTGCTAGTATATTCAGGCAGTCATCCCGGCTGCCAAGTGAATATGCGCGAGTGGTGGAATTGGCAGACTCGCTAGATTCAGGTTCTAGTGTCCACTCCGGACGTGCGGGTTCAAGTCCCGCCTCGCGCACCAAGATCCCGCATGCGAAAGTATGCGGGATTTTTTTATTTCCGCTCTCAAAAGCTGCTCGGCCAGGGGGGAGAGGATCCATAAGAGGGAAGATGGGATGCGCTGCCGGTGCAGCGATCCTGAACGTTTCACACACCGCCGCGAACGTTGATGTTCGCGGCGGTTTTTATGGTTTTGGAAAAAAACGAGTGTCCCGGCGGCTTGGGGGCTGCGGGATACTCGTTTTTTTGCACGGGTGTGGCGGATCGACGAGAATAGTAAAACTTTTCTTCAAAAGTATGCAGGCAGCATAACAAAATTCCGTAGCGTTTGCTACAATAAAAGTAGGCTATTGGTGACCAAAGTCCAGGGGCTTTGGGTAAGGTGATTTCTCGTCTGTGCGGGCCAGGAGGTAGTCAGTGCTGGTGTGGTAGAAGTCGGCCAGCTTGATCAGGACGTCGGTCGGAATATCGCGTTTGCCCATTTCGTAGTGGGAATAGCAGACCTGCGAGCACTGCAGGTAGGCAGCCAGATCCCGCTGCAGCAGATCGCGGTCCTCCCGCAGATCGCGGATGCGTCTATACATTTTTGTGCGCTCCTTTATGGAAGTTTTCACAGAAAAGTATAGAGAAAACATTTTGTTATGTTGAAATATAAAACAAAATGTTATATACTAGATTTACCACAAACGAAAGAGGGGTAGATAATGGGCGATTTCGTAGGAAC
>CAVFYN010000098.1:0-5422 GCA_963626425.1 Bacteroidaceae bacterium
GCAAAAGGCACCGCCAAAGAGCTCTGGGCCGACGCCTTGGAGGATCTGCCGGACCCGGACGACGCCATCGACCGCTTTTTATCGCAGCGCCTGCGCGGCGCGCTCCCCGACGAGCGCGAACGCCGCCGCGTAACGGACGCGCTGCTTCGCCGCGGCCACAGCTACGGCGACATCCGCGACGCGCTGCGGCGCTATGAGCAGTCGGCCGCGGAGTGCGATCCGGAAGAATAGATTTGGAGGAAATGTGTTATGCCAAGTGTGGGCTTTATCTCGCTGGGCTGTGCGAAAAATCAGGTCAACACCGAACAGATGATCTGCCTGCTCAGCGAGGCGGGCTATACGATCTCGCCGGAGGCGGACGAGGTGGACGTCGCCGTCGTCAATACGTGCGGCTTCATCGACTCGGCCAAGTCCGAGGCCATCGCGAACATCCTGATGCTCGCCGAGCGCAAGCAGCTCGGCCGCGTTGGCAAGATCCTGGTCGCGGGCTGCCTGTCCGAGCGCTACCGCGACGAGATTTTAGAGGAGCTGCCCGAGGTGGACGGCGTCCTCGGCACGGGCAGCTATTATGACATCGTGCAGGCCGTCGAGGAGGTGCTCGGCGGCGGGCGGCCGGAGAAATTCGGCGACATCGACGCGCCGATCCCCGAGGTCGGCCGCGTGCTGACGACGCCGCGGCACTATGCGTTCTTGAAGATCGCCGAGGGCTGCGACAACCACTGCGCGTTCTGCGTCATCCCGAGCCTGCGCGGGCGCTACCGCAGCCGCGCGTATGAGGACGTCCTGCAGGAGGCGCGCGAGCTGGCCGAGGCCGGCGTGCGCGAGCTCATCGTCGTCGCGCAGGACACGAGCCGCTACGGCCTCGACCTGTACGGCGAGCGCAAGCTCGCCCCGCTGCTGCGCGACCTGTGCAAAATTGAGAAGCTGCACTGGGTGCGCATCCACTATCTCTACCCCGACGAGATCCCCGACGAGCTCATCGACGTCATCGCGAGCGAGCCGAAGATCGTCAAATATCTCGACATCCCCATCCAGCACGTCAACGACCGCATCCTGCGCCGCATGAACCGCCGCGGCGACGCGAAGTTCCTGGCCGATATGCTCACGCGCCTGCGCAGCCGCATCCCCGGCCTCGTCATCCGCACGAGCCTCATCACCGGCCTTCCCGGCGAGGGCGAGGCGGAGTTTGAGGAGCTGTGCGATTTCCTGCAGGAGTACAGGCTCGAGCGCGTCGGCTGCTTCGCCTTCTCGCCCGAGGACGGCACGCCCGCGGCGAAGATGGAATACCCCGATACCGAGATCGCCGAGCGCCGCGCCGAGATCATCAGCGAGGCGCAGTCGCGCATCATGGACGCGTGGAACGAAGCGCACGTCGGCACGGTCATGGAGGTTTTGTGCGAGGACTTCGACGAGGAATCGCAGCTCTGGTGCGGCCGGACGTACGCCGACTCGCCGGACATCGACGGCCGCGTGCTCTTTGAAGCGGACGACGGCCTGCCGGGGCAGTTCTATCAGGTTCTGATCACCGAGACCGCCGACGGCGACCTCATCGGCACGGCACAGGGAGAGGGGTACTGAGCAATGACAACTGCAAGCAAACTGACGATGCTGCGCGTGGCGCTCATTCCGGTTTTTATGGCGCTTCTGCTGTGCGGGCTGGAGTGGCCGGCGCTCATCGTGTTCATCATCGCGAGCATCACGGACTTTGTCGACGGCTACGTCGCCCGGCATTATCATCAGGTCAGCGACTTCGGCAAGTTTTTGGACCCGCTGGCCGATAAGCTGCTCGTCATCTCGGCCATGTGCATTTTCTGCCAGTGGGGCCGGATGCCCGCGTGGGCCGTCATGGTCGTCCTCGCGCGCGAGTTCGCCGTGTCGGGCCTGCGCATGATCGCCGCGTCCGGCGGCAAGGTCATCGCCGCGGCGTGGTCGGGCAAGATCAAGACGGCGTCGACCATGGTCGGCCTGTGCATCATGATGGTGTTCTCCTACCGCTGGCTCGACATCGTCGTCATCGCCGTCATCCTGGTCACGACGCTCGTCTCCGGCATCGAGTACTTTATGAAAAACGGCAGCGTGCTCGGCCTCGGCCGCCGCGCTTGACAGCCCGGCGAAAGTCTGTTATCATACTGCCGGAATTTCAAAATTTCATATCGCGTTGAACGGAAAAAGTAACGCCTTTTTCCCGCATCAGAGAGCGTCCGCCATGGCTGCAAGCGGACGCGGCGGGCAAGGGCGCGAAGTGCGTCCGGGAGCGAGGGGAGACCCCGCGTGGCCCACGTCACGGGCTGTAAGCTACAAATGAGAGTGGAACCGCGAGCGTTTGCCCGCCTCTCGTGCCGGGACCGGCGCGCGGGGCGGGCTTTTTGAGTTCATTTGAGGAGGCATTTGCCATGAAGATCTATAATACGATGACGCGGCAGAAGGAGGAGTTCGTCCCGCTCGAGCCGGGCAAGGCGAAGATCTACTGCTGCGGCCCGACGGTGTATAACCTTATCCACGTCGGCAACGCCCGCCCGATCATCATGTTCGACGTCCTGCGCCGGTATCTGGAATACCGCGGCTACGACGTGACGTTCGTGCAGAACTTCACGGACGTCGACGACAAGATCATCCGCCGCGCCGCCGAGGAGGGCATCGCGGCCAGCGAGGTCGCCGAGAAGTACATCAAGGAGTACTTCGTCGACGCGCAGGGCCTCGGCGTCCGCCCGGCGACGATCCATCCGCGCGCGACGGAGAACATCCAGCAGATCATCGAGCTCGTGCAGACGCTCGTCGACAAGGGCTACGCGTATGAAGCCGGCGGCGACGTCTATTTCCGCACGCTGAAATTCAAGGATTACGGCAAGCTGTCGCACCAGCCGCTTGAGGATCTCGAGGCCGGCGCGCGCATCGCCGTCGGCGAGCAGAAGGAAGACCCCATGGACTTCGCGCTCTGGAAGGCCGCCAAGCCCGGCGAGCCGTCGTGGCCGTCGCCGTGGGGCGAGGGCCGTCCCGGCTGGCACATCGAGTGCTCGGCCATGTCCAACCGCTACCTCGGCCACACGATCGACATCCACTGCGGCGGCGCGGACCTGCAGTTCCCGCACCACGAAAACGAGATCGCGCAGTCCGAGTGCGCCAACGGCTGCCAGTTCGCGCGCTACTGGATGCACAACGGCTTTTTGAACATCGACAACCGCAAGATGTCCAAGTCGCTCGGCAACTTCTTCACCGTGCGCGACGCGGCCGCGGCCTACGGCTATGAGACCATCCGCTTCTTCATGCTCGCCGCGCACTACCGCAGCCCGCTCAACTATTCCAAGGACTCGCTCGAACAGAGCCAGGCCGCGCTCGAGCGCCTGTACTCGGCCAAGGACAACATGGAGTTCCTGTGCGAAAACGGCGCGGACGGAGCCATGACGCCGGAGGAGCAGGCGGCCGCGGACGGCCTTGCCGTCTACCGCACGCGCTTTGACGAGGCCATGGACGACGACCTGAACACCGCCGACGCCATCGGCGTCCTCTTCGAGCTGACCCGCGCCATCAACACGGCGCTCGAGGGCACGCCGACGAAGGCGCTGGCCGCGGCCTGCAAGGCCATTTTTGACGAGCTGACCGGCGTCGTCGGCCTGCTCTACGCCCGCAAGAAGGACGACCTCAGCGAGCAGGTCGAGTCCCTCATCGCCGCGCGCCAGGCCGCCCGCAAGGAGAAAAACTTCGCCGAGGCCGACCGCATCCGCGATGAGCTGAAGGATATGGGCATCGAGCTGATGGACACCCCGCAGGGTGTCAAATGGAAAAAGATCTGATCGGTTGCATTTCGGGACCGGTTGGGGTAAAATAGTGAAAAACGGGAGGTGTGAACGCGCGTTTGCACCTCCCGCTTCTTCGGAAAAGGAGAGAGCGCTATGACGCTTTTCGACATTCTCGGGCCGGTCATGGTCGGTCCGTCGAGCTCGCACACGGCCGGCGCCGTGCGCATCGGCGCCATGGGGCGGCGGCTTCTGGGCGAGGCGCCCGTGCGCGCCGTCGTCGGGCTGCACGGCTCGTTCGCGGACACGGGGCTCGGCCACGGCACGGACCGCGCCATCATCGCGGGGCTTTTGGGCATGGCCTCGGACGACGTGCGCATCCCGGACAGCTTCCGCCTCGCCGAGCAGGCGGGGCTGGAGTTTCAGTTCCGCACGGTGAACCTGCGCGGCGCGCATCCGAACACGGCCCTGCTCGAGCTGACGGGCGAGACGGGGCACACGGTGAAAATGCAGGCGTCGTCGCTCGGCGGCGGGCGAATTCTGGTCAACAAGCTCGACGACATCGAGGTCAACTTCACGGGCGAGTACAACACGCTCATCGTCCACAATCAGGACCAGCCCGGCCACGTCGGCGAGGTCACGACGCTGCTCGCGCAAAACGCGGTCAACATCGCGTTCATGAGCCTGTACCGCAACCGCCGCGGCGGCTACGCGGTCATGGTCATCGAGACCGACCAGATCGTGCCGGAGGCGGCGCAGCAGACGCTGCGCGCCATCCCGGGCGTGCTGAAGGTCACGTTTATCGAAAAGGAGGCCGAGTGACATGGCGCTGCAATCCATCCGCGCAATTTTGGACGCGGCCGAGCGGCAGAACATCGCGTTCTGGGAGGTCGTCCTGCGCGACGACTGCGACACGCGCGCCGTGACGGAAGAACAGTCGTACGCCCGCATGGACGGCCTGTTTTCCGCCATGCTGGACGCGCGGCGCGGCTATGAGCCGTCGCTTCGCTCCGTCAGCGGCCTTGTCGGCGGCGACGGCGGGAAAATGGCGGCCTACCGCGCCGCGGGGAACACGCTCTGCGGCGACGCGATGGCGCGCGTCATCGAAGAGGCGCTCGGCATGGGCGAGTCGAACGCGTGCATGAAGCGCATCGTCGCCGCGCCGACGGCCGGCGCGTGCGGCGTGCTGCCGGCCGTGCTCATCCCGCTCTTTGAGTCCGGCACGCCGCGGGAGAAGATCGTGCAGGCGCTGTTCGCCGCGGGCGGCATCGGCGAGGTCATCGCGCACCGCGCCTCCATCGCCGGCGCGGCCGGCGGCTGCCAGGCCGAGATCGGCGCGGCCAGCTCCATGGCGGCGGGCGCGCTGGTGTCCATCCGCGGCGGCTCCGGCCGGCAGATCGCGGACGCGGCGGCCATGGCCATGAAAAACCTGCTCGGCCTCGTGTGCGACCCGGTCGCGGGCCTCGTCGAGGTGCCGTGCGTCAAGCGCAACGTCGTCGGCGCGGTCAACGCCATGGCGGCGGCCGACATGGCCCTTGCGGGCATCCACAGCGCCGTCCCGGCCGACGAGGTGTTCGACGCCATGAACGAGATCGGAACAAAAATGCCGGCGGAATTCCGTGAAACGGCGCGCGGCGGCCTCGCGGCCACGCCGACGGGCCAGACCGTCGCCGAGCGGATGCGCCAGG
>CAVFYN010000098.1:5432-39447 GCA_963626425.1 Bacteroidaceae bacterium
GGCGGAGGAATAAGAATAGACAGAAAAATGGGGGTCAACGGAATGAAAAAGGTGCTCGTGATCTCAACAAGCCCGCGGAAAAACAGCAATTCGGAGATGCTGGCGGACGAATTCCTGCGCGGCGCGCAGGACGCGGGGCATGAGGCGGAGAAAATTTCGCTGCGCGGGGCGGACATCCGCTTCTGCCGCGGGTGCATGGCGTGCATCGGCACGGGCCGCTGCCCGATCGCGGACGACGTGGCGGACATCCTCAGGCGGATGCACGACGCGGACGTCATCGCGTTCGCCACGCCGATCTACTATTACGAGATGAGCGGCCAGATGAAAACGCTGCTCGACCGCTGCAACCCGCTCTACGGCGGGGATTACCGCTTTACGGACATCTACCTGCTCACCGCCGCGGCCGAGGACGAAAAGGCCACGCCCGAGCGTGCCCGCATCGGCCTGACGGGCTGGGTGGACTGCTTTCCGCGCGCATCGCTTCGCGGCACGGCGTTTGCCGGCGGCGTGAGCGCGCCGGGCGAGGCGGCGAACCATCCGGCGCTGCGCGACGCCTATGAGCTGGGCCGCGGCGCGTGAGGGCCGTCTACCACCTTCCGGGGCTTTTTGAGTTTTACGAGCTGTACGCGGCGTTCCTGCCGCTTTACCGCGCGCACCCGGAGTATTTTTATGACTGGTGCGAAATTGGCTCCATCTACGGCGCGCCGGAAGGCTGCCTCTGGGGCGGCGGCCGCGTCGGCGCGGGCGACCGCAGCGCGCGCGATGTGCTGGCACTCACGGGCGAGTACGGCATCTCGGCGCGGCTGACGTTCAGCAACTCGCTGCTCCGGCCGGAGCATCTTTCCGACCCGCAGTGCAACGCGCTTTGCCGCGCGTTTTCAGGCGGCGGCGCGGAAAACGGCGCGATCGTCCACTCGGAGCTGCTTTTGGAGTATCTGCGGGCGCATTATCCGCGGCTCTATCTCGTCTCGTCCACGACGAAGGTGCTCACGGATTTTGCGGACCTCCGCCGGGAGCTCGAGCGGCCGGAATTTCGCTTCGTCGTGCCGGATTTCCGGCTGAACCGGGCGTTTGCTGCGCTCGGCGCGCTGCCGCAGGGGATCAAAGATAAGGTGGAATTTCTCTGCAACGAGTGCTGCTCGTTCACGTGCGGCGAGCGAAGGGCGTGCTACGAGGCGGTCAGCCGGAAAAATCTCGGCCTGCCCGGCCCGGAGCACGTCTGCACCGCGCCGGACGCCGCGGGCGGGTACCGCTTCTCCAAGGCGATGGAAAACCCGGGCTTTATCGGCGTGCGGGACATCCGGGACGTCTATCTGCCCATGGGCTTTTCCAACTTCAAGCTCGAGGGCCGCGGGCTCGGCAGCGCGCTCGTGCTGGAATTCCTGCTGTACTACCTGACAAAGCCGGACTGCCAGCTGCGCGTGCGCGAAGAAATTTACCTCGACAATATGCTCGATCTGTTCTGATCCTGTGTCCCGCCCGGGCCGGGCGGGACTTTTTTTGAAAATTTGCGTGGGTTTTGCGCGCGCTGCGTGTACAATGGGGTAGAGAAACGGGGAAGGAGGGAGCGCCATGGACGAGCGGGCGATCATCGACGCGCTCATCGCGCGCGACGAGCAGGCCATCGCGGCGCTGCTGCGCGAGTTCGGGCCGCTGCTGCGCTATGTCATCTCGCCGATCCTGCCGAGCGCGCAGGACCGGGACGAGTGCGTCTCGACCGTCGCGCTGCGCGTGTGGGAAAAGATCGCGACGTTCGACGATGCGCGCGGCAGCTTCCGCACGTGGCTGACGGCCATCGCGCGGAACGCGGCGCTCAACATGGCGCGCGCGTCCCGCCCGGCCGAGCCGCTGGACGACGGCGCGGCGGACGCGGCGGAGACGCCGGAGGAGCGGCTCCTGCGGCAGGAGCGAAAAAATGCGCTCCTGCGCGCGCTCGGGCGGCTTTCGCCGCGCGACCGGACGCTTTTCTACCGGAAATATTACTACATGCAGCCCACGGCGCAGATCGCCGCGGAGCTGGGCCTGACGGAGCGCGCCGTGGAGGGGCGGCTTTACCGCCTGAAAAAGCGGCTGCGCGGCGAACTGGGAGGTGACGGCGATGCGACATGACGGCTTTGAAGAAAAGCGGCCGGACGCGCTCGACGAGCTGTTTGCCTCGGCGCTGCCCGACGTGCCGCCCGAGGACGTGGCGGAGGCCGTCACACCGTGGCGCCGCGCGAGCGGGCGGCTGCTGTGGGGCATGGGGCTTTGCACGTTCACGCTGAACTTCTGGAACCTCAACTACCTGCTGCCGTTTGTCGGCGGCGTGCTCATGCTGCTCGCGCTGCGCGCGCTGCGGCGGGAAAACGGGGCGTTTTCGGCCATGTTCGGGCTTCAGATTCTGCGCATGGCCGTCCAGATCGCGGTGCTCATCCTGAACGGCACGCGCGCGGGCGCGGACGCGCTCGGCGGCGCGGCGGGCGGCGTACTGAGCGCGCTTGGCGCGATCCTGGTGCTTGTACAGCTGCTCTTTTTCCGCTCCGCGCTCGGCATCGTGTGGCGCAAGGCCGGGCTTGAGGGCAAGCCGCAGGGCGCGGCGGGGCTCATCGCGTGGTACGTGATCGTGTGCGCGCTGGCGCTCGTGGGGTACGGCGGGTGGCTGCTGGTCATCGCGCTCCTCGCGGCGTATGGCTTCCTGATCCATGACCTCGTGCGCGTGTCGCGCGCGCTCGATGCGGCGGGCTACGCCGTGCAGGCCGCGCCGGTGCGCGTGCCGGACTGGGCGCTCGCGGCCATCCTGACGGGCGTGACGCTCGCGGGCATCGCCTGCGGCCTCGCGTTCGGGCAGCGGTACAGGGTGGACTGGGCGCCCGCGGCGGCCGCCTCGATGGCCGATGCACGCGAATCGCTCGCGGCGCTCGGATTCCCGGCTTCGGCACTTTCCGACCTGCCGGACGACGAGATCGCCCTGTGCGCGGGCGCGGACCGCGTGGAGGTCGAGGAGGAGCAGTACCGCTTCGACGGCAGCGGCGAGGCCGCGACCGCGGACGATTGGGACCTCAGCACGACGGCCGTCGCCGTCCATCTCCCGCGCGAGCGGGACGCGTGGCGCGTGTACCACTTCTTCCGGTATGCAGACGACCTGGCCGCGCCTGGCTCGGAGTGCATCCAGTTCCGCCCCGTGCTCTCAAACTCGGAGGGCTGGGCGGTCAGTCCGGGCAGCGTGGCGGGCGGCCTGCTGTGCGAAATGGACGGCCGGACGATGCACGCGGACTTTGCTCGCTCCGGCTGGCGGTCGTACACGCACAGGGCCATCTTCTGGGACGCGCAGACGGAGTCGGCGTATTTTGCCGAATTCTCGCTCCCGCGCGGCGCGGAAAATCGCCGCGCCTGGGTCGCCGCAACGCTCCAGGTGACCGCGCGCGGGTACATCATCGACTCGTGGGTCATCGTGACGCACCAGAGAGCGCCGCTCCTGTACCCCGTCCGCTCGGCGTTTACCGCGCAGACGACCGACGGCTGGAGCAGCTCCGGCCCGTTCCCGACCGCCATGGACGCGATGCAGTTCTACCCATACGACGACTGAAATTTTCGCCGCGAAGCGACCCGCTTCGCGGCGATTTTTTCGCGGCGCGTGACAATGGGAGGCGGATGTGGTAAACTGTTACGGTTAAGGAGATGAATTTCGTGGCCGAGCAGAAGAATGATTTTTCCAAGGGGAGCGTCCCCGGGGCCATTTTGCGCATGGCGCTGCCCATCACGGCGGCGCAGATCCTGAATATCCTCTACAATCTCGTCGACCGGATGTACATCGGGCACATTCCGGGCTCCGGCGCCATGGCGCTGACGGGGCTGGGGCTGTGCCTGCCGGTCATCTCGCTCGTGACGGCGTTCTCGCGCCTTTGCGGCATGGGCGGCGCGCCGCTGTGCTCCATCGAGCGCGGCCGCGGCGACCTGGAAAGAGCCGCGCGCATCCAGGGCAACGCGTTTTTGCTGCTGATCGTCTCGGCCGTGCTGCTCACGGCGGGCGGACTGATTTTCTTAAAGCCGATCCTGTACGCCTTCGGCGCGTCGGACGCGACGTGGCCGTATGCGGGCGCGTACTGCCGCATCTATCTCATCGGCAACACGTTCGTGCTCATCAGCCTCGGCATGAACAGCTTCATCAACGCGCAGGGCTTCGCGAAAACGGGCATGATGACCGTGCTCGTCGGCGCGCTGGTGAACATCGCGCTCGACCCCGTCTTTATTTTCGCGCTGAACATGGGCGTGCGCGGCGCGGCGCTGGCGACCATCCTGTCGCAGGCGTGCTCGGCGGCGTGGGTGCTGCGGTTTCTGACGGGGAAAAAGGCCATTCTGCGCCTCCGTCTGCGGGACTTAAAGCCCGACGCGAAGATCATCGGCAATATTCTGTCGCTCGGACTTGCCGGGTTTATCATGGCGGCGACGAACTCCATCGTGCAGATCGTGGCCAACCGCACGGTCTTTGCCTTCGGCGGCGACCTGTACGTCGGCGTGATGACGATCGTCAACTCCATCCGCGAGGTCATCATGATGCCGATCCAGGGCCTGAACAACGGCTCGGAGCCCGTCATCGGGTATAATTACGGCGCGGGGCTCTACGCGCGCGTGCGCCGCGGCATCCGCTTCGCGGCGGTGGCGGGCCTGGGGTACAACGTCGTCATCTGGGCGGTGCTCATGATTTTCCCGACGCTGCTCATGCGCATTTTTACGGACGACGCGGCCATCCTGGCCGCCGGGCCGCGGGCCATCCGGCAATATTACGCGCTGTACGTCCTCATGGCGCTGCAATTTTCGGCGCAGTCGACGTTCGTGGCGCTCGGCCGGTCGAAGCAGGCCATTTTCTTCTCGCTTCTGCGCAAGGTCATCGTCGTCGTGCCGGCCATGCTGATCCTGCCGCGCGTGGGCGGGCTCGGCATCTCGGGTGTATTCCTGGCCGAGCCGCTGTCTGACTGCACGTGCTGCGTCGCCTGCTTTGCGACCATGCTCGCCACGGTGTGGTTCCCGCTGAAAAAACTCGAAAAGGAGACAAAACCCGCATGAAGCTCATGATCCTCGACGGCAACAGCGTCATCAACCGCGCCTATTACGGCGTGCGCCCGCTGACGACGAAAGACGGGCTGTACACGCACGCCATCTTCGGCTTTCTCAATATTTTAGAGCGCATGCGCAAGGAGGAGCAGCCCGACGCGCTGTGCGTCGCGTTCGACCTGCACGGGCCGACGTTCCGCCACGAGCGCTACGACGGCTACAAGGCCACGCGCCACGGCATGGACGACGAGCTCGCCATGCAGATGCCCGTCATGCACGACGTGCTGCGCGCGATGAACATCCCGATCTACGAGGTGCAGGGCTGGGAGGCCGACGACGTCATCGGCACGGTCTCGCGCATCTGCGACGAAGATGGCTGGGACTGCGTCATCGTCACGGGCGACCGGGACGACCTCCAGCTGATCGGCGAGCACGTCACGGTCAAATACGTCTCCTCGCGCGCCGGGCAGACGAGCACGGTGCTCTACGACACGGCGCGCTTTGAAGAAGAATACGGCTTCGCGCCGAAAACGCTCATCGACCTCAAGAGCCTCATGGGCGACAGCTCGGACAACATCCCCGGCGTGCCCGGCGTCGGGCAGAAAACGGCGACGAGCCTGCTGCTGCGCTTCGGCTCGACGAAGGCTGTCTATGACAATCTGGACAGCCCCGACATCCGCGACTCCGTGCGCAAAAAGCTGGAGGCCGGGCGCGACATGGCGTTTTTGAGCTATGAGCTCGCGACGATCCGCACGGACGCGCCCATTGCCTTCCGCCCGGAGGACAATCTGGTGCAGCCGTTTGACAACGCGGCGCTCTACGAGCTGTTTCTGCGCCTGGAATTCATCCGCCTCATCGACCGCTACGGCCTGCGTCCCGAGCCCGCCGCGGAGGAAAAAGCGGCGTATGTGCAGGAAACGTGCGAGAGTGAGATCCCGGAAACCGCTGCGCGGGCGGGCGAGCTTTTAGATGAGATGGCTGCGCTCGACTTCGTGTCCGTCCGGGCGGAGGACGACCTGTCCGCCGCCGCGGCGGAGCTGCCGGGGCAGGGCCGCGTCGTGCATTTTTCGCGCGCGGCGCTCGGCGAGGAGTATGACGCCGCGCTCTGCCGCCTGTTCGGCCCCGGGATCAAAAAAGCGGCGCACGACGTCAAGCCGCTCATGCGGGCGCTGCTTGCAAGGGAGTACCCGGCCGAGGGCTTCGTGTTCGACACGGCGCTGGCCGCGTACCTCATCGACCCGACGCAGGGCCACTATGAGCTCGAGCGGCTGACGGTCGCATATCTGAACTTTGAACCCGCGAAGCCCGACCCGGCCGAGGCGGGCGAGGAGGCCGCGCGTCTTGGCGCGCTCTGGAGCCGCGCCGCGGCCGTGTCCGCGCTCGTGCCGGTGCTGAAGGAAAAGCTGGACGCGCTCGGCCTTGCGGCGCTGCATACGGAGCTGGAGCTTCCGCTCTGCCGCGTGCTGGCGGACATGGAGCTCAGCGGTGTCGCCGTATGGAGCTCAGCGGCGTCGCCGTCGACCGCGAGGCGCTGCAGGACTTCGGCGCGATGCTCTCCGGCCGCATCCGGGACTGTCAGGACGCCATTTTCACCTACGCCGGCGGGGAGTTCAACATCAACTCCACCCGCGCGCTCGGCGAGGTGCTGTTTGAAAAGCTGGGCCTGCCGCCCGTGAAAAAGACGAAAACGGGCTACTCGACGAACATCGACGTGCTCGAGAAGCTGCGGCGGCACCATCCGATCGTCCAGAACATCATCGACTACCGGATGCTCACAAAGCTCAACTCGACGTACTGCGAGGGCCTCCTGAAGGTCATCGCGCCCGACGGGCGCATCCACACGACGTTCCAGAACACGGTCACGGCGACGGGCCGCCTCTCGTCCACGGAGCCGAATCTGCAGAACATCCCCGTCCGCACGGAGCTCGGCAGCGAGCTGCGGCGGATGTTCGTCCCGCGGCCGGGCTGGGTGCTCGTCGACGCGGATTACAGCCAGATCGAGCTGCGCGTGCTCGCGCACATCGCGGACGACAAGCTCATGCAGCAGGCGTTCTTGTCCGGCGAGGACATCCACCGCGCCACGGCCGCGCAGGTGTTCGGCGTCGCGCCCGGGGACGTCACGCCCGAGATGCGCCGCCACGCCAAGGCCGTCAACTTCGGCATCGTCTACGGCATCTCGGAATTTTCGCTCGCCGAGGACATCGGCGTTTCGCGCGCCGAGGCCAAGGCGTATATCGACAGCTACCTCGCCCGCTACGAGGGCGTGCGCAAATACATGCACGACATCGTGGAGTTCGCGCGCGAAAACGGCTACGTCGCTACGATGTTCGGCCGCCGGCGCGACCTGCCGGACATCCACAGCAAGAATTTCAACGTCCGCTCCGCGGCCGAGCGCATCGCGCTCAACACGCCCATCCAGGGCACGGCGGCGGACATCATCAAAAAAGCCATGCTCCGCACGGCCGACGCGCTTGCGCCGCTTCAGGCGCAGCTCGTTTTGCAGATCCACGACGAGCTCATCGTCGAGTGCCCGCGCGAGGAAGCCGAGCAGGTGCGCGCGCTCGTGACCGAGGCCATGGAGGGCGCGGCGCAGCTCGCCGTCCCGCTTAGCGCCGAGGCGAAGATCGGAGAAAGCTGGTACGACGCGAAATGAGCGAATTTCTCATCCGGCCGATGGAGGAGCGCGACGTTTCCGCCGTCGCCGCGCTGGAAAAGGCGTGTTTTTCCGACCCGTGGAGCGAAAATTCCGTGCGGTCGGAGCTAAATAACCCGCTGAGCCTGTGGCTCGTGGCGGATAAGGGCGGCGCGCCCGCGGGCTACATCGGCTCGCAGAGCGTGCTGGACGCGGCGGACATGATGAACGTCGCCGTCGCGCCGGACGCGCGGCGGGGCGGCATCGCGGAGGCGCTCATCGGATCGCTCATTGCGCGCTTGCGCGAAAACGGCGTCCGCTCGCTGTCGCTCGAGGTGCGCGTTTCAAACGACGCAGCGCGCGCGCTCTATGAAAAGCTCGGCTTTTCGGAGGTCGGGCGGCGGAAAAATTACTATGTGAAGCCGAAGGAGGACGCGCTCATCCTCCGGAAGGACTGGGGAGAGGGTCAGCTATGAACATTCTCGCGGTGGAATCGTCCTGCGACGAGACGGCCGTCGCCGTCGTGCGCGACGGGCGGGAAATTTTATCCGACTGCATCAATTCGCAGATCGAGATGCACGCGCTCTACGGCGGCGTCGTGCCCGAGATCGCCTCGCGCAAGCACGTCGAGGCCGTGTACGGTCTGGCCGACGAGGCGATCGCGCGCGCGGGCATCACGCGCGGCGACATCGACGCCGTCGCGGCGACATACGCGCCGGGGCTCATCGGCGCCGTGCTCGTGGGGCTGAATTTTGCGAAGGCGGCGGCGCTTTCGCTCGGCGTGCCGCTCATTCCGGTGCACCATATGCGCGGGCACATCGCGGCCAATTATCTGGCCTACCCGGACCTCGAGCCGCCGTTTGTCTGCCTCGTCGTCTCCGGCGGGCATACGCTCATCGTCGACGTGCGCGGGTATACGGACTTTGAGATCCTCGGCACGACGCGCGACGACGCGGCGGGCGAGTGCTTCGACAAGGTCGCGCGCGTGCTCGGCATGCCGTACCCCGGCGGCAAGGCGCTCGACGCGGCCGCGCAGACGGGCGACGACCGGCGCTACGCGCTCCCGCGCGCGCACGTGGCCGATCATCCGCTCGATATGTCGTTCTCGGGGCTGAAAACGGCGGCGCTCAATCTGCTGCACAACGCCGAGCAGAAGGGCGAGACGGTCGACGTCCCGTCGCTGTGTGCCAGCTTTTCCGCCGCCGTGTGCGACACGCTCGTGCCGCGCACGATGGCGGCCATGGAGCGCACCGGCTACCGCACGCTCGCCATCGCGGGCGGCGTCGCGGCCAATTCGCGCATCCGCGCGGAATTTGAGCGCGAAACGGTCCGCCGCGGCATCCGCCTGTGCGCGCCGCCGCTCAGTCTCTGCGGCGACAACGGCGCCATGATCGGCGCGCAGGGCTACTACGAATTTCTGGCCGGCCACGTCGCGGGTCAGGGCCTGAACGCCTACGCGACGATGCCCATTTCCGAGCCGCCGCGGATCTGAAAATGCGAAAAATGCAGGGAGCGCGCGAGCGTCCCTGCATTTGCATTTTTTGCGTCGGACGGGCGGGTAAAATTATGACGAAACGCGTTATGTCGACCATAATCCGCGCTTTCGCCGGGCAAAGAACTTCGTTTGCGCGGGCTGGCATGAATTAACAATTTTTGCGGCGATGCGGACAAAAAGGGCGTTTGGGGCCTGTGGAGAAACCTGTGGAGACTGTGAATAACTTTTGAGAATGCGGAAAGTTACAGTTTGTTACGGTCAACTGACGGCAGAAAAATGTGTCGAATTTTGGCGAAAAGAACTGGTCGAAATTCCGGTATTGACAGCGCATTTTGCCGGAGGGGGCGCACCGGAAGATGGCGGACGCGGGACGCCCCGGCTGCAAATGCAGCCGCTCCGACAATCCGCGCGCGAAAAATCGTGGGGCGACGGCCAAAACAGGCTTGACGAATCGCGCGATCTATGCTAAAATACATCTCGCAGTTGTCCGAAGGGCAGCGCATGCTACTGTGGCTCAGCTGGTAGAGCAGCTGATTCGTAATCAGCAGGTCGCCGGTTCAAGTCCGGCCAGTAGCTCCAAACAAAAAGAACCACGACGTATGTCGTGGTTCTTTTTGTTTGGAAACCTAAATCATTTAACGGCGGGAATGAATCCCGCCTATGACAATTCTCCGCTGACGCTCCGAATTGACGAGCAAAGCTCGCCGGGCAGAAGCCCGGTGATGGTTCCACTATAATTTTTAACGGCGGAAGTAAATTCCGCCTAAACAATTCTCCGCTGACGCTCCGAATTGACGCACGGCGCGCGCCGGCCAGAAGGCCGATATTTGCGCGATTGAAGAAGAAATTTCGGGGCGTATTGAAAATGCGGAGTTAGGGTGATATGATGGAAGCGAAATTAAGAGGCCGCGCGGGGCGCGGCGATTTTGATGTACGCTGGTTAGCGAAAACTAACCTGCGCAGGACGGAGGAACGGACGATGACCTATTCGGAGAAGCTCGCGGCGTTTGAGGCGGCGTATCCGTGCCGGGAGATGACGGTGGACGGGGCGCGGTATCGGTATGTGCTGGCCGGGAAAGAGGACGGGCGGACACTCGTGCTGCTCAACGGCGGGATGAACACGCTGGAAATGTGGATGGACTATGTCGCGCCGCTGTCAGGCGACTGCCGCGTGCTGCTGTTTGACTACCCGCGGGAGCTGCGGACGAATCAGGAGCTCGTCGCGGGCATGCGCGCGTTTTTCGCCGCGCTCGGCGTAAAGCGGCCGATCTTTGTCGGCGCGAGCGACGGCGGCATGGTCGCGCAGATCTACGTGCAGAAATTCCCCGGCGAGACGGGCGGGCTCGTGCTCGTCTCCACGGGCGGCATGGACGCCGCGACGCTTAAGAGCTTGAAGCGCAAATACTTCCTCACGCCCCTCATGCTCTGGTATATGAAGCACTGCAACTACGAAAAGCTCAAGCCGCGCCTCATCCAGGCCGGCCTCGGCCATCTGCGCAACGAGACGAGCGAGGAGGCCGCCTACGCGCGCGACATGTTCGAGACGATCTTCCGCGACTATGAGCAGGAAAAGGACGTCCACATCTCCGGCCTGCTCGCTGACCTCATGAAACAAACGCCGGTGACGGAGGCGGATTTTGCCTCGCTCGCGGGCAGGATCCTGCTCATCCTGCCCGATCAGGACTTCTTCTCCGGCAAGATGCAGGCCGATCTCATCCGGCTCATGCACGAGCCGAAGATCGTCTATGTCTCCGGCGGCCACCTCGGCACGGTGCTCAAGGCGGACGACTATGTCCGCGAGATCCGCGCGTTCGTCGGCGGGCTGCCGCAGTAAAAAAACGGGAGGGAACACCATGTCGTTTTTTGAAAATACACGCCGGCCGGAGGGCTTCGGCGGGAAAATGATGGTCACGGCGATGAACGTCGGCCACCGCGCGCTGGCAAAGTGGGGGATGCGGTTTCTCGCGCTCGGCGAGGAGTCGCGCGTGCTCGACTGCGGCTGCGGCGGCGGGGCGAACGTCAAAAAGCTGCTGGAGCTATGCCCGTTCGGCGTCGTGAAGGGCATTGATTACTCGGACGTCAGCGTCAAAAAGGCGCGCAAGCTCAACGAGGGCGCGATCGAAAACGGCCGCTGCGTCATCCTGCAGGGCAACGTGGCGAAAATGATCTTCGCGAAGGACTGGTTCGACGCGGCCACGGCGTTCGAGACGGTCTATTTCTGGCCGGACCTTGAAAAGGGCTTCCGCGAGGTCGCCCGCGTGTTAAAGCCCGGCGGGACGTTCCTCATCTGCAACGAGTGCAGCGGCGAGACGGACAAGGACGACAAGTGGACGCAGAAGATCCCGGACATGACGATCTATACCGGCGAGCAGCTGCGCCGGACGCTCGAGCAGGCGGGCTTTGAGGGCGTCGAGATCCACAAAAACGAAAAGGGCTGGCTCTGCGTGACGGCGAAAAAGCCGGGCTGAGCGCGGCTTCCCGGCCCGCACACGGCAAGTGTGCGGGCTTTTTTTTGTACAGGTGCGGGAGGGTGGAGAAATAGTGAAATGTAATTTTACATTGCTGGGAACCGGCGGAAATGCTGGGGCCGGGGCGAAAAATCCGTCGGGATTTGGATGCGAAAAAATGCCTGTTCGGCGCTTGACAAGGGGCGGCGCGGCCGCTATAATGCTACCTGTTTCGTAGGGAATACTTCCCTCCTCCGCCGGCGGGCGGTTTTCTTTGAGGCTATGGTTAGCTGCGGCTAACCCAAAAAAGAAGAACACCGACCGTCCGCGGCGGGAGGGGGAGGGAAACCAAAACGGGCGTCGCTGAATACTACAAGGTTAGTTGCAACTAACTAGCGAATCCCGCGCAGCCGCTCCGCACTTTTGCGGCGCGGCGGGGCGGGAGAAGCGCAGCAGAAACAGCGCACACCCGGGGAGAGAACGCGCGGGGAGCGGGCGCGGTCTATCATGCGGGTAGCTACGGCTAACTGATAAGCCCGCAAACGCTCCGATCGAAAAACAGGAGGAAACACGATGCATCAATTCTGGAGAAGGCTGCTGAGCCTGCTGCTGATCGCGGCGACGGTGCTCTCGCTCGGCGCGGTCGGCTTCGCGTCCGATGGCGGCGGCGCACGCACGCTGACGGAGGCGGACTACGCCGCGGCCGACGAGCTGTTCGCCGCGCTCGGCGCGCTGGCCGATCAGCCGAGCGTGTACAAAAACGCGGACGACGCGCAGGACGCCGCGGCGCTGCTCGGCGCGTCCGAGCTCGTCGTGCCCGGCTCGGTCGAGTTTTCGGGCGAGCAGATCACGTGGCAGACGACGCAGGGCATCACGTGCGTCTACTCGCCGCGCCTGCAGGAGATCGACGCCGCGGCCGAGCCGGTCGCAACGGACCTGCCGGACGAGACGACGGCCGCCTACACGCGCGGCGCGCACGGCCGGGACGTCTATCTGTTCCAGCCGTACTACGGCCTCGACTCGTCGTTCACGACGCAGTACCAGCGCGAGGCTGAGCGCATCGCGCAGGCGACGGAGGGCAGCTACCACTACTACAAGGGCAACGCGGCGACGATCGACGCCGTCGCGGACGCCATTGAGGACGGCGGCGTCATCCTCTTCGACAGCCACGGCTCGACGGACTATGAAAGCGGCGACGACTACACGTCCGGCGCGACGACGAGCTACCTGTGCCTCCAGACCGGCGAGGGCCTGACGGACGCCGACTACAGCGGCGGCCACGCCAAATACGGCGGCGCGGGCTCGAACGGGATGCGCTATTACTTAGTCGACGGCACGGCCATCGCCAACCACATGGAGGCCGCGGCCAACGGCGGCCTTGTCTGGATGGCCATCTGCCTCGGCATGGCGACGGACGGGCTGGAGGGCCCGTTCATGGCAAACGGCGTCGGCGCGGTGTACGGCTACAGCCAGTCCGTCACGTTCGTCGGCGACTACTGCTTTGAAGAGGCGTTCTTCGACAGTCTGCTCGGCGGCGCGACCATCGCCGAGGCGGCGGCCGACATGAAAGACCGCTGCGGCGAGTGGGACTACTCCGCGCGCATCGCAAGCGCGGTCGGGATGCCGTCCGGCTACGTCGCCGCGACGGAGGATCAGGCCCGGCAGAAGCGCGCCGCGTTCCCGATCTTCGTCTCGGACGCCGATCCCTATCCCGGCCACGGCAAGGTCGACGCGGTGCAGGACGTCAAGTCCGACTGGAACCTGCTGCGCCGCTATGAGCTGACGGCGGACACGGACGCGGACGCCGCGGCCGGCACGGTCTCGCGCGTCGGCATGACCATCACGGCAAAGCCCGCGGCCGGTTACTATGCCGTCGGCTGCACCGTGACGCCCGAGGGCGCGGCGACCGTCCGGCAGGACGGCAACACGTTCCGCGTCTCGGCCATGCGCTCAGACTGCACCGTCACGATCCACTTCGCGGCAAAGACGGCCGCAAAAGTGCACTTTGTGACGCCGGACGGCGTGACGCAAAATGACATTTCGAGCTTCGTCGGCGAGAGCGTGACGCTCCCGACGCCGGCCGGCACCCCGACGGCCGACGCGCAGGATTACTACTTCGTCGGCTGGAGCGAGGAGCCGATCGTCACGCCGAGCGCGAGCGCGGATTATATTCGCGCCGGGCAGAGCGCGGCGGTCGAGGGCACGGAGAAAACGTACTACGCCGTCTACCAGTTTTTCGCCAGGGCCGACGGCGGCACGCCCGCGTTCACGCGCGTGGAAAGCGCGCCGGGCGAGAACGAGGACTGGAGCGGGACGTACGTCCTCACGGGCGGCGGCTACGCGCTGCTGTGCGACGGCTCCGTCACCGGCTCGCGCCTCGGCAGCACGGACGCGGCGATCCCGATGGCGTCCGCCGGCCTGACGGACACGGACGGCACGCTCGCGGGCGTGCGCGGCGCGTACAGCATCCAGATCACGCGCGCGCCGAACAGCGAGCAGTATTCCATCCGCCTCGGCGGCGCGGCGCAGCCGGTGTTTCTGGCCTGCCGCTCGAACGAAGCGGAGCTGAACACGTCGATGGACGCCGCCGGCGCCATGGCGCGCTGGACGATCGCGTGGGAAAACGGCGCGGTCGTCATCCGCAACGTGCGCTACCCGTCGATGGCGCTCCAGTTCTCGGCGTCGCAGAAATTCTTCCGCTGCATGAACACGCAGCAGACGGCGCTCACGCTCTACCGCGGCGAGGACAGCGGCCTGTGGTACACGACGTCGCCGACCGTCGCGCATGCGCATGACTACGTGAAGTCCGCCGGGCAGGCGGCCACGTGCACGCAGCCCGGCTGGGCGGAATATGCCTGCTCGGTCTGCGGCGCGTCCTACCGCGAGGAGACCGCCTCCGCGCTCGGCCACAGCTTCACATCCTGCGCGTCGGATCAGGAGGCCAAACCGGCCGACTGCACGCACGCGGCGGAGTATTACGTGCAGTGCGACCGCTGCGACGCGATCGACACGGAAAAGACGGTCGCCTCCGGCCGCGCACTCGGCCATGATTATCAGGACGGCAAGTGCACGCGCTGCGGCGAGGCGCAGCCGTCCGGCGGCATTGGCGGCGGACTCGTCATCGGCGGCGGCGCGGCGGCCGCGGAGCCGGAGACGGAGACCGGCGTGACGTTCCGCGACGTCCCGGAGACGGCGTATTTCGCCGAGGCCGCGTCCTGGGCCGCGTCGCGCGGCATCGTCCGCGGGACGGCCGAGGGCTACTTCGTGCCGGACGCCGAGTGCACCCGCGCGCAGGCAGTGCTCATGCTCTACCGCGCGGCGGGCGAGCCGGAGGTGACGGCGGCGGTGAGCTTCACGGACGTGAAGCCGGGCGACGCGTGCTACAAAGCCGTGGCGTGGGCCGTCTCGCGCGGCATCGTCCGCGGGACGACGGAGACGACGTTCTCGCCGAACGCGCCCGTGACGCGCGCGCAGGCGGCGGCATTTTTGTGGCGCCTGGCCGGCAGTCCGGCGGCGGAGCGGGACAATCCGTTCACGGACGTGCGCGGCGCGCTCGAGACCGCGGCCCGCTGGGCGGCGGAGCAGGGCATCACGCGCGGCGTGACGGCGACGATCTTCGCGCCGAACCGGACGTGCACGCGCGCGCAGCTCGTGACGTTCCTCTACCGCGCGCAGGCGGCGTAACAGGAAGATAACGGCCCCGGCGTGCACCGGGGCCGGGAATATAAATTCAGTGACAGGAGGACAGACAATTGAAAAAGAAAAACGGCAGAACACGGCTGCTGTCGTGGCTGCTTTCCGCGGCGCTGACGCTGGGCTGCGTGACGCCCGCCCTCGCGGCGGACGTTCCGGACGCGGCGGTGCCGGACGCGGGCGTGGAGGTCTACGCCGCGTCGTACAAGGACGGAACGTATGAAGGCACGGGTCAGGGCAAGATCGGTGCGATCACCCTGAGCCTGACGATCAAAGACGGCAAGATCACCGAAGCGAAAGAGGTCAGCCAGAACGAGACTGCGAGCTATTGGGCGAAAGCCAAGACGCTCATTGATGCGCTCGTCGGCAAGAGCTCGAAGGAAGAGGTGCAGGCGCTTGACACGGTGTCGAGCGCGACGCTCAGCAGCAACGGCATCAAGGCCGCGGCCGTCGACGCGCTCGGCAAGGCCGAGGACACCGGCACGGTCGATCCGGTCGACCCGGGCGAGCCGGCCGACGCCATCTTCGCCGCCGGCACGGGCTCTAAGACCGACCCGTACACCATCGAGACGGCCGCGCAGCTGGCCGCGTTCGCTTCGTCCGTCAACGGCGGCGAGACGTATGCGGGCCAGTACGTGAAACTCGACGCGAACATCGACCTGGCTGAGCTGACCACGACGGTCACAAACGGCGGCGACAGCGAGACCGTCCAGGCCGACTGGACGCCGATCGACGGCTTCGCGGGCACGTTCAACGGCGCGAACTACACGATCTCGAACCTGAAGATCGGCACGATCGGCGAAATGGCGGGTGTGGACAATGCCGGCCTGTTCGGCGACCTTGCATCCGACGGCGTCATCCGCGACCTCGGCATTTCCGACGCGGCCATCTACGTCAAGGCCAACGGCGTCGCGGCGGGCGTGCTCGCCGCCGGGACGAGCGCGCGCAGCGTGGTCGAAAACTGCTGGGCGACGGGCGTGCTCGGCGTGTACAGCCAGTACGCGACCGGCGCGGGCTACGGCTACATCGGCGGCCTCATCGGCGCAAACGGCGTGGGCAGCCTCACGGTCAACTGCTGGACGGATGTGCGCATCGCCGCGGCGGGCAGCACGGAAAATACCGTCGGCGGCATCGTCGGCTGGGGCTCGAACAACTCGCTCGTCATCAACTGCGCGGCGTTCGGCGACATCCGCGAAACGGGCGCGGGCACGGGCCTTACCGGCGTCGGCGGCATCGCGGGCTTCTCGTCCGGCGCGGTGTATGCCTGCTACGCGGACAACGCGCTGCACACGGACGCGGATTCGGCGACCTATTATGACGGCACCGACCTGCCGGTCGGCGGCGTTGTCGGCATCTCGACGACGCTTGCGGCGGCGTACAACTGCTACTTCAATGAAGAACAGCCGCAGACGTATTACGATGACAACGAGATCGAAGAGTCGCTCGGCATGGGCTTCTATCCGGACTATTACTCGCCCTGCGACAGCGATCACTGCTATGGCCTGAGCGCCGCGGCCCTGACGAACGGCACGCTGGCGGAAAAGCTCGCCGCGGCGCTGACGGAGGAAGAGATCGCAAAAGGCCAGGCCTATTTCCTGGAAGAAAAGTGCTTTGTCGAGGGCTACGCCCTGAACGATTACCTCTCCATGGCCCAGGGCGGCTGGAACTCGTGGGAGATGGTCGCCGGCCGGCTGGTCCCGACGGGCCCGGCTGCCGTTACGCCTTGGGTGGCGGACTTCTTTGACGAGGGCGGCGACGGCTCCGCGGCCAACCCCTACGTCCTCTCGTCGGCCGAAGCGCTGACGAAGTTCGCCGCGGCGACCGCCGCGGGCAAGCTCTCCACGGGCGGCAAATATTTCGCCCTCGGCGCGAACATCGCGCTTTCCGGCACCTGGACGCCGATCAAAAACTTCTCCGGCACGTTCGACGGCTGCGGCTACACGGTCTCCGGCCTGATCATCGGCACGGAGGAGGCCCCGGCGGACGTGACGGCCGCGGGCTTCTTCGACAAGCTCGGCAACAGCGCCGCGGTCTATGACCTGCATCTGGCGGATGTCAGCATCTCTATGTCGAGCACAAGGGTTCGGGCCTGAAGGATGCCGTTTACGCGGGCGGCCTCGTCGGCGGCGACCCGGATTCCGTCGGCAGGAACATCCGCATCGACGGCTGCTCGGTCACCGGCACGGTCTCGGCCAAGGGCGAGTTCAAGGTCTACGCGGGCGGCCTCGCCGGCCGTCTCGGCGACTCGAACCATGTGACGAATACCTATACAAATGTCGCAGTCACGGCCGAATCCACGACCGCAAAGTGGCAGGCCAACGCGGGCGGCATTGTCGCCATGATCGGGAGCAGCAGCCTGTTGGCCAACTGCGCCGCGCTCGGCGACGTTACGGCCACCGGTGCGAGCTACAACTCCGGCAATCTCTGCAAGGCCGGCGGCCTGTCCGCCGCGATGCCGTGGCTGGTCGAAAACTGCTACGCGGCGGGCAATGTGACCGTCACGAACGCCTCGGCCGCGAATCCGGCCTACGCCGGCGCGCTCATCGGCGAGCAGAACGGCAGCGTGATCGTCGACAGCCATTACAGCACGTCGGCCGTTGTGACGCTCAACGGCGAGGAGCAGGAGAACACCCCGGTCGGCACGACGCCGACGTATAACTACAACAAGATCACCGCGGAAGATGATCTGACGAGTGCGGAATTTGCGGCGCTCATGAATGCCGGCGTGTCCGAAGAGGGCATTGCCGCGACGGACGAGTATCTCATGTCCGGCAGATTCAGCGAGAACCTGTATACGACCGCAAACCTCGCCGCGGCGCGCCCCGCCAGCTGGCTTTCGTGGTCGGTCCGTGACGGCGCGGTGCTGCCGGGCGAGGCGCCGGCGGAGGAGCCGGTGTTTGCCGCGGGCGACGGCTCGAAGGAAGATCCCTACCTCATCCGCACGGAGGCGCAGCTGCGCGCGTTCGCAGCGACCACCGCGGGCGACGAGGCGGAGAATTACGAGGGCAAGTACGTCGCGCTGGACGCCGACATCACCCTCACGTCCGACTGGACGCCCATCCACGCCTTCGCCGGCACGTTTGACGGCCGAAACCACACGATCACCGGCCTCACCATCGGCTCCGCCGCGGCCCCGGCCGCGCTCACGAGCGCGGGCATGTTCGATTACCTCGGCACGGGCGCGGTCCTCCGGAACGTCAAGCTGAAGGACGCGAACGTCTACGCCGCGACGAATGCGAATTACGGCCGCGCCTATGTCGGCGCGCTCGTCGGCGGCACGGCAACGGACGGCCGCAACGCGACCATCGACCACTGCTCCGTGGACGGCGGCAAGATCGTCAGCCGCGTGACGGGCACCGCCATGTTTGCCTATGCGGGCGGCCTGGTCGGCATGGCGAGCACGGGCGTTGTCATCTCGAACAGCTGGGCGGACGTGGACGTCACCGCTGATGCGGCGAATGTCGAAGGAATGTCCGGCACCGCGATGGCCGGCGGCCTTCTGGCGGGCAACGGCAGATACTGCGCCGTGATCAACTGCGCCGCGCTTGGCGACGTTGCATCCAGCGGCAAGAACATGATGGAGACGACCAGCTCCTACGCCGGCGGCCTCGTCGGCCAGGCGGCCAATCTCGTCGAGAACTGCTATGCGTCCGGCAACGTGACGCTGACGAACGCCATCGAGGCGACGAAGCCGTATGCGGGTCTGCTCGTCGGCCAGCTGAGCGGCGCTGCGCTGACGAACTGCGCGGTCAATTCCAAGGCGGCCGGCACGGTCAACGGCAAGACTGCCGCGCTGACGGCGGTCGGCGCGCTTACGGGCAGCGTCATTCAGGAGCCCGCCGCCTATGACACCTCGTCCGGCGTCTTTGCGGCGACGATGAATGCCACGCTCTCCCTTTCCAGCATGGCGTCCGCCACGGCGTGGCTCACGAGCGAGGACGTTGCGTTCACGCAGTCCGAGCTCAGCGCGCTTCGCCCGGAAACCTACTACGGCTGGGTCTCCGCGTCCGGCCGCACGGTGCTTGGCGATGCGGAGTACGAAGAGCCCGCCGATCTGGACGGCCTGTTCGCCTCCGGCGCGGGCACGAAGGAGGATCCGTGGATCATCGGGAACCTGTCCCAGCTGCTCTCGTTCGCCGCGGTGTTCTCCGAGACGGACTTCGCCGGAAAATATATTGCGCTGGCGGCGGACATCAATCTGGCCGGGCTCTCCTGGACGCCGATCGGCCACGTCGCGGGCGGCCTCATGCCGTTCAAGGGCAACTTTGACGGCCGCGGTCATACCATCTCGAACATGACCATCGGCAGCGCGGACGCGCCGGCTGTCGATTCGCAGCCCTACAAAATGGACTACGGCCTGTTCGCCGATGTTGTCAGTGGCTCCATCACGAACCTGAACGTCGCGGATGCGAAGGTCTATGCCAGAAGCGACGTCTCGCTCATGGCCGGCGCGCTCGTCGGCTACGCCGAGTCGTCCGTCGTCGCGAACTGCTCGGCCACGGGCATCGTCCAGATCGTCACGACCGAGGACGGCAGCGCCTGGAACGAGTACAGCAACTACGCCGGCGGCCTCGTCGGCTACGTCAAGCGCGCGGAGGTCGCGAATTGCTGGACGGACGTCGCGGTCGACGCCTACTGCAAGATCGCAAACGCCGAGGCCGGCGGCATCACCGGCATCAACCACTTCGGCACGATCGTCAACTGCTACGCCCTCGGCCCCGTCGCGGCCGAGACGTCGCGCACCGTCGATGACGGCGGCGTGGCCTACGTCGGCGGCATCGCGGGCTGCCAGGGCGGCATCATCGCGGGCTGCTACAGCCTGTGCGAGCTGAACGCCCGCTCGTGGACGCAGTACGCCGGCGCCATCACGGGGCTTGCCACGGCCGTCAGCGAGACGTATGACAGCTATTTCGCCGAAAACGCCGTGATCCGGATCGAAAGCACGACGCTCGACCCCGTCGTCGGCGTCGGCCGCGAGGTCCCGGCGGGCTACAACGAGTACGGCAGCTACCGGTCCGGCTCGCTCATCTCCGGTCTTGCGGCGCTCCCGGCCGCGGACATGGCGGGCGCGGCGCTTCGCGATAAGCTCAACGCCCAGTTCGCGTCCTACCCCGTCGACCCGGACGAGATCGAAACGCCGCTTGCCAAGTGGATTCTGACGGACGGCGTCGTCACGTTCGGCGGCGAGACGGCCGCGATCACCTACGTCCCCGTCGAGCGCCCGGAGCCGGAACCGGATTACAGCTACCGCGACGGCACGTACTATGGCCGCGACGAGGGCGAGAACGTCATCGTCTCCATCACGGTCAAGGACGGCAAGATTGTCAGCGCCGCCATTGTCAGCCCCGCGGGCTTTGACGCCGCGAACGCGGGCGACATTCTCGGCTCCGTCGTCGAAAACCAGACCGTCACGGACGAGTCGACCGGCACGAATGACGACAAGGCGCTCAAAGCGGCGCTGGCCGTCGCGTGCAACCGCGCGCTGCTCGGCGACAGCAGCCCGTACGGCGAGGCCGACCCGTCGGCCATCTTCGCCGGCGGCACCGGCACGGAGGCGGATCCCTATCTCATCGAGACGGCCGCGCAGCTGCGCGCGTTCGCCGCGGCCATCGGCGCGGACGAGGCGTTTGCGGGCGACTTCATCGCGCTTGCGGCCGACATCGACCTCTCGGATCAGCCGTGGGTCCCGGCGGGCAACGCGGGCGCGTACCCGTTCTCCGGCATCTTTGACGGCCAGGGCCACACGATCTCCGGCATGAAGATCGGCACGAAGTCCGCTCCGGCCGACTACACGGCCGCGGGCCTGTTCGCCTCGGCCGACGGCGCGGTCATCCGCAACGTCGCCGTCACGGATGCGGCCGTCTTTACGCGCCGCACGGACAACAACGTCGCAACGTACGCGGGCCTTCTCGTCGGCGTGCTCGACAACAGCTCGGGCGGCGGCGTCCTCGTCGACAACTGCGCCGTGTCCGGCACGGTCTCGACGGCCTCGAACGGCCAGTCCTACGCGGGCGGCATCGCCGGCATGAGCTGGCACAGCGTCATCCTCAACTCCGGCGCGCGCGTCAACGTGATCTCCGAGTCCGTTTACGTCACCGCCTACGCCGGCGGCATCGTCGGCATGACGGGCTTTGCCGTCACGGCGAACTGCTACGCGCTCGGCACGGTCGCGGGCAACGCGGGCGTGAACTCCGCCTGCGTTGGCGGCATCGCGGGCATGAACGGCGGCGCGGCCGTGAACTGCTACTCCGACGTTTCGCTCGCGGCGAAGAACACCACGCCGGACCTCGGCGGCATCACGGGCCGCAACACGGGCATCGGCGTCGTGAACTGCGGCTATTTCAGCGCCGAAAAGACCATGCGCTCCGGCAACGCGGACAAGGAGCCCGTCGCCGTCGGCACGAACGTGACGATGTTCTCCACGGGCGTCGTGAAGAACACGCTTGGCCTGACGGGCGCGCAGCTGGCCAGCGAGGCGCTTCGCGACCAGCTCAACGAGAACTACCAGTGCCAGGAGGACGAGATGGAGGTGCGGTCCGACCTCGCAGACGCCATTTCCTCTTATAACATCCTCCTGCGCAATGTCGCGAGAATGACGGTCGACCCGTGGATCCTGGACGGCATCGTCCGCGTCGACGGCACGCCGGCCGTCCCCGAGGCGCCGGAGATCCCGGACGAGACGCCGGAACCGGTGACGCCGGTCACGCCCGTGACGCCGGGCGGCGCCGCGGGCGGCTCGGCCGCGACGCAGCCGGAGACGGAGATCATCTTCTCCGACGTCAAGCCGGGCTCGGCGGCCTATGAGGCCATCTACTGGGCCGTGGAAAATGGCATCACCTCCGGCAAGACGGCCACGACGTTCGGCCCCGGCGACACGTGCACGCGCGCGCAGCTTCTGACCATGCTCTACCGCGCGGCCGGCTCGCCCGAAGTGACGGGCACGCACACGTTCACGGACGTCCCGGCGGGCGCGTATTATGAATCGGCCGTCATCTGGGCCGTTCAGCAGGGCATCACGCTCGGCCGCACGGACACGGAGTTCGACCCGAACGCCACCGTCACCCGCGCGCAGGCCGTCACGTTCCTGCACCGCTATGCCGGGAAGATCCCGTCCGGCGAGCACGCCTTCGCGGACGTCCCCGACGGCGCGTACTACGCCGCCGCCGTGGCCTGGGCCGCGGGCGAGGGCATCGCGGTCGGCTTTGCCGACGGCGCGTTCCGCCCGGGTAACAACTGCACCCGCGCGCAGATCGTGCTGATGCTCTACCGCTATCTTGTGAAGTGAGAAATCCCCCAATAGACCGTTTCCGGGGCGCCCGACAGCCGGGCGCCCCGGATTTTTTCGGATTTAGGTTCACTTTAGCCTCACTTTAGCGGGGATTTAGGCGCGGGCGGTAAGATGGCGCTGTCCGAGGGGGACAGAAAGGATGAAGGCTATGAAAACCTCAAAACGATCCCGGCTTCTGGCGATGATACTTGCGGCGGTGATGACGCTCTCGCTGCTGCCCGCGGCGGCGTCGGCCGCGACGAGCTATGACTCGGCCGGCGCGACGACATTTACATTTACAAACAGCGTCATCTCGGTCTCCGAGGGCAGCTACACCGGCTATAAGGTCAGCGGCAAGGACCTGACCATCAATGACGCGGGCACGTACATCGTAAAAGGCACGTGCTCCGACGGCACCATCACCGTGAAAAAGGGCACGACGGGCGTGACGCTCGTCTTAAGCGGCCTGACGCTCACGAGCGCGGACAGCGCGCCCATCGCCTGCAACAAGTCCACGGGCGTGACGATCGTCGCCGCGGCCGGGACGGTCAACACGCTGACCGACAGCGCGAAAAACAACGACGACGATTACCCCGACAACGAAAACGCGGAAAACGCCGTCATCAAGTGCAAGGACGGCTCGAACGTCATCCTGTGCGGCACGGGCACGCTGAATGTCAACGCCAACGGCAAAAACGGCATCAAGTCCGGCGCGACGACGGACGACGAGGGCGCGGCCTCGCTCACGATCCGTGAGCTGACGCTGAACATCACGGCGGGCGTGAACGACGCCATCAACGCCGAGCAGACCCTGAACATCGAAAGCGGCACGCTCACGATCTCCGCGGCCGACGACGCCATCCACTGCGACTACGACCTGAACATCGGCGCGTCCGGCACGACGGGCCCGACCATCAACATCCAGTCCTGCTACGAGGGCCTTGAGGGCGCGGCGCTGAACGTCTATTCCGGCAAGATCACCATCGAGTCGACGGACGACTGCCTCAACGCGGCCAACTCCGACCTGACGAATTACAGCTTCTCCATGACCATCTCCGGCGGCACGATCACCGCGTACTCCACGAGCGGCGACGGCTTTGACTCCAACGGCGATCTGACCATCACGGGCGGCACCATCAACGTCCAGACGGCCAACACGGCCGACAACCAGCCGCTTGACGCCGACGGCACGGTCAGCATCACGGGCGGCACCGTCTTTGCCGCGGGCGGCAGCAGCGGCATGGGCATGAACCTCAGCGCGTCGCAGGCGTACGTCACGTTCGGCGGCTCGGCGGGCATGGGCGGCCAGCGCGGCGGCTCGGCGCTCGTCAGCTCCGGCAGCACGGCTTCGGTCAAAAACGCCTCCGGCAGCGCCGTGTATTCCGCGGCGGCAAGATGCGGCCTGAGCTACGTGTTCTTCTCCTCGCCGAGCCTGACGAGCGGCGGCAGCTACACGCTCTATTCCGGCAGCAGCTCCGCTGCGACGGCGACGGCGCAGACCGGCAGCGCTTCGACCGGCATGGGCGGCAATCAGCCCGGCCAGAACGGCAATCAGCCCGGCCGCCCCGGCCAGGATCAGCAGCCCGGCGGCACGACCGGCTCGACCGGAAACACCGGTTCGACCGGCAGCACCGGCAGCACCGGCTCGACCGGCAGCGCCTCCGGCAGCACGGCCGCCACGGCCGGCACGTTCACGGACGTGAGCGCGAGCGACTGGTACTATGACGCCGTCCGCTACGTCTACGAAAACGGCCTGATGCAGGGCACGGGCGGCGGCGCGTTCTCCCCGGCACGCAGCGTGACGCGCGGGATGCTCGTCACGATCCTCTACCGGCTCGAGGGCGAGCCCGCCGTGACGGGCGGCAGCGCGTTTTCGGACGTCGCGGCCGGACGCTACTGCACCGCGGCCGTCTCCTGGGCGGCGGCAAACGGCATCGTCTCCGGCTATTCCGACGGCACGTTCCATCCGGACGAGGCCATCTCGCGCGAGCAGCTCGCGGCCATTTTGTACCGCTACGCGGTCTACAAGGGCTATGACACGTCGAACAGCGTGAGCCTCGCGAAGTTCTCGGACGTCTCGTCCGTCGGCAGCTACGCCCGCGCGGCGCTCGCCTGGGCCAACGCCGAGGGGCTCGTCAACGGCACCGCGTCCGGCCTCATCGCCCCGAAGGCGACGGCCACGCGCGCGCAGACGGCCGTTATCCTCATGCGCTTTCTCCAGAACGCCGCTTAAATAACGGCTCCCGCCGGGGCATCCAGACCGGATGCCCCGGCGTTTTTTTCGCACAAAACGCGAAAATGACGGCTTGACAACGCGGAAAAATCGAGTAATATAACACTGCGATATAACGCTGTTATACGGAGGCGGCCGCATGAATGACAACTCAACGCTCGCGCGCATCCACGACGCGGCAAAGGCGGAATTTTTAGAGCGCGGCTTCCGTCAGGCGTCGCTCCGGTCCATCGTCCGCGCCGCGGGCGTGACGACCGGCGCGCTCTACGGCTACTATGACAGCAAGCAGGCGCTGTTCGCCGCGCTCGTCGACGAGCAGTACCGCTTTTTGATGGACGCCTACCGCGGGATCCTCGACCGCTTTTCCGACCTTCCGCCCGAGCAGCAGCCCGAGCAGATGGGCCGCATGAGCCACGCGGGCATGAAGCAGATGCTCGGCTATCTCTACGACCACCGCGACGAATTTCTCCTGCTGCTGCGCTGCTCCGAGGGCACGCGCTACGCGGCCATGACCGACGAGCTCGTCGAGCTCGAGGTCGGCGCGACGCACCGCTACTGCGACGTGCTCGCCGCGCTCGGCCGGCCCGTGCCGCCCATCGACGAGCGGCTGGAGCACATCCTCGTCACGGGCATGGTCAACGCGTATTTCGAGATCGTCCTGCACGAGATGCCCATGGACGACGCCGTGCGCTACGTCGACGAGCTGCACGATTTTTATACCGCAGGCTGGATGAAGATCATGGGACAGTGATGTCCCTTGATTTTTGGACAGAAGTTAGTGTAAGCTAACCTGATAGAACACCACTGTAAGGAGGCCACCGCATTGAAAGAGAAAAAACCATCGAATCTGAGCCGGCTTCTGGGCTACGCCGGCGGGCGGAAGATCCTGACGTACCTGTCGTGGGTCCTCGCCGCGGCGAGCGCGATCATCGCGCTTTTGCCATTTTACTACATCTGGCGCATCATCAAAGAGGTGCTGGACGTCGCGCCCGCGTTTGAAAACGCCGTGCACATCACGCACTACGGCTGGACGGCCGTCGGCTTTGCCGTTTTGTCCGTGCTCGTGTACATCTGCGCGCTCATGTGCTCGCATCTGGCGGCGTTCCGCATCGCGACGAACCTGCGCATCGACATGACCGAGCACGTGGCAAAGCTGCCGCTCGGCGCCGTCGGGCAGTTCGGCAGCGGCAAGCTGCGCCGCACGATCTTGGAGACGAGCGGCTCGGCCGAGACATACCTTGCCCACCAGCTGCCGGACAAGGCGCGCGCCGTCGCGACGATCGCGGGGCTGCTCGTGCTGCTTTTCGTGTTCGACTGGCGGCTGGGCCTGCTCAGCCTCGTGCCCGTCGCGCTCGGGTTTGTGTGCATGACCGGCATGACCGGCAAGGAGATGCAGCGCAAGATGACCGAGTACCAGAACGCGCTGGCCGACATGTCCAGCGAGGCCGTTGAGTACGTCCGCGGCATCCCAGTCGTCAAGACGTTCGGCCAGACCGTGTTCTCGTTCAAGAAATTCAAGGCGACGATCGATAACTATGAAAAATGGACGACGGCGTACACGCTCGATCTGCGCGGGCCGATGATGGCCTACACGCTCGCCATCAACAGCGTGTTCGTGTTTTTGATCGTCGGCGCGTTCTGGCTCGGCCACGGCGGCGTGACGGCGGAATTTCTGCTGAACCTGCTGTTTTACATCATCATCACGCCGGCCATCACGCTCTCGCTGACGAAGCTCATGTTCATGAGCGAGAACGGGATGCTGGTCAACGACGCCATCGCGCGCATCGACTCCGTGCTGGATGCGCCCGAGCTCACGCAGCCGGCGTCGCCGCGCCATCCGGCCGACGCGTCCATCGCGCTCTCGGACGTCACGTTCAGCTATGACGGCAAGAAAAACGCCGTCGAGCACATCTCCATGGACATCCCGGCGGGCAGCACCGTCGCGCTCGTCGGCCCGTCCGGCGGCGGCAAGTCCACGCTCGCGAGCCTGATGGCGCGCTTTTTCGACCCGCAGTCCGGCACGGTGGCCGTCGGCGGCGTCGACGTGCGGGACATCGACAAGCAGGAGCTTATGAACACCGTCTCGTTCGTGTTCCAGAACAGCCGCCTCATCGCGGGCACGATCCTGGACAACGTCCGCCTCGGCCGCCCGGACGCGACGCGGGAGGAGGTCCTCGCCGCCCTTGACAAGGCGCAGTGCATGGACATCGTCGAAAAATTCCCGGACGGCGTGAACACCGTCATCGGCACGGGCGGCGTGTACCTGTCCGGCGGCGAGACGCAGCGCATCGCCATCGCGCGCGCCATGCTCAAAAACGCGCCCGTGCTCATCCTCGACGAGGCGACGGCCTACGCCGATCCCGACAACGAGACGCGCGTGCAGCGCGCGCTCGGCGAGCTGTCGCAGGGCAAGACCGTCGTCATGATCGCCCACCGCCTGAGCACCGTCGCAAACGCCGAGCGCATCTTTGTGCTCAAGGACGGCCATGTGTCCGAGTCCGGCTCGTTTGCGGAGCTCCGGAACGCCGGCGGGCTGTTCGCCTCCATGTGGGACGAATACCAGCAGAGCGTGCAGTGGAAAGTGGAAAAGGAGGCGTAAGAAATGATCGAAAAATTACAGCGCCGCTTCGCCCTTTCGCGCAAGGGCGCGGTCGACACCATCCGCGGCAGCCTGTTCTGCGCGCTGCAGAACCTGTCGTTCATGCTCCCGGTGGGCCTTTTGTACCTGCTCGTGCGCGATCTGATGCAGGATTCGCTGACCGCCTCGCGCATTCCGTTTTACGCCATTGCAAGCGCTGCCTGCTGCGTGCTCATCCTCATCTGCACGCGCCTGGAGTACAACGGAACGTATCTTGCCACCTACGTCGAGACCGGCGTGCGCCGTCTGGCGCTGGCGGAGAAGCTGCGCCGCATCCCGCTCTCGTTCTTCGGCAAAAAGGACCTCGCGGATCTGACGAGCGCCATCATGAACGACTGCGCCGTGCTCGAGCAGAGCCAGTCGCACTTCGTCAGCCCGCTCATCGGCGCCGTGCTGTCCACGACGATCGTGGGCGTGTCGCTGCTCGGCTTTGACTGGCGCATGGCCCTCGCGTCCATCTGGCCGCTGCCGGTGGCCTTTGCGATCATCGCGCTGGCCTCGCGCGTACAGAAGGCGCTCGCGAACAAATCCATGGCCGCGAAGCTCGCCTGCGAGGGCGGCATCCAGGAGTGCATGGAGGCCATGCCCGACCTTCGCGCGTGCAACGCCGAGGGCCGCTATCTCGACGGGCTGAAGGCGAAGATCCGCGCCTATGAGGGCCGCCTCATCCGCGGCGAGCTCGGCACGGCCGTGTTCGTCGTGCTCGGCAGCCTCGTGCTGCGGCTCGGCATCGCCACGACGGCGCTGACGGGCGCGTACCTGCTCACGCGCGGCGAGGTCGACGTGCTGAAATTCTTCATGTTCCTGCTCGTCGTCTCGCGCCTTTATGACCCGCTTGAGAACAGCCTTCAGAACCTTGCGGCCATCATCGCCACGTCGACGAACATCGAGCGCATGAACGAGATCATGGACTGCCCCGTACAGACGGGCGCGCAGGAGCTGACAAACGACAGCTGCGACGTCGTCTTTGACCACGTCGGCTTCTCCTATGACGGCGGCGAGAGCGTCCTGCGCGACGTGTCGTTCACGGCCAAGCAGGGCGAGGTCACGGCGCTCGTCGGCCCGTCCGGCGGCGGCAAGACGACCGTCTCGCGCCTGGCCGCGCGCTTCTGGGACATCGGAAAAGGCCGCATCACCGTCGGCGGCATGGACGTGTCGAAGGTCGATCCCGAGACGCTCATGGGCCTTTACTCCATCGTGTTCCAGGACGTGACGCTCTTTGACAACACGGTCATGGAGAACATCCGCATCGGCCGCAAGGACGCGACGGACGAGGAGGTCATCGCCGCGGCGAAGCTCGCCAACGTCGATACATTCGCCGAAAAGCTGCCCGACGGCTGGAACACGAACATCGGCGAAAACGGCTGCGCCCTGTCCGGCGGCGAGCGCCAGCGCATCTCCATCGCCCGCGCGTTTTTGAAGGACGCGCCCATCATCCTGCTCGATGAGGCGACGGCGAGCCTCGACGTCGAAAACGAGACGGCCATCCAGACGGCCCTGTCCCGCCTCATCCGCAGCAAGACCGTCCTCATCATCGCCCACCGCATGCGCACCGTCTCCGGCGCGGACAAGGTCGTCGTCTTGAAAGACGGCGCCGTCGAGGAACAGGGCACCCCCGAGACCCTCCTCGCCTCCGGCGGCACGTTCGCCCACATGGTCGCCCTCCAGACCGAAAGCCAGAACTGGACGCTGGCGTAAAACAAAAAATCCCCGGCCGCCGGAGAAGTCCGACGGCCGGATTTTTGCTTTATTGATTCAAAATCTGAATCAATGGATTGGAATGATTCTGATTTTTGGTATATAATACGAAAAAAACGCCCCGGCCGCGCCGGGAGATGGGGGAATGGTCATGTTTGAACTCAAGCAGATCCTGGCGTTCGTGCACGTGGCGGAGAAGTGCAGCTTTACGAGCGCGGCGGCGTCGCTCAACCTCTCGCAGCCGACGCTCAGCAAGCGCAGCGGCGATCTGGAGGAGAGCCTCGGCGTGAAGCTGCTCGAGCGCACGACGAAATCCGTCCGCCTGACGGACGCGGGGCAGCGGTTTCTGGCCGACGCGCGGAAAATCCTCGCACAGGCCAACCGCATGGAGCTCAGCGCGCGGCTGGAGTCGAGCGGCAACCGCCTGCTCGTCGGCATCGAGGACGAGCTCTATCCGCTCGAGCGGTTCAAGCGTGCGTTTTTCCCCGCGTGCGCGCAGGTGTCGCGGCAGGAGAAAACGGACATCCGGCCGCGCTATTTTCAGGCGTCGGAGCTTAGCGAGACGCTAGCTGGGTGCGACGTCGTCCTCGCCTGCTCCGGCGGGACGATCGACCGGCAGCGCTACGCGGCCGCGGCGCTCTGCCGGCTGCCGCTGTGCCTTGTCACGCGGCGGCGGCCGGGCTATGACGCCGTGCTCACGCGCGCGCAGGCGGAGGCGGAGATGAAAAGCGCGCGCATCGTCTGGTATCCGCGCAGCCGCTCGAGCGGAGTTCCGATGGGGAATATGCACTCGCTCGCGGGCTTTCCGCACCCGGCCATCGAGTGGATCGACTCGGGCATCACGGCGCTCACGTGCGTCGAATTCGACCGCGGCGTCGCCATCATGCCGGACGGGCACGACTCCGTGCGCTTTTCCGGGACGCTGTCGTATTACGCCCTCCCGCCGGAGAGCGGCGCGCTGGAGATCTACGCGGCCTATCCGGCCGGAAGCGCGGGCGGCGCGCGCCTTGCCGAGGCGCTGCGGGCAGCGTTTTCGGACGGGGAGAAGGACGGTTCATTCCAAATCTAAATAAACGGCCGGGTTCATCGAAGAAACTTTCTTCATATTCGGCCTCGTTCCCGCTAAAGTTGGATACAGGCGGCTGGCGTGCGTGCGGCGGCCGCCGTCAGTTTTAGAGAAAAGAGGTCAATCCGATGAAGAAACGATTGTCAGCCCTTCTGCTTGCGGCCGCGGCCGTGCTTTCGCTTGCCGCCTGCGGCACAAAAGACGAGCCCGCGCCCGACCCGGCGCCGGCCGCATCGGTCAGCGACCCGGCCGCATCGCCGGAGAAGCCCGCCTCCGACGGCGTGTCGAACGACTCGAACGTCCAGGGCGCGACCGGCATCGGCGAAGCCGGCCAGACGGCGAGCGCGGCCGACCACGAGTTTGTCGAGGTCAACGTCGGCTCCGTCGGCGGCAAGTTCGTCGGCCATTTCGACGCGACGAGCGGCTTTTCCACGGACGTGGGCCAGTCGGCGCTCAATCTGGTGTTCGAGCGCGTGTTTTTCGTCGACCCGGCCACGCGGCAGTACACGTCGCTCATCCTGGACTCGTGGGACGTCGATGAGAACAACGTCGTCGCGCTGCACGTCAAAGACGGCGCACGCTTCTCCCGCTCGGGCAATCAGCTGCTTGCGTCGGACATTCTCTATTCGTTCCGCCGCAATGCGAATGCGCCCATGGCGGCCGGCAACTGGGCCAAGTACGTCGATCTGGAAAACGCGACGGTCTCCGACGACAACAAGACGGCCTACGTCCCGTTCAATATGCCGTTCGGCGCGTATCAGAGCATCCTGTCCATCGGCGTGCTCGAGCAGGCGTGGATCGACAGCCACGGCGGCGAGGAATCGTTCGACTGGTTCGACCCGGAGCTTGCAAACGGCCTTGGCGCGTATGTGCCGACGGAGCTGACTGTCGACGTCTCGGCCACCTATGAGCTCGTGGACGACTGGTGGGCCGCGGAGGAGTATATGACGACGTCGTTCTGCTATGCAAACCGCATCTGCTGCCGCCAGTACACGGACGAGACGACGATGATGATCGACCTGGAAAACGGCGTGCTCGACCTGGCGCTTTCCTTAAGCAGCGCGAGCATGGAGCGCGTCATCGCCGACCCGTCCATCGGCACGGCGCAGTCCGTCAGCTCGAACGCCGTGTCGCTGCTCACGATGAACTACGACACCGTCGACGGCACGGAGGCCTTCAACGACGAAAATCTCCGCAAGGCCATCTGCTACGGCACGCCGGCCGAGGATCTGGCGGAGCTTGCCTACGGCGTGCTGCACGAAAAGCCGGTGTCGTACATCGCCTCGACCTCGCAGTACTGCGCGCCGGGCCATACGTATGAATACGACCCCGATCTCGCGCAGCACTACCGCGACGAGAGCGGCCTCGGTACGGTCGACCTCAAGTGGCTCGTGCAGAGCGGCTCTTCGGCCGCGACGATCGCCGAGGGCTTCAACGCGTACATGTCCCAGCTGGACATCAACGTCGCCGTCGAGGTGTACGACGTGCTCACGTGCATCGCCGAGTGGCAGAAGCCGGGCGCGACGGATTTTCAGATCATCAACGACAACAACGCCAACTCCTCCGGCGACCCGTTCACGAATATGACGTTCCTCGGCAGCACGGCCAGCTTCAAATGCTCCAACCGCAACGGCGAGGACATCAACGCGCTCATCGACGGCGCGGCGTACTCGTTCGACCCGTCCGTGCGGAAGGAATATTACGAAAAGCTCCAGCAGTATCTGTTCGATTCCTACTCCGTCATCCCCGTGAGCGAGTGGAACCTCGGCCTTGCCTACGGCAAGAACATCGCGAGCACGCAGATCACGGACGTTTATACGGTCGACCTGCGCTATCTCGGCTTCTGAGCGGGAGGGACGATATGCTCATTGATTTTGAGGCGCATTACTGCCTGGACGACACGTTTTCGCTGCGCGCGCTCGTCAACCGCGACAATCAGGACGAGACCGCCGGCGCGGGCGGGCCGCCGGCCGGTCCGCTGGAGAACCTGTCGCTGACGAGGATCGCCGCGCGGCTGGAGGAAATGGACAAAAACGGCGTCGACGTGCAGGTGCTCAGCCACTCGGCGGGCATCGAGGCGCTTGAGCCGGAGACGGCCGCCGCCGTTGCGCGGCGCGTGAACGACGCGGTGTACGATGTGACGCGGCGCTATCCGGGGAGATTTTTGGCGTGGGCGGCGCTGCCGGTGCGCGCGCCGGATGCGGCGGCGGAGGAGCTTGTCCGCTGCGTGCGGAAGCTCGGCTTTGTCGGCTGGAACGTCTACTCGAACTTCGGCATCGGGCCGCGGCTGGACGATCCGATGTTCGCGCCGATTTTAGAGGCGGCCGACCGGCTGGCCATCCCGGTGTACATCCACCCGACGGCGCCGAACATGGCCGAATATCAGGGCGGGCCGCCCGCACTCTGGGGCGGGCTCGGCTACGCGGCGGACACGATGCTCACGGTCGTAAAATTGCAGCTGGCCGGGGTGTTCGACCGCTATCCGAACATCCGCTTCGTGCTCGGCCATCTCGGCGAAGGGTTCCCATTCGTGGCCAAGCGCATGGGCGGCGACCCGGCGCGCTCCGGCGGGCTGTGCGCGCACGGGATCGACTACTATCTTCGTCACAATTTCTACCTCACGACGAGCGGCCAGTTCGACCCCGCGGCGTTTGAGTGCGCCCGGCGCGTCGTGGGCGCGGAGCGCATCCTGTTCGGGTCGGATTACCCGATGGAGCGGGTGGGCGACGGCGCGGCGTTCCTCGACTCCCTGCCGCTGACGGCCGCGGCGCGGCGCGGGATCGAAAGCGAAAACGGCATCCGCGCGTTTTCGCTCGAGCTATAAAAAATCCCCGGCCGCCGGAGAAGTCCGGCGGCCGGGGGAGTTTTTTCAGCGCATGGTGCAGCGGAAGAATTCTGCGATGGTGTCGAAGGGGATGACGTCCGGGTGGTCGTAGAGGTCGGTGTGGACGGCGCCGGGGAGGATGAGGAGCTGTTTGTTTTCACCGCGGAGGAAGGCGTAGGCGCCGCGGGTGTAGTAGCACGAGTGGGCCTTTTCGCCGTGGATCATGAGGACGGCGGAGCGGATCTCGCCGATGCACTGCAGCAGGTGCGCGTTCAGAAACGACAGCTGCGACGTCTCGGTCCAGCCGGCGCCGGAAAGCGGCGCGCGGGGGTGGTAGCCGCGCGGGGTCTTGAAATAGTCGTAGTAATCGCGCAGGAAATCCGGCGCGACCGGCGGGAGGGGATCGGGGATGCCGCCGGAGCGGGCGCAGGTGCCGAGGGCGAAATCGCTCGTGCGCTGCCGGGCGAGGCGGAGGCGCTTTTCAAAGCGGGCCTGCTCGGAGTCCTCGGCGTCGAACTCGCCGTTTGAAATCTGACGGGTCATGTCGTACATGGACGACGTGACCGTCGCGCGGATGCGCGGGTCGAGCGAGGCGGCGGACAGCGCGATGCCGCCCCAGCCGCCGATGCCGAGGATGCAGATGCGGTCGTGGTCGACGTTCGGCTGGATGGAGAGGAAGTCGACGGCGGCGCAGAAATCCTCCGTGTTGACGTCCGGCGAGGCGATGCAGCGCGGGTGCCCGCCGCTCTCGCCCGTGAACGACGGGTCAAACGCGACGGCGAGGAAGCCGCGCACGGCCAGCGACTGCGCGTACAGCCCCGCGGCCTGCTCCTTCACGCCGCCGAACGGGCCGCAGACCGCGACGGCGGGCAGCGGGCGGTCGGACGACTGGCGCGGCGCGTAGACGTCCGCGGCGAGCGGGATGCCGTAGCGGTTGCGGAACACGGCCTTTCGGTGGCTGACAAGGATGCTGCGCGGGAACGTCTTGTCC
>CAVFYN010000098.1:39457-43219 GCA_963626425.1 Bacteroidaceae bacterium
GTCTTGTCCCATTTGTCGGTCAGCTCGGGGATGTCGTACTGCATAGTTGGCTCCTTTGCGTGCGGATTTGGTCAGGCAAAAGCGGCGAAAACCGGATGGCTTTCGCCGCTTTTTTTGCGGGTCGGGGAATTACTTCTGCGCGGAGAGCGCGCGGAAGAGGAACGCGGCGATCTGACCGCGGTTGCAGGTCGTCTGCGGGGCGAAGCGGCCGTCGGACATGCCGGTCGTGACGCCGTTCTGGACGGCCCAGGTCACGGCTGCGTCGCAGTACGCGCCGGCCGGGACATCCGGGAAGCCGCTCGTGCCGGAGACGGCGGGGGAGCCGACGGCGCGGTAGAGCAGCGTGACGGCCTGGGCGCGGGTGCAGGGCACGTTCGGCGAGAACGTCGTGTCGGTCGTGCCGACGGTGATGCCGTTTTCAACGGCCCAGAGGACGGCCTTGTAGCAGAAGGAATCCGAAGCGACGTCCGTGAACGGGCTGGAGGTCGTCTTGGGCTCGGGCGAGCCGTAGGCGCGCCAGAGGAACGTGACGATCTGGCCGCGGGTGCAGGCGTTGGCGGGCGAGAAGGTCGTGGGGGTCGTGCCGGTCGTGATGCCGTTGGCGGCGGCCCACTCGACGGCGTCGAAGAACGTCGAGCCGACGGGGACGTCGACGAAGCGCGCGGTGATCTCGCTCGCGGCGAAGGAAGCGGTGACGGTGACGTCGGAGGCGGGCATCGTGAAGCGGTAGCGGCCGCCGCCGAGGTCGGTGAGCGCCACGGAAGCGCCCGAGCGGGTGACGGCGGTCAGGGAGGAGAGCGCGTAGCCCTCGTCCGGCGTGACCGTAACGGTCACGGCGCTGCCCGCGTAGGCGTTCTTCGTGCTGAGCGCGACGGTGCCATGCTCAGCCGAGGCCGCCGTGACGGCGTAGGTCGGGGTGTAGACGGGGTCGGAGGGTTTAGCTTCGACTTCGATGGTAATGGGAAGCGTCAGCGTGCCGAAGTTGCCTTCAAGGGTGATCTGGTCGTTGTATTCACCGGCTTCCAGGCCCGTCAGGCCGGCCGCCGTGGTGACGTCGATTTTGACGGATTCATCGGCGGCGACGGTCATGCTCCCGGAGGGAGAGACAGAGAAGTAGCCCTTATCACTCGTACCCGGGAAGGTGGTAATATAGGCATCGCCGTGGCCGACGTTGCGGAGCGTGGCGGTCATGGAACCGGTGCCGGTATAGCCTTCCTTCAGGTAGAAAGTGATGTTTGTCTCGACAAAACCGAGGCTCGGCTTGAAGACCTGGAAGCGCGCGGCCACAGTTTGCGTATCGAAGTTGGTGCCGCTGATCTCAACGGAGTACCAGTACGCACCCTCAGTGAGGCCGTTCTTGGGAGCGACGGTAACGGTGAGAGATTCGCCGATGGCGAGCACATTCGAAGTGTTGTCGTAGGTAAGCGTATAATACTTGGCGCCTTCCTCCGTCAGCGCGATGGAAAGGCCGGTGGCATCCGCGTTGCCATTGTTCGTCACAGTGAACGTTTTCGGAGTCACCGGGGAATAGCCGATACTTGCCGTGGAGAAATCAAGGAGCGTCGGGGTGATCTCGATAATCGGCTTGGGAGCCGCAGTGACGGTGAAGGACACGGTTACGCTCTGCGTGGTCAGATCGGTGCCGCTGACGGTGATGGTCGCCTTGTGCTCGCCGATACGAAGGTTGGCGTTCGGCTGAACGGTGAACGTGGCAGTCTGGCCTGCTTGAATCGAACGAATCGTGGTGCTGGAAAGTCCGGAGGAAAAAATGAAGTCGCCTTTGTTCTCACCGGTCAGATTAACAGTCAGCGCGCCGGTCGCGACATTGCCGGTGTTCGTGATGGTGACCGTCTGCGCGTCCGGAACATCGTGGCCGACGATCGTATCGGCAAACTCGATGCTCGACGGGGAGAGCGTGATGGCCTTTCTGATTGCTTCGGTCACGGTGAAGGAAACATCAAAGCTCTGCGTTTCGACGATGTCCGGACCGCTGACGGTGACAGTAGCGGTGTACGAGCCAGCGGAGAGACCGGACGTCGGGGAGACGGTGAACGTATTGTAACCGCCTTTGGAGATGGAGGGGATAGAGTCCGTGTCCAGCGTGAATTTATCCGCATTCGTACCGGACAGGGAGACGTACAGAGTGCCAGTCGCACCAGTGCCGGTGCTGTTCACGATAACGGTCTTAGTTTCCGGGGTGTAGCCTTCCTCGGCTTCGGTGAAGGTGTACGTGCCGGTTGTATTGAGGGAGATGCGGTGCGTGTCCTCATCCACGTAGTCGGTAGCAATTGTTGTGGTGGTGACATTGAACTCATCCGGCAGCTCTTTGGTGCCGAGCAGATAGCAGGCACCGCCGTTCAGAGAATCACCGATGAACACTGCATAGGCGTATTCGTCGGAGGAGCCGTAGGCAAGAATTACGCCGTAGGCGACGTGCTGGTCTTCCTCGATGACCGCCGTAGCGACCTTCGTAAGTTCGTAAATTACAATGGCGTTTTTGTTGAGGTTGGTGTACTTGGAAGCCACATCATTAATCATGCCGCTGAGGTGGCTGCTGCCTAAGTTTTTGCCTGCACAATAGGCATAAGTGCCGACCTTGGTGAGCTGCCATTTTCCCTGCTTCGTACCAAAACGAACGCCGTTATTTTTGGCCGACATGACCGGGTAATCGAAATCGTAGCACCTCAAATTAACGTTTGCGGCCGGGAAGGCAGGGGAACGCTGCGTGTCATAAGCCCAAATGAAATCCTGCTCGGTGACATCCTTTTCCGAAGCCGGTTTTATGGAGGCATCGAGCAGACTGATCGTCACATTGTCTGTCGGCGTGCCGTAGACGGTGATCTGCTGGTCGTCGTCGCGGCGAACCATGATGCCGTCGACGGTGGCGACGCTGTAGCTATCCGGGAAGTAGTAGCCTGCGTCGGCGGTATAGACGACGGGCGTAATGGCAGACTTAACGAGATCCTGATTTTCCTCGCCGGAAACCTTTGTCATGTGCGCGCCCGGCGTAACGCTAACGGTGCGGAAAGTCACATTCGGGACGGGAGTGAGCTGACTTTCGGCAGTTGCACCGCCCCAATACATGGATGGAGACCTGCATGCTTTTAAGTGCGCCGCTGGAAAAAATGTCGCGGCGTCAAGCTTGATCTCGCTGGCGCTTGAGGCCATCGCCGTCACCGGCAGGATGGACAGGAGCATGCACAGGGCCAGGGCGAGGGTGAGGATTCTCTTTTTCATGCTGCTTTCACCTCTTGAAATCCCAGAACTTTTGCAGGCAGGCGGACCCAGAGCGTTTTGAGGGTGTCGTTGTAGTGCTCGATGGCCTGCGTGCGGATGCTTTCGCTGCGGGCCAGGACGGCGCGGGCTTCGGCGTCCTCGGGGACGCGGGCGACGCGGCGGCGGCTGGCGGCCAGCTGGCCTTCGGCGCTGTCGACCATGCTCTTGCGGCGCAGCAGAAGCGAATTCGCCTCATGAAACCACAGCGCGACGAGCGCCGACGTGCTTGCAAGCGCGATGAGCCACGGGAACCATGCATTCACCGGGATCTCAACTCCTTTCTAAGTTTTACGAGGACAAGAATAACAGCTTTTTGTGGTCGCGGCGCGCCGCGGGCACGAAATGTATGGTTTTTCGACACGAAATGCAAACGCCGCGCTGGAAAGCGGCGCGGCGGCATGATAGAATAGAGTTGTCCCAAAAATGGGATGAGAAAAGGGGGCGGAGATCATGTATATCGCCGTATGCGACGACCAGGCCGAGGAG
>CAVFYN010000099.1:0-4380 GCA_963626425.1 Bacteroidaceae bacterium
CTTCCGAGTCAGTGTCACAGATCGTATTGCCGTCTGCCGTCCGGCCGAGGCGGTCGATGGCGCCGGTCAGGAGCGAGAAGCTCTCAACGAGCGTCGTCTTGCCGTTGCCGCTGTGGCCCAGCAGACAGATGTTGCGGATGTTCTGCGCGGAGTATGCCATAATGTTTCCCCTTTCCTGCGAGTAAGGCGGCGGCCGAGCCGCTGCCCTTCGCCTGCAATGAGAACAGTATACACCGTATTGAACAACTTTTCAATCAAAACATGGAGAATTTTATGCAAATTTATCAGAAGCGCTTCGCCCACATAGTAATGAGCAGTCCGGGCACCGTCCAGATGAGCACGAACAGCAGCAGATTCACGGCCGAAGCCGTCGCGATCGCGCCGCCAAAACCGAGGAAAAACACGACGATCAGCCCGAACAGCCCGCCGAACAGATCGACGGCGAGGCCCGCCGTCACGACGCTTTTCAGCGACCGCGCGCCCGCAATGGCCTCGGAATACGGCAGGATCGACCCGCGCGAGAGCACGGCGGCCGTCTCGAGCGAGTCCTTGCCCGTGAGCTCCGAGAGGCGGTAGCGCTCGGCCACGGGCGGGAACTCCGCCCGCGCGGTCGGGATGCGGAACTTCGCGTGGAGCATGGCCGGCGAAATGAGAAAATCGCGCGTCGCGCCGACGATGCTCACGCCGCGGCGGCCGACGGACGACTGCAGCGCCGAGATGACCGGCGTGCTCGGATTATAATTGATGGCGATGACGCCCGCGACGACGCCGTTGACGGCGACGTACACGGCCTGACGGATGTTCGTGCCCTGCGGCGGGCGGACGCCCATGAGGTGCAGAAAGCCCAGCGAGCCGACGAGCACGATGTCCCCGCGGATCTCCGCGCCGACGCCGCCGCCCTCGTAGCTCTTGAACGAGCCGACCTCGGCCAGGCGGACGCCCTGCTCCTCGGCCAGCTTCTCAAACAGCGGCGCAAGGCTGCTGCCCGAGCGCGAGATGGCCGTCGCGGCGTAGAGCAGCATGGTCTCGAGGCGGTAGTCGTGATAGACCTTCACGCCGTTGATGGACACGGAGCCGGCCGGATAGAGGTCGGAGTCCGTGACGATCTCGCCGATGTCGCCGCCCAGGATCTTCGCCGAGCTCCACCCGCACAGCGCCGCGCCGGCGCGCGCGAGCCGCCGCGAGATCTGCGCGAACGGGCGCGAATAGCAGATAAACCCGCACACGGGCAGCGCCGCGCACAGGCACGCCGAGAGCATCTGCACCAGCGGCGTCCCCGCGCGCACGCTGCTCACGACGGAGAACACAAACGCCATCGCGAGCGCCAGCGGGACGTACAGCCGCATGACGGCCGCGTCGCGGGCGGGCTCTTCGAGCGCGTCGACGTAGTCCGGCGTCTCCTCGACGGTCTTGTACGCGCAGTCGAGCGAGCCGAGCGCGCCGCGGGCGAGCTTGACGGCATAGTGCTCGTCGCCGTCGCAGACGATCTTCAGCGCGCGGATGCTGCCGACGCACGTGAGATATTCGCTCCACGCGCAGAACAGAAATCCGACGCACACGACGGCGCAGTACGGGATGCGCGGGGCAAGCATGGCCGCGACCGTGTCGATGACGCACACGACGAACGACACGGCAAGCAGCAGTTCAAGGCCGAATTTCAGCGTCAGAAGCTGCTGCACGGCGCGCAGGATAATGTCGATGCTCGCCGCGGCGCACAGGCACATGAGCACGAGCAGCACCGTCGGCACGGCCTTGCCAGTCGCAAGCGCCTCAAACGCCGCAACGGGCAGCCGCGGCGCAAGCGTCAAAAACACGGCCGCGAGCGTCAGAAGCGTCAAAAAGATCGCGCGAAGGCGCGTATAGGCCGAGCGGCTGCGGTAATGCCGCAGCGCGGCCGCGGGCGAGACGGGCGGCTTTTTCGGCGTCTCGGGCTTCGGCTCGCGCACGCGGCGCTCGCGCTTTTTTCGCTCGGGACGAGCGCGGCGGGGCGAGGCTTCCTCGCCATCTTCCGGCGCATCCGGCGCTTCGGCGGGCGCGGGCTCCGCCTTCAGCGGCTCGGGCGATTTTTCGCCGCTCTGCCAGCTCCAGAGCTCCGGCTGCGCCGTCTCCCCCGCCTCGTCCGGCAGGTGCGGCTCGGCGTTTAAGTCCAGATTGATGAAGCGAAAGCGCGACGGCTTCTCCGGCTCGGCCGGTTTTTCCGGTTCGCTCTCGGGCTCTGGCTGCGGCTCCGGCTCGGCTTCCGGTTCCGGTTCCGGCTCCGGGATCGGCTCGGGTTCGGGCGCGGGTTCCGGAACGGGGTCCGGCTCCGGGGCGCTCCGGTCGGTCCAGCCGCCGAATTCATTCATAATATCCTCGAGCGAGTACGTCTCCCCGCTCTCCTGCCCGGCGTCCGGGGCGGGCGCCTGGTCAAATTTCCGGTCTTTTCGTGACATCGTTTCCTCCGTGGCTTAGCCCATTCTCTGCCGGACGGCCTCGTAGAGCAATATCGCCGCCGCGGCCGAGGCGTTGAGCGAGGAGATGTGTCCCTTCATCGGGATGCTGACCTTGAAATCGCAGCTGTCGGCGACGAGGCGGCTCATGCCGTCGCCCTCCGAGCCGATGACGATGGCCGCCGGGCCCTTGAGGTCGGCGGAGTAGAGCGCCGTGTCGGCGTCCGCCGCCGTGCCGAACACCCAGACGCCCTGTTTTTTGAGCGCCTCGATCGTCTGCGTCAGGTTCGCAACGCGCGCGACGGGCATATACTCCACCGCGCCGGCCGACGCCTTGCCGACGACGGCCGTCAGGCCGACGCTGCGGCGCTTGGGGATGATGACGCCGTGCGCGCCCGCGCACTCGGCCGTGCGCAAAATGGCGCCGAGGTTGTGCGGGTCGGTCAGCTCGTCGCACAGCACGAGCAGCGGCGCCTCGCCGCGCTCTTTCGCCAGCGCGAGCATATCGTCGACCGTGCAGTAATCGTGCACGGCCGCCTGGGCGATGACGCCCTGGTGCGCGCCGGTCTGGCTCATCTGGTCGAGCTTGCGGCGGTCGCACTCGACGACGGCCGCGCCGGCCTGCCGCGCCATGGCGGCAAGGCGCGCAAGAGCCTTGTCCGTCTCGCCCGAGGCAATGTACAGCTTGTCGATCGTCCGCCCGGCGCGCAGCGCCTCCGTGACGGCGTTGCGGCCCTCGAGCAGGTTTTCGTCGATTTCGCGCTCACGCTCGCGGCGGTCGCCGCGCGGCGCGTCAGATTGCATTTTTCTCATCATAAAACTCCTGTATTCTGAGATATTCTCTAAAAAATTTCGCACCTTTCAGTTTAGTCGATACCGCCCGCATTTGCAACCCAAAATTTCCTTGCTCCCCACGCGCGGCGGCCGAATTAACAGAAAATTCACACGCAAACGGCCGCGCTTTGTTGCGGCTTCGGATAAACTATGCTATATTGTGTAATAACCCATCGACTTGGAGGTGTTCTCGTGAACAACGGAAATAACCAGAATCCGAAAAAGAATAACAATCCCAACAACCAGAACGACCGAAACGGCGGCAACGACAAAAAGCCCGCGTCGTCGTGGATGCCGCTCATCATCCTCGCGCTCGTGCTGACGCTGCTGTTCAACTACGTCTACACGATGTTCTCCACGTCGTCGCTCAAGGAGATCACGTATACGGAGTTTCTCCAGATGGTCGAAAAAGAGGAGATCAGCGAGATCGAGTTCCAGTCCGACCGCATCATCATCCTGACAAAAGATGAAGCGAAAAACGAGGTCTCGCGCCAGACGCTCTACTACACCGGCCTCATCCCGAATCTCGAGCTCGATTCCCTCACATCCGAGCTCGACCGGCAGGGCGTGGACTACTCCAGCCAGGTCGTTGAGCAGACGTCGCCCATTATTCTGTTCCTCGTGTCGTATATCCTGCCGTTTGCCATTATTATGATGCTCTTCAGCGTCCTCACCCGCTCCATGTCCAAGCGCATGGGCGGCGGCGTCATGGGCATGGGCCAGAGCAACGCGAAGGTCTACATGGAAAAAGAGACCGGCGTCACGTTCGCCGACGTCGCCGGCCAGGACGAGGCGAAGGAATCGCTGACGGAGATCATCGACTTCCTGCACAATCCGCAGAAATACGCCGCCATCGGCGCGAAGCTGCCAAAGGGCGCGCTGCTCGTCGGCCCTCCGGGCACGGGCAAGACGCTGCTGGCCAAGGCCGTCGCGGGCGAGGCGGGCGTGCCGTTCTTCTCCATCGCGGGCTCGGACTTCGTCGAGATGTTCGTCGGCGTCGGCGCCAGCCGCGTGCGCAGCCTGTTTGACGAGGCGAACAAGCAGGCCCCTGCCATCATCTTCATCGACGAGATCGACGCCATCGGCAAAAGCCGCGACTCCCGCTTCGGCGGCAACG
>CAVFYN010000099.1:4390-17596 GCA_963626425.1 Bacteroidaceae bacterium
CGCTCAACCAGCTCCTTTCCGAGATCGACGGCTTCGACTCGAGCAAGGGCGTCGTCATCCTCGCGGCCACGAACCGGCCCGAGACGCTCGACAAGGCGCTCCTTCGCGCCGGCCGCTTTGACCGCCGCATCATCGTCGACAAGCCGAACCTCGCCGGCCGCTACCAGACGCTGCGCGTCCACACGCGCAACATCAAGCTCGCCGAGGACGTCGACCTCAACAAGATCGCCCAGGCCACGGCCGGCGCCGTCGGCGCGGACCTTGCAAACCTCGTCAACGAGGCGGCGCTCCGCGCCGTCCGCCACGGCCGCCAGGCCGTGAACCAGGAGGACCTGCTCGTCTCGTTCGAGACGGTCATCGCCGGCACGGAGAAAAAGGGCACCGTCCTCACCGACGCGGAAAAGCGCATCGTGTCGTATCACGAGGTCGGCCACGCGCTCGTCGCCGCGCTGCAGAAGCACGCGCAGCCCGTGTCGAAGATCACGATCGTCCCGCACACGTCCGGCGCGCTCGGCTACACGATGCAGATGCCGGAGGAGGAAAAGTTCCTCAATTCGTATGACGAGCTGCTCGTCGAGCTGCGCACGCTGCTCGGCGGCCGCGCGGCCGAGCAGGTCGTTTTCGCCACGCGCACGACCGGCGCGGCCAACGACATCGAGCGCGCGACGGATCTCGCCCGCAAGATGATCATGCAGTACGGCATGAGCGAGCGCTTCGGCCTTATGACGCTCACGACGAGCGGCAACCAGTATCTTGACGGCCAGTCGAGCGTCAACTGCGCCGACTCCACGGCGGCCGAGGCCGACGAGGAGGTCCGCAAGCTGCTCGCCCGCTGCTATGACGACGCCATGCGCATCTTAAACGAAAACCGCCCGCTGCTCGATGAGATCGCGCTGTTCCTGCTCCAGAAGGAGACGATCACGGGCGACGAGTTCATGGCCTACGTCAACGCCAGCGAAAAGCAGCTGCCCGAAAGCACCGAATCTTGCAACACACCGGAGGCTGACGCATGAACACCGAATCCATCACGAAATTTTTAGGCTCGCTGACGCTGCAGAAGCTCGTCCCGGCCGTCATTGTCCTTGTTGTCGGCATCATCGTCATCAAGGGCCTCCTCAAGCTTCTCGACCGCGCCCTCTCCCACTCCCGGATGGACAAAAACCTCCACCCGATCGTCCACTCCGTGTTCCAGATCATTTTGTGGGCCGTGCTCGTCATCATCGTGACCGGCACGCTCGGCATCAACGTGACGAGCCTTGTCGCGCTGCTCAGCGTCGTGTCCCTCGCCGTGTCGCTCGCCGTGCAGGGCGCGCTGAGCAACATCGCCGGCGGCATCCAGGTCCTCTCGGCGCACCCGTACAAGATCGGCGACTTTGTCGAGATCGGCGACGTGTCCGGCAACGTGTCGGAGATCGGCATGGTCTACACGCGCATCACAACGCTCGACAACAAGGTCATCTCCATCCCGAACAGCGACATCTCCTCGTCGAAGGTCATCAACTACACCGCGCTCGACAAGCGCCGCGTCGACCTGAAATTCACCGCGTCGTATGACGCGCCGACGGCCGATGTGTGCGCCGCGCTCATCGAGGCGGCAAACCGCGTCGGCACCGTGTTCGCCACGCCGCCCGTCTTTGCCCGCGTGAGCGCGTACGGCGACAATGCCATCGAGTACACCGTCCGCGCCTGGACGCCGACGGAGAGCTATTGGGACAGCTATTATGACATCATCGAGAACGTCAAGACCGTTTTTGACGAGCGCGGCATCGAAATGACCTATCCGCACGTCAATGTCCATATGATGCAGAAGTAACTTACCGGAAGGAAGGGCTCCGTTTGCTTTTGACCGCGTTTCACGGCTTCTGCATGGCGCTGGCGGACGCCGTCCCCGGTGTCTCGGGCGGGACGATCGCGTTCATCCTCGGCTTTTATGAGCGCCTGCTCGGCGCGCTGGGCGCGCTGTTCGGCCACGGCGGCGCGCGGCGGCCGGCCGCGCGGTACCTTGCAAAGCTCGCCCTCGGCTGGGCGGCGGGGATGACCGTGTCCGTGCTCGTCATCGCCGAGCTGCTCGACGATCATATCTACGCGCTCAGCTCGCTCTTTCTCGGCCTGACGGCCGCGAGCGTGCCGCTCATCGTCCGCGCGGAGCGGCGCACGCTCCGAAGCGGCGTCAGAAGCTGCTGGTGCTTCCCGATCGGCTTATTTGCCGTCGTGGCGCTCGCGGCGCTGCGGCGCTCGCCGCTCATCAGCACGGCCGTGCAGTTTTCCGCGCTGAGCGCGGCGGACTGCCTGTACGTGCTCGCAACGGGCGCGCTGGCCGTCGGCGCGACGGTGCTGCCCGGCATTTCGGGCTCGAGCGTGCTGATGATCTTCGGCGTGTACGTCCCGGCGCTTCGCGCCGTGCGGGAGGTTCTGGCGCTCGATCTCACGGTCCTGCCGGGGCTTGCGCTGCTCGCGCTCGGATTTCTGGTCGGCGCGGCCGTGTTCGCGCGGCTCATCCGGCGGGCCATGGCGCAGTACCGGCAGCAGATGCTCTGGGCGATCCTGGGTCTTATGTGCGGGTCGCTGTACGCCATCTGCCTCGGCCCGACGACGATGGAGCTGCCGCCGCTGGCGCTCTCCACGTTCCGACCGCTCGGCTTTGCGCTCGGCATCGCCGTGCTCTTCTCGCTTGAAGCCGTCTCCCGCGCGCTGGAGCGGCGGTCAAAACCAAATACATAAATAAGACCGCATCGGGAACATTCCCGATGCGGTCTTTTTATGTTCTAGGGCAGATGCCGCAAGTTTTACGCGACGACGAGCTTGCCGCCCGCGGCGAGGTCGTACTCGCCGGACGCAAGCGTGCAGCCCTCGCCCGCCTCGGCCGTAACCGTGACGCCCGCCGGGGCGTTGATCTGGGCGGCGCGGAGCGCGCCGACGAGGACGACGGTGCTGTCGCCCGTCGCCATCCAGTGCGAGGCGGTGTCCATCGTCAGGTACGCGTTTTTCACGGCGCCGCGCAGCGTCGTGGCCGCGAGCGTGACCTTCATGGCGCGGTCGGTGTCCTCGTTGAGGATGCTGCCCGCGGCCTCCATGGCCGTCATGACGATGTTGTTGCCGAACACGGCCTTCTCGCCGACCTTCGTCGCGCACTCGTCGGGGTTGACGATGGCGCGGAAGAGGATACCGGCGTCGGAGTGGATCTTCGCGCCGACCATGTCGATGTACGTGTTGCACGAGCGCAGCAGGCCGAACTCCTCGCCGACGGAGAAGCTGCCGCCGCGGACGAACAGCTGGCCGATCTCGGTGTCGATGCCCATGACGTCGTGGATCATCGCGCCGTACTTGCCGGCGACGACAGTGCAGTTGTTGTACGCGAGGTCGCACTCGCCGGCCAGGATGGCGGCGTGCGTGCCCGAATGGATGCGGCAGTCGTTTAAGACGACGTGGCAGTCGCCGTCGGAGTACGCGCCGTAGCCCTTGCCGGCGACGGTGACGTCGCAGTTGTTCGCCTCAAGATAGACGTAGCCGTTGCCGGCGTCCGTCGAAAGGCCGGCCCAGCCGGCGGCGTAGATGGAGCTGTCGTAGAAATACGTCTTGGACTTGTCCATGGACAGGTGGCAGCGGCTCGTGCCGCCGATGCCGAGCGCGGCGGGCGGCTCGAGCATGCCCATGCCGATGACGGGCTTGTAGTCCTCCGGCAGCGGGCCGCCGTCGACGACAAAGTGGCAGTTGCGGATAATGGCCGTGCTGCCGCCCGTGACCTCCGTCGCGCTTCTGGCCGCGCCGGACATGTGGATGTCGAGGTTCTCGATGACGACATCGCTCTCTTTGTTCACGAGCACGCCCGCGCCGATGCCGGCGAAGTCGTCCTCGCCGATGCCGGCCATCTCGATCTTGCCGCCGTCAAGCGTAAGGCCCTTCGTATTTTCAATGTAGACGCCGTTGAGCTTCTCCTCGTCCGCGCGGATCTGGACGTCCGCGAGCACGCCGCCCTCGGGCGCGGTGTTCTGGCGGGACGCGCCCTCGTTGAGCTTGCCGTCCTCGATGCGGACGACGGTCGTCAGCGGCTTGTTGAGATCCGGCCACGTCCAGCCGTCGTCGGGGTAGACGAGCTCGGGCTTGCCCTCGATGCCGCCGGCGTGCTGCATGCCGAACGGCGGCTGCACGGACGGGAACACGCGGCTCGTTTCGTCGATGAGTTTCATAGTTTATCCTCCTTATTGTCTGCAAAGCGGATTTCTTTCAACCGGTTATTATTTTAATCATTTTTCGGCACGGTGTAAAGAATTATTTTTACTGCCCCGGAAATACTATCGCCACAAGGTGGTGGATGCTTTGAACGGTTTTTCCTGTCACACGCGCGTTTTCTCCGGCGGCGGGGCGCTTGCGTATCTCGGCACGCTCCCCTACGGGCGCGTGCTCGTCGTGACGGATCGGTTTTTTGCGGAAAACGGGACGGCCGCGGCCGTCGGCGGGCGCGTTCCGGGCGCGGAGGTGCGCGTGTTCGGCGACGTGCGGCCCGACCCGGATGTGGAGACCGTCGCGCGCGGCGTGGCCGTCATGGGGCAGTTTTCGCCGGATGTGCTCATCGCGCTCGGCGGCGGCAGCCCGATGGACTGCGCCAAGGCCATGCGCTACGCGTCCGGGCGCGACCTGCCGCTCATCGCCGTGCCGACGACGTCCGGCACGGGCAGCGAGGTCACGTCGTTTGCGATCATCACGCACGGCAGCGACAAAATTGCCCTCGTCGACGGCGCGCTCGCGCCGGACGCGGCGGTCCTGGACGAGACGCTCGTCGCGACGCTGCCGCCCGCGCTCGTGGCGGACGCAGGATTCGACCTTTTGTCGCACTGCGCCGAGGCCGCGGCGGCGACGGGCGCGTCGAGCGCGTCCGGCGCGCTCGCCTGCGCCGCATTTTCGAGCGCGTACCGGCTGCTCGAGCGTTCCTACCGCGGCGAGACGGCCGTGCGCGGCGAGATCCACGAGGCGTCGTGCATGGCCGGCATCGCGTTCAACAATGCCGGCCTCGGCGCGTGCCATGCGCTCAGCCACGCGCTCGGCGGGCGGTTCCACATCGCGCACGGGCGGCTGAACGCCGTGCTGCTCCCGGCCGTCATGGCCCGCTGCGCGCCCGTCTGCGCTGTGGCGTACAGCGGCCTCGCCCGCGCGGCCGGCGTCGCGGGGTCGACGGACGCGCTGCGGCTTCGCAATCTGCTCTCCGGCCTCCGGCGATTGCGCGCGCAGCTGCGCCTGCCCGAGACGCTCGCGCAGGCGGGCATTGACCCGGGCGCGCTTGACGCCGCGGCGGACGACATCTGCCGCGCCGCGCTCGCCGACCGCTGTATGGCGTCGAGCCCCGTCTCGTTCACGGCATCCGGGCTTGCCGCGGTGCTGTCCGAGGTGCGCGCATGAGCGAGCAGCTGCTCTCCGTCGGCATCGACATCGGCACGAGCACGACGCAGCTCATTTTCTCGCGCCTGACGCTCGAGAACCGCGCGTCGAGCTTCACCGTCCCGCGCTTTTCCATCACGGACAAGGAGGTCATCTACCGCAGCGCTGTCCACTTCACGCCGCTTCTGTCCGACACCGAGATCGACGCGGACGCCGTGCGGGACATCGTCTCGCGCGAATACGCCTCCGCGGGTGTGGTGCGCGGCGACGTCGCGACAGGTGCGGTCATCATCACGGGCGAGACGGCGCGCAAAGCCAACGCGCGGCAGGTGCTCGCGGCGCTCTCCGGCTTCGCGGGCGACTTCGTCGTCGCGACGGCCGGGCCGGACCTTGAGAGCGTCCTGGCCGCGCGCGGCGCGGGCGCGGACCGTTACTCCGAGGAAAACGCGTGCGCCGTTTTGAACTTCGACATTGGCGGCGGGACGAGCAACCTCGCGCTTTTTGACCGCGGGGCGCTGCGCGGCGCGGGCTGCATGAACGTCGGCGGGCGGCTCATCAAGCTCGCGCCGGACCGCACGGTCACGTACGTCTCGCCCGTGCTCGCCGGGCGCACGCGCGTCGCCGTCGGCGATCGGGTCACGGAAGCGGACCTCGCGCCCGTCGTGGACGAGCTCGTACAGGCGCTATGTGAGTCGGCCGGGCTCGCCCCGCGCGGAGAAGTTTTTGCGCATTATCTCACGACGGGCGGCATCGACCTTGCCGGGACGCGGCCCGTGTTCTGCTTTTCCGGCGGCGTGGCCGACCTCATCTACGACGCGGGCCCGGACGATCCGTTCGCCTACGGCGACATCGGCGTCCTGCTCGGCCGCGCCATCGCCGCGTCGGCGCTCATGACAGCCCCGCACATCCGCGGCGCGGAGACGATCCGCGCGACGGTCATCGGCGCGGGCGCGCACGCGGTCGACGTCTCGGGCAGCACGATCTCGTACGGCGGCGTGGAATTTCCGATGAAAAACCTGCCCGTCGTCGGCCTGCACGACGCGGAGGGCGACCTTACCGCCCTGCCCGCCGTCATACGCGAGCGGCTTTTGTGGCACGCCGAGGACGGCCGCTTCTCCCCCGCCGCGCTCGCCCTGCACGGGCCGGAACGGCCGCATTTTGCGGACGTGCAGGCGCTCGCCGCGGCCATCGCAAGCGGCGCGCGGGACTATCTCGCCTCCGGCGATCCGCTCTGCGTCGTCACCGAGCGCGACATGGCAAAGGCGCTCGGCGCGTGCCTGACCGCGATCCTGCCGCCCGGGACGGGACTCGTGTGTCTGGACTGTCTCTCGCTGCAAACGGGGCAGTATCTCGACGTCGGCGCGCCCGCGGGCGGCGGAGCTGTTGTCCCCGTTGTCATCAAAACGCTCATTTTTACATCGTGAGGTGTTGAATTTGATCCTGAAAACCAAGCTGTTCGGCCGCGTGTACGCGTTCCGCGACGTCAAGGACGTGCTCGCGCGGGCGAACGAATATAAATCCGGCGACGAGCTGGCCGGCGTCGCGGCCGAATCGGCCGAGGAGCGCGTCGCGGCCAAGGCCGTCCTCGCCGAGCTGACGCTGCACGACCTGCGCGAAAACCCGTCCGTCGGCTACGACGAGGACGAGGTCACGCGCATCATCCAGGACGACGTCAACGAGAAGATCTACGGCGAGATCCGGAACTGGACGGTATCGGACCTGCGCGAATACCTGCTGTCCGAGCAGGCCGACGCGCGCGCCATCGCGCGCCTGTCGCGCGGGCTGACGAGCGAGATGATCGCCGCGTGCGCCAAGCTCATGAGCAACCTCGACCTCATCTACGGCGCGCAGAAGATCCGCGTCAGCGCCCGCTGCAACACGACCATCGGCCTGCCCGGTACGCTCTCGTGCCGGCTCCAGCCCAACCACACGACGGACGACCCGGACGGCGTGCTCGCCTCGCTGGCCGAGGGTCTGAGCTTCGGCGCAGGCGACGCCGTGCTCGGCCTCAACCCCGTCGACGACTCCGTCGAGTCCGTCACGCGCGTTCTGCGGCGGTTTGAGGACATGAAGCAGAAATGGGCCATCCCGACGCAGACGTGCGTCCTCGCGCACGTGACGACGCAGATGGACGCCATCCGCGCCGGCGCGCCGGCCGACCTCATCTTCCAGTCCATCGCCGGCAGCGAAAAAGGCAACGAGGCCTTCGGCTTCTCCGCCAAAACGATCGCCGAGGCGCGCGAGCTGGCCCTGCACGAGGGCACGGCCACGGGGCCGAACGTCATGTACTTTGAGACCGGCCAGGGCTCGGAGCTGTCGAGCGAGGCGCACTTCGGCGCCGACCAGGTCACGATGGAAGCCCGCTGCTACGGCTTCGCGCGGCATTTTTCGCCGTTTCTCGTCAACACGGTCGTCGGCTTCATCGGGCCGGAATACCTCTACGACTCCAAGCAGGTCATCCGCGCGGGGCTCGAGGACCACTTCATGGGCAAGCTGCACGGCCTGCCCATGGGCTGCGACGCGTGCTACACCAACCACATGAAGGCCGACCAGAACGACATCGAAAACCTCGCCGTGCTCTTAACGAGCGCGGGCTGCACGTATTTCATGGGCATCCCGCACGGCGACGACATCATGCTCAACTACCAGACGACCGGCTTTCACGAGACGGCCGCGCTGCGCGAGGTGTTCGGCCGGACGGCCATCCCGGAATTTCAGGCATGGCTCGAGAAAATGGGCTTCGTCGAGGACGGCCGTCTCACGGCGCGCGCGGGCGACGGCTCCATTTTACTCTCGTAAGGAGGAAGCGACATGAACCGAGAAGAGCTCCGCGCCATGGTCGCCGAGCTGCTGCGCACGATGCCGGAGGCGTCCGCCCCGGCCGCCGCGCCCACGGAGAAATCAGCACCGGCCGCGCCGCCGGACGACGGCGCATTCGTGCCCGATCTCACCGAGATCGACCTGCGGCGGCAGTACCTCGTCGAAAACCCGGCGCAGCCGGAAAAATTTCTGGCCCTGAAGCTGAAAACACCCGCGCGCCTCGGCGTCGGCCGGGCGGGCCCGCGGTATAAGACCGTCACGATGCTCCGCATGCGCGCCGATCACGCCGCCGCGCAGGACAGCGTGTTTTCCGACGTCCCGGAGGAATTCTGGAAGGAGCACAATCTGCAATTCGTGCAGACAAAGTGCCACGACAAGGACGAATACCTGACCCGCCCCGACCTCGGGCGGCGGTTTGACGAGGAGAATCTCGCCGTCATCCGCAAAACGTGCGGCAAATCGCCGCGCGTGCTGCTCGTCATCGGCGACGGGCTCTCGTCCGCCGCCATCGAGGCCAACGCCATGGACTGCGCCGCGGCCATCGAGCAGGGATTGAAAGCCCGCGGCATTGAGATCCCGCAGAAGCTGTTCGTCAAATACTGCCGCGTCGGCGCGTCGGACGACATCGGCGCGGCGACGGACGCCGAGCTTGTGTGCCTGCTCGTCGGCGAGCGGCCGGGGCTTGTGACGGCCGAGAGCATGTCGGCCTATCTCACCTACCGCCCGCGCCCGGGCATCGCGGAGTCGAAGCGCACCGTCGTCTCGAACATCCACGCGCAGGGCACGCCGGCCGTCGAGGCGGGCGCGCACATCGCGGAGCTGATCTTGACGATGCTCGAGAAAAAGGCCTCCGGCGTCGACCTTCGGGAGGCGGGGCTATGACCGGCGACCGCATCCCCGTGCGCGTGCTGTGCACGCAGCGCATCGCAAACATCTCGCCCGCGCTCGCGCGCGAGCTGAAGCTGGATGACCGGACGCGCTCCGTCGCGCTCATCTCCACGGACTGCGACGACGCGACGTACCTTGCGCTCGACGAGGCGACGAAGGCGTCGGACGTCACGGTCAGCTACGCGCGGAGCATGTACGCCGGGGCCGCGAACGCGTCGACGGCCATCTCCGGCGAGGTCATCGGCATTCTGGCCGGGCCCAGCCCGTCCGAGGTCGAAAGCGGCCTTGCCGCTGCGCTGTCGTTTTTGCGCGGCGACGTCGGCTTCCGGAGCGCCGATGACGCGGACGACATTGTCTACCTTGCGCACTGCGTCTCGGCCACGGGGTCGTACCTGTCCGGCCTGGCCGGCGTGCCGCAGGGACAGGCGATCGCGTATCTCATCGCGCCGCCCGTCGCCGCCTTCGTCGCGCTCGACGCGGCGCTCAAGGCATCCGACGTTGAAATGACCGCATTTTTCGCGCCGCCGAGCGAGACAAACTTCGCCGGCGGACTGCTCACGGGCACGCAGTCGGCGTGCATGGCCGCGTGCGAGGCGTTCGCGCGCGCCGTGTGCGCCGTCGCAGGCAGCCCGCTGCAAATGGGAGGGTAAGCATGGAACTGGACAAGGATCTGCGCTCGCGCCAGGAGGTGCGGGACAAGGCCGAACGGGCGCGTCGCGCGCAGGAAGAGCTGGCCGCGTTTTCGCAGGACAAGCTCGACCGCATCTGCGAGGCCGTCGCCGCCTGCGGCATGGCGCACGCCGAGGAGCTCGGGCGGATGGCGCACGAGGAGACGGGCTTCGGAAAGCCCGCGGACAAGGCGCTGAAAAATCAGTTCGCGAGCGAGGGCGTCATGGCCGCGCTGCGCGGGATGACGTGCGTCGGATTGCTCGCGGAGGACCGCGAGAAAAAGACGATGGACATCGGCGTGCCCGTCGGCGTCATCGCGGGCATCGTCCCGTCGACGAACCCGACGTCGTCCGTTTTTTATAAATCGCTCATCAGCCTCAAAAGCGGCAACGCCATCGTGTTTTCGCCGCATCCGAACGCGGCAAACTGCACGGTGCGCGCCGCGGAGCTGGCCATGGAGGCCGCTCGCTCGGCCGGCTGCCCGGACGGGGCCATCGCCGCCGTCACGGAGCCGACGATGGACGCCGTGAACGAGCTCATGCGCCACCGGGCCGTGCGGCTCATCCTCGCCACGGGCGGCGGCGCGATGGTGCGCGCGGCCTACTCGTCCGGCACGCCGGCCATCGGCGTCGGCGCGGGCAACGGCCCGGCGTATATCCACCCGAGCGCGGACGTGCCGGGCGCTGTGCGGCGCATCATCGCGTCCAAGACGTTCGACTACGGCACGATCTGCGCCTCCGAGCAGAGCATCGTCATCGTCCGCGCGCTCGAGGACGCCGTCCTGCGCGCGCTCAAGGCGCAGAGGGCGTGCATTTTGTCCGATCAGGAGGCAAAGTCGCTCTCCGGCTTTATCCTGCGCGCCAACGGCACGATGAACCCGGCCATCGTCGGCAAAAGCGCGCACCGCATCGCGCAGATGGCGGGCCTGACGCGCGTCCCGGAGGACACGAGCGTGCTCGTCGCGCGCGAGAGCAGCGTCGGGATGCAGTATCCCTACGCGCACGAAAAGCTCTGCCCGATCCTGGCGCTCTATGTCGAGCCGGACGAGGAGGCGGCGCTTCGCCGCTGCTGCGAGATCCTGCGTTTTGAAGGCAGCGGCCACACATTCTGCATCCACACGGAGGACCGCGCCGCGGTGGAAAAATTCGCCGCGGCTGTGCCGGTGTCGCGCGTGCTCGTCAACACGCCGGGCGCGCTCGGCGGCATCGGCGCGACGACGGGGCTCTTCCCCGCCCTGACGCTCGGCTGCGGCGCGGTGGGCGGCAGCTCGTCGTCGAATAACATCGGGCCCTTCGATCTCATCAACATCCGCCGCGTCGCGTGGGGGCTGCGGGATAGCATTTCCTACGCGGGGCATACTAAACCGGCAGCTGCGGCCGCGCCGCGGCCCGTCATCTCCGATGAGCTGATCGCCTATCTGACCGACCAGATCATCGCAAAACTTCGTTAAGGAGCGATTTTATTATGACAAACACGAATGCACTCGGTATGATCGAGACCCGCGGCCTCGTCGGGGCCATTGAGGCGGCCGACGCCATGGTCAAGGCCGCGAACGTCCAGCTCGTCGGCAAGGAGCAGGTCGGCGGCGGCCTTGTGACCGTCATGGTCCGCGGCGACGTCGGCGCCGTCAAGAGCGCGACGGACGCGGGCGCGGCGGCCGCGGAAAAGGTCGGCGAGCTTCTGTCCGTCCACGTCATCCCGCGCCCGCACGCGGAGGTCGACGCCATCCTGCCGCACGGCCGCGACATCCCGGCGGGCGAATAAACATGGCGCTTCTCACTGAGCGCGACGTGCAGGCCAACCTCCGCACCCGAGCCGGCGAGCGCGTGCTCTACCTCGCAAAGGGCGACCGCCTGACGCCGTCGGCGCGGGATTATCTCGACCACCGGCGCATCCCGATCGTGGCGGCCGAACTCTCCGGCGCGCCGGAGGAAAAGCAGACCTACCGCACGCTCTTCGGCGCGACGCTGACCGAAAAGCCCGAGCACATGACGCATCTTTATGAAAACGTGCTCGTGTTCAAGGACCACCCGCGCATCGCCTTCCGCGGGAAGATCGACGCGCTGGAGGCCGCGATCCTGCTCTGCCAGAACAGCGCGGACGCGGCGGGCTATAAGGACCTTTCCGCGGAGCTTTCCGAAATGCTCGCGCTCGTGCGCGACATGATCCCGGCCGACGTGCTCGGGCGGCCGCTGATGCGGGAAACGCTCTGCGGCCTGACGCCGGACGAGCTGCGCGTACACTCGCACCATCCGGAAAAATACTGCGGCCACGCGCATTTCATGCCCGCCTCGACGGACGCGCGCGTGCTGCTCGAGCTCAACGCCGTCCGCACGGCCGCGCGGGAGACGGAGCTTTCCGCCTACCGCGCGTTCCGCGACGAAAACGGCGCGGTGACGCGGGATGACATCATTTTGTGGCTCAACCGCCTGTCGAGCCTGTGCTGGATCCAGATGTGCCGGCTCAAGGCCGGGCGGTACGGCCGTGGATAGGCCGGACGACGGCCTCGTCCGGGCCGTGACGGACGCCGTGCTCGCCCGGCTCTCGCAGGGCGGCGCGGACCGGCCCCGCGCGCTGCTCATCGGGCGCGCGCCGGAGCGCGAGACGGGCTTTTTGCTCGTGGACGGCGCGCCGTATGACGCCGTCGTCATCGGCGGCGCTGGGCCGGGTTTTTATCTGAACTTGTCGGACGACCGCGTGCTCGGCGCGCTTTTAAGCGGCCGCCCGGTCTATTTTGACGAAGCGCAGCTGCCCAGCCGCGTCCATCGCGCCAGCCGCGCCCGCGCGCTTCTGGCCAGACTGCAATCCGGCGAGCGGCTGCTGCGCGAGCTTGGCGCAAAGCCGCTGCCGGGCGCGGACGCGCGGCACATCGTAACGGCCGAGGCCGCGCGCCGCCTTCGCCAGCGCGGCGGCGCCCCGCCGCCGGGCGCGGTTTTGACGCCGCTCGCACGCGACATTCTGGAGGGAAAGAGCGAATGAGGATCGGAACGGTCACGGGCGCGGTCTGGGCCACGCGAAAATGCTCGGGTCTGGACGGCCAGACGCTGCTCGTCACGACGCTCGGGCGCGAGACGCTCGTCGCGGCCGACCTTGTCGGCGCAGGCACGGGCGACACGGTGCTCATCGCGCGCGGCTCGTGCGTGCGCGCCATGACGGACGCGCCGGTCGACGCGGCCGTCGTCGCAATTCTCGATCACGTGGGAGGCCGCTATGACAGTCAATGAATTCATCGTCTATCTCATGGTCGTATTTATGGCGCTCGGCGCGCTCGACCGCATGTTCGGCGGGAAGCTCGGCCTCGGCGCGGAGTTTGAAAACGGCATCATGGCCCTCGGCTCGCTCGCGCTGGCCATGCTCGGCATCATCAGCCTCGCGCCCGTGCTCGCGCAGGTGCTCCGGCCCGTGCTTGTGCCGGTCTACCGCGCGCTCGGCGCCGACCCGGCCATGTTCGCCGGG
>CAVFYN010000100.1:0-8815 GCA_963626425.1 Bacteroidaceae bacterium
CCAGCGCGATGGCGATGACGACGCGCTGCTTCATGCCGCCGGAGAACTGGTGCGGGTAATCCGAGCCGCGCTCGGGACGGATGCCGACGGATTCGAGGATCTTCAAAGCCTCGACGCGGGCGTCCTTCTTGCTGAGCTTGCGGTGGAGCTGGAGGCTCTCCGCGATCTGATCTTCGACGGTGATAACGGGGTTGAGCGCCGTCATCGGATCCTGGAAGATCATCGAGATGTGGTTGCCGCGGATCTTGCGCATTTCGGCCTCGCTCTTTTTGAGCAGGTCCTCGCCCTCGAAGAAGATCTCGCCGGAGATGATCTTTCCGGGCGGGTTCGGGACCAGGCGCATGATGCCGAGAGCCGTCGTCGTCTTGCCGGCGCCCGTCTCGCCGACGAGGCCGAGCGTCTCGCCCTCGTCGATGGAAAGGCTGATGTTGTTGACCGCGTACACCGTGCCCGCATCGGGGACATAGTGGATGGTCAGATTCTTAATTTCAAGTAAGCTCATTTTTTACGTCCCTCGCTTTACTGCTTGAGTTTCGGGTCGAGCGCGTCGCGGAGGCCGTCGCCCAACAGGTTAAAGCCGAACAGGGTCGCCATGATCGCAAGGCCCGGGAACGTGACGATGGGCCAGAAGTCACGGATGAACTGGCGGCCGGCCGACAGGATGGAGCCCCACTCCGGAGCCGGGGGCGCAACGCCCAGGCCGATGAACGAGAGGCCGGAGATCGTCAGGATGGCGGCGCCGAGCATGAGCGTGGCGTTGACGATAACGGTCGCGAACGTGTTGGGGATGAGGTGCACCATGATGATGCGCAGATGGCCGGAGCCGACGGCGCGGGCCGCCTCGACGAACTCCTGATCCTTGACGGTCAGGACGGCCGAGCGCATGATGCGCGCCATGGTCGGCATGGTGCCGATGGCGATGGCGATAGCGGCATTTTGAATGCCGGTGCCGAGCGCGGCCTGGACCGTAACGGCCAGCAGGAAGTTCGGGACGGCCATGATGATGTCAAAAAGACGCATGATGACGTTCTCAAAGATACCGCCGATGTAAGCCGCGAGCGCGCCGATGAAGCCGCCGACGATGAGCGCCATGGCGACGGCGCTGACGGAGACGAGCAGCGAGATGCGGCCGCCGTACAGCACGCGCGTCAGGATGTCACGGCCGTAGTTGTCCGTGCCGAACGGGTGCTTGAGGCTCGGGTAGAGGAACTTGTTGGCGAGGTCCTGCTTCGCGTAGTCATACGGCGTCAGGACGCCGGCGAACACGGTGCAGAAGATCAGGATCAGGATGATGATGAGGCCGAGCATGGCCAGCTTGTTCTTTTTCAGGCGGCGCCAGGAGTCCTTCCAGAGGCTTGTCTGCTTGAGGAGATCTTCCTCTTCGCCGGCAGGCGCCACGTTTTTCACTTTCTTGCTCATTTTGCTCCTCCTTCCCTCATCACGCCGTCGCGGCGGGAGCCTCTTCGGTCGAGGTCTCCGCGACTTTCTTGTCTTTCTTCTTCGTCGAGTACTGCGCCTTGATGCGCGGATCGATGAACGCGTACAGGATGTCGACGATCAGGCTCGCGAGGCTGATCGTAACGGAGATCAGCAGGACGCAGCCCTGGATGACCGGGTAGTTGCGGGTGTTGATGGCGTTGAGCAGCAGCGTGCCGCAGCCCGGCAGCGTGAAGATGTTCTCAACGATCATCGAGCCGCCCATGGCCGAGCCGAGCTGGAGGCCGACGACCGTAACGACCGGGATGAGCGCGTTTTTCAGCGCGTGGCGCGTGACGATCTTGCCCTCCGGCACGCCCTTGGCGCGCGCGGTGCGGATATAGTCCTGACGGATGACCTCCAGCATGGACGAACGCGTCGTTCTCGAGATGGACGCGATGGGGCCGAGGCCGCTGGCCATGGCCGGCAGGATCCAGGACTTCCACGACGACATGCCCGAGGCCGGGAACCAGCCGAGGTTCAGGGCGAAGATGATCATCAGCATGAGCGCCAGCCAGAAGCCCGGCATGGACGCGAAGAACATGGAGATGATCGTGACGCCGTAGTCAAGCGCCGAATACTGCTTGACGGCGGATATGATCCCGAATGGGATACCGAATAGAACGGCGAGGCCCATGCTCATCAGGCCGAGCTTCACGGAGATCGGGAAGCGCGAGAGCAGCTGGTCGGAGACCGGGCGCTTATCGGAGTAAGAGGTACCGAAGTCCAGCTTCGTCACGATACCTTTAAGATAGAGATAAAACTGGGTGAAAAAGCCCTTGTCCAAGCCTAGTTCCGCACGCACCTCCGCTTCCTTCTCTGCGGTCGCGTTGACGCCGAGCAGCGACTTGACCGGGTCGCCAGGGGCAAGACGGCATAGTGCGAAGACCAGGAATGCGACGCCCAGGATGACCGGGATCATCAGGAGCAGCCGTCGAACGATGTACTTCAGCAATGAAATCCTCTCCTCTTTTTTGTTTATGTGCTGTATTGGATCTGTTGATCTTCATCAGGCGGCGGTCAGGGCGCCTGCGGATCGCTTGCTGGTTTTTTCGCCTGCGAATTGGTTTATTCCTACGAAAGAAGTGGCTTTATAAGCCCAATTCTTTGGCGATCATGTTAGGTATATGTTAACTTATCCTTAACATTTTGTCTCTCAACAAAATGTTGACGCAAGGGTCAAAACGCAGCTTGTGGCGATGTTTTACGTTTATACGCGCTACAACAGGCAGTTGTTTGTGGACAAATCCCATAGCGTGCTACAATTAGTACAAAAGTACCGGCGAAATGGTCTTTCCATTTGGTACCAATATTTTCAATGTTCTTTGAATCATCTATAATTATAATGTAAGGAGGAAGGATGATGTACGATTTTTCCACGCCCATCAACCGGCGCGGGACGGCCTGCATCAAGTGGGACGTCACCGAGCCGTTCGGCACGACGGAGCCGCTGACGCCGTTCTGGATCGCCGATATGGACTTTGCCACGCTGCCCGAGGTGACCGAGGCGCTGCGCGCGCGCTGTGACCATCCGATCTTCGGCTACAGCATCGCGCCCGAGGGCGCCGTCGAGGCCGTCTGCGGCTGGTACGCCCGCCGGCACGGCTTTGAATTCCGGCCGGAGGACGTCATCTGCGGCATCGGCGTCGTCACTATGATCCGCTATATGCTGGGTGCCATGACCGCTCCGGGCGAGCGCGTCATCGTCATGAGCCCGGTGTACGATGCGTTTTACAAGGTCGTCACCGGCGCGGGCCGCGAGCTGGCCGACGTGCCGCTTCGCTGCGAGGGCGGCGAGTACTTCATGGACCTCGCGGGCGTTGAAGAGGCGCTCAAGGCCGGCGCGCGCTGCGTGCTGTTCTGCAACCCGCACAACCCCGTCGGCCGCGTCTGGACGCGCGAGGAGCTCACGGAGCTGGCCGTGCTGTGCGAAAAGTACGGCGCGTGGATCATCTCCGACGAGGTCCACGGCGACATCGAGCTCTCCGGCCCGCGCTATACGCCCATGGGCAGCATCGAGGCCGCGGCCGACCGCTGCGCCGTCTGCACGGCCATCAGCAAGACGTTCAACCTCGCGGGCCTGCACCAGTCGTGCATCGTCATCCAAAACGCCGAAATGCGCGCCAAGGTCGACGGCCTGCTGCACGACGCGTGGATCATGGGCCCGAACGTCATGGCCTACCACGCCATGAAGGCCGCCTACACGCACGGTGACGAATGGGTCGACGAGCTGCGCGCGTATCTGCTGGACAATGCGAAGTACGTCGTGGACGAGCTGGCCGCGCGCGCGCCGGAGATCCGGACGCAGATCCCGCAGGGCGGCTATCTCATGTGGCTCGACCTGCGCCTGCTGGGGCTGACGAGCGCGGAGGCGTCCGCCTCCCTCGTCGAAAACTCCCGCGTCGGCATCAGCAGCGGCCGCAGCTACGGCCCGCAGTGCGAGGGCTTCATGCGCCTGAACATCGGCTGCCCGCGCAGCACGCTCAAGGTCGCGGTCGACGCGCTCGTAAAGCTCGCCGAGTCCCGCCGCGTCGAAAAGCACCCCGTCGCGACCATCACGATGGCCGACGGCCGCCAGATGAAGATCGAGCTCTATCCCGAGCTCGCGCCGAATACGGTCGCCAGCTTCATCCACTTGTCCCGCCTCGGCTGCTTTGACCATCACGGCATCGAGCGCATCGAGCCGGGCTACGTCGTCGACGTCAGCTTCACGGCCTTCGGCCGCGAGGAGTGCAAATACCTCATCGAAAACGAGGCGCCCGTCTCCGGCGGCGTCAACCCGCTGCCCGCCGCGCCGGGCTACGTCTGCATGGGCGGCTACCCGGAGGGCATCGCGGGCGGCGAGTTCTTCTTCCCGCTGGCCGAGAGCCCGCGGTTAGAGGGCAAATACCCCGTTTTCGGCCGCATCACCGAGGGCATGGAGCTTTTAAACGAGTGGGCGCAGGCCGAGCTGGCCGGGACGTTCTACCCGATGGAGCCGCCCGTCCCGACGACGAAGCCGGCCACGCCCATCGTCATGGCGTCCGTCACGGTCGACACGTTCGGCGTGGACTATCCCGCGCCCGTGACATACCCCGCACCCATCAAGCCGCCCGCGTGGTAATGCGCGCCGCGCTATTTCCGCATCCAAACCGCATCAAATTCTGAAAGGAAGCCGTTCCATGGAACATATCAAGCAGATCTCCGAGCAGCTCGCCGCCTCCGGCGTCGACGGCATGCTCATTTTCAGCACCGTGAACCTGCACTACGCCACCGGCCGCGACCTGTTCGCGGGCGCGGTGCTCGTCACGGCCGACGCGGGCTGGTACCTTACGCCCGCCCCGTCGTTCGATTCGTCCGATTGTCTCACCGTGCTCGGCCTGGACGGCAAGTCCGTCCCGGAGGCCGCCGGAGCGCTGGTGAAAAAGCTCGGCCTGACGAAGGTCGGCGTCGAGGAAAGTCTCCTCTCCTGGGGCCTTTACACGCAGCTTTCCGCCGCGCTCCCCTGCCCCATCGCGCCGGCGCGGGACGTGCTCACGCGCGCGCGCATGAAGAAAACGCCGGACGAGATCGCGCTCATCCGCGCCGTGCAGGCCATCACGGACGACGCGTTCGAGCAGATCCTGCCCGAGCTGCACGCCGGCCTCACCGAACACGACGTCGCGGGCCTGCTCGCGCACCGGATGCTGGCAAACGGCGGCTTCACGCTCGCCTTCCCGCCCATCGTCGCCTCCGGCCCGAACGGCGCGGACCCGCACGGCTTCGCGACAGACCGCGTCATCTGCAAGGGCGACTTCGTCACGATGGACTTCGGCTGCGTCATGAACGGCTACGGCTCGGACATGACCCGCACTGTCGCCATCGGCGAGCCGACCGGCGAGATGCGCGAGGTCTATCACGTCGTCCTCGCCGCGCAGAAGGCCGGCATGGCCGCCGCCCACGCGGGCGTAGCCGGCCGCGAGATCGACGCGGCCGGCCGCAAGGTCATCTCCGACGCGGGCTACGGCGAATACTTCACGCACGGCTTCGGCCACGGCCTCGGCATTGAGGGCCACGAGAACCCCGGCGCGGGTCCGAACGACACGGTCCCGCTGCCCGCGGGCGCCGTCGTCTCCGCCGAGCCGGGCATCTACATCCCCGGCCGCTTCGGCGTGCGCATCGAAAACCTCATCGCCCTGACCGAGACGGGCTGCGAGGATCTCAACCGCACCGAGCGCGAGCTGATTGTGCTCTAAGCCCATCCCCAAAAGGCGTCTGCCGCCCGGCAGGCGCCTTTTTGTTCTATTTTTTGTTCCGTTTTTATTGTACCCCGCCCATCTGCGCCCCGTCAACCCGTCAATTTCCGGCAGTTTGTCCCAATTTCCCGCCCCGCGGGCCACTTGACCGGCAAACTGCTGCGGTTCGGGCAAAAAAATGCCCCCGGAGGGTCCTCCCTCCGGGGGCGTTCCGGGCCGGCCGCCCCGCCCTATTTCCCGATCTCAAACTCCGCCGCAATGGTCACGGTTTCGCCGCCGTTTTCGGGCGAGAATTCTTTGATCACGCGGTATGTCCCGGCCTTGAACCGGTTGCCATAGACCCAGAGTCCCGCCGACGCATCCGTCTCGCCGCCCGCGGGGGCGTAGTACGCCACATCCACCCAGCAGATCTCGTAATCGCGCGGCGCGGCAGTGACCTTATGCCATTCGCCGTCTGAGAGGACCTCCAGTTCGTAGGGGACCCCAAATGAATAAGTCTCGTCCGAGCTGTTCGTCACCTTCAGCGCAACTTTCTCCGCGTCCCGCGCGACCGTCTCGTCCGTGACCTCCATCACGATCGGCGCGTTCTCCGTCAGAACCGTTTCGGACACGTCGCCGACGATCGGGACGCGCTTTTTCTCTCCTGCGCAGCCCGCAGCGAGCAGGTACAGCAGGATGGCCAGCATCAGGCGCACTTTTTTCATTGCGGCACCTCCTCCGTGATTGTAAACTCCGCCGCAATGGTCACATTCTCGCCGCCGCTGTCAGGCGAAACTCCTTGACCACGCGGTAGCGGCCGGAGTCAAACCGGTTGCCGTAAAGCGCGAGCCGGACCGACGCGTCCGCCGTGCCGCTTGCTGGCAGGATACACGCGATGGCGACCACGTCGAAGCTGCTCTCTCCCTCGGCTGATTTCAGCACGTGCCATGCGCCGTCCGAGAACACCTCGACCCGGCTGTCCTCTCCGAACGTGTACGCCTCGTCCGAGCCGTTCGTCACCTTCAGCGAGATCTCCTCCGCGTCCCGCGCGACGGCCTCGTCCGTGACCTCCATCGCGATCGGCGCGTTTCCCGTCAAAACGGTCTCCGACACCTCGCCGACGATCGGGACGCGTACCTCTTCCTTTGCGCACCCCACCAAGGCAAGGCTGAGCAGCGCTGCCAGCAGCAGGGCAGATCGTTTTTTCATGTCAGTCTCTCCTTTCTTTCCGGCTGTACCTTTATGATACGACAGTCAATTCTTTGCAGTCAATGCATATGCAGGATTTTCTGCAAGCTGCACAGATTGCGGGTCATTTCACTGTGCAGCTTGCAGCAAAAAAAGCCGCCATGGCGTATACCATGGCGGCTTTTTCATTGGGTTTTAGATGCTCCAGCCCGCGCCCTGCGCGATCTGGGTGATCATTTCGCGGATCTTGGCGACGGACGCGTCGTAGAGCGCCTGCTCGTCGGCGGCGAGGTGAAGCTCCTTGGCTTCGACGAGGCCGTTCGGGCCGAGGCGCGCGGGGCGGCCGGCGCTGTGGTCGCCGTCGATGACGGAGCACGGGCACCAGCCCTCGTTCACGCCGAGGACGTAGCGCACCTGCTGCAAGCAGCCGTAGGCCGTCGTCCAGCCGGCGGTGCGGAGGTTGCTCACTTTCATGAACTCGTCCCAGAAGCCGTTCTGCACGGCCGCGACGGCGTCGCGCTCCTCCTGCGTGAACGTGTGCTTTTCGCCGCGGATCGACACATCCGACCAGACGGCCAGCTTCGACCGGCCGTGCTCGCCGACCATGTACGCCGAAACCTCCTCGGGCTTGACGCCGAAGTGCTTGGCGATGGCCCAGCGGAAGCGGAGCGAATCGTTCCACGTAAAGCCGAGGAACTGGCGCTCCGGCAGGCCGGACAGGCGGCAGAGCAGGTAGGAAAGGGCGTCGACCGGGTTCGTCATCGTGATGACGATGGCGTTCGGCGCGGTCTTGAGACCGTTTGCGATGGACTCGATGAGCGGGGCCATCTCGATGGCCGTGCCGACGAAGTCCGGCGTCGCGGCCTTCGAGCGAAGGCCGGCCGACATGACAACGAGGTCGCTTCCGGCCATGTCGTCAAGGCTCCCGGCGCGCACCGTCGGGTCCGTCGTCAGGCAGAACGCCTGCGTCAGGTCCATTGCGTGGTTGACGGCCAGCGGCTCATAGGGATCGAACAGGACGACGTCGTCGTAGAGTCCGTGCTCCGCGAGCAAAAACGCCGTCGTCGAGCCGAGCGTGCCGCTGCCGATGATAAATGCTTTCATGAGAAATTCCTCACTTCGTCAGGACGCCGTCGGGCGCCTTGCAGACGTTTTTGAGCGGCTCGTCCGCGAGATACCGGCGGACGTTCGCGCAGTAATTTTCCAGCGCGCGCTCGAAGTAGTACGGAGACTGCGCCGAGACGTGGCTCGTGATCGTGACGCCCGGGATGTCCCAGAGCGGGCTATCCTCGGGCAGCGGCTCGGGATCGGTGACGTCAAGGCCCGCGCCGGAGATATGGCCGGAGCGCAGCGCGTCGATGAGCGCGTCCGTCACGATGATGGGGCCGCGCGCGAGGTTGATGACGTAAGCGCCCTTCTTCATGGCGGCAAAGCGGTCGGCGTTCAGCAGGCCGCGCGTGGAGTCCGTCAGCGGCGAGGTGATGACGACAAAGTCCGACACGGCGAGCATCTCGTCAAGGTCGGCGATGGGCCAGCAATGGTCGAGATATTCGCTCTGCACCGGCGTGCGCTTGGCGCCGTAGACGGTCATGCCGAGCGCCTTGCACTTGCGGGCAAGGCACATGCCGATCGTGCCCGGGCCGATGATGCCGACCGTCTTGCGGCCGATCTCGTCAAAGCCCGCCGGCATCTGGCGCAGCCACTCGTGGCGCGCCTGGCACTGGTAGGAAAGCGGCATCAGGCGCACATGGTCGAACATGAACGCGAGCGCGTGGTCGGAAATGGGCTCGCCGTGGATGCCGATGGTCGACGTGACCGTCAGGCCCTCGCGCGAGGCAAACGGCGTGCCCTGGAAAAAGTCGTAGCCGGCCGTCATGAGCTGGATCCACTTGAGGCTTTCGTCTTTTTCGCAGTAGGCGATGAGCGGCGAGAAGTCGCGCATCGGCATGGTGAAAATG
>CAVFYN010000101.1:0-3365 GCA_963626425.1 Bacteroidaceae bacterium
GCGCTGTACTCCCTGCACCGCATGATCCTCACGAACTCCCGCTGGTCCACGTTCGTCGACGCGTTCAACTTTGAAAAGAGCACGGCCGACGGCCTGACGCTCACGCTCGTGACCGACGAGCCGTTCGGCCCGGGCCTGAACTACCTGACGAGCCGCTACGCCTCCGTCCTGTGCAAATCCTACGTGGAGAGCTGCACCGACGAGGACTTCTGGGATAAGCCCGTCGGCACCGGCCCGTACACCTGCAAAGAGAACGTCTCCGGCTCGCACACCCTCTACGAGGCCCGCAGCGACTACTGGGGCGAGGCTCCCGCCATCAGCACCATCACCACGAAGTACTACGCCGAGCAGTCGTCCATGATGCTCGACTACGAAAACGGCGACCTCGACATGGCCTTTGACCTGTCCGTCTCCGACGCCAAGCGCGTCACCGAGGGCGGCGTCGAGCACAGCACCCACGTCCTCGCGCCCGTGTACGACACGTACACCATCGCGCTTCCGGAATACGTCGAAGCGTTTGAGGACATCCGCGTCCGCGAAGCCATTGCCCACGCCATCGACCCGAACGCCATCACGGCCTCGGCCATGAGCGTGCTCGGCAGCCCCGCCACCTCCACCCTGCCGGACGGCGTTGACTACAAGATCGCCGTCGGCGCGTATGAGTACAACGTCGACAAGGCCAAGGAGCTCCTGGCCGACGCCGGCATCAAGGAAGGCGACCTGACGCTCCGCTTCGTCGTCGTCAACAGCTCCACGAACAACAACATCGCCGAGCTCGTCCAGTTCTACCTCAAGGCCATCGGCATCAACGTCGAGATCACGAGCGCCGACCTGCCGACCGCCGTCCCGCTGTTCATGGCCGGCGAGACCGAGCTCGTCATCAACTCCATGGGCGCGAGCGCGCAGGATCCTGACCAGCAGTACGACACGGTCAAGGCCTCCTCCACGAACGCCACCGTCCGCATCACCGACCCGGAGATGGACGGCTACCTCATGAACGGCCGCAACTCCGTCGACACCGAAGTGCGCCGCGAGAACTACGAGAACGCGCAGAAGTGGCTCTATGACAGCTACCGCGAGATCCCGATCTGCGACGTCTACGAGTGCTTCATCTACCGCGACTACATCTCCAGCTTCGCGACGATCTCGCCCGCCGCGCCGAACCTGCGCTTTGTCACATTCTAAAGGGAATGGCATTCGCCTGACCGCGTAACGGATCACGGCGCCTCCGACCCCATCGCCGGAGGCGCCGTGTCTTTCCGGGCGCGGCGAATCCGGGCGTATCTCGCCGGTCCCGCCGGTCTCGATTAGGAGTGAGAGTATGATCAGATACATCATCCGCCGCATTTTGCTGATGATCCCGGTTCTGCTGGGCGTCATCTTTATTGTATTCACCATCAACCATTTCGGCCCCGGCGACCCCGTCGCCGCGCTGCTCGGCGGCAACTACACGCAGGAGCAGTACGACGCGAAGGAGCACGAGCTCGGCCTCGACCAGTCGTTCGCCGTGCAGTTCGTGAGCTACGTCAAGGGCATCGTCACGCACTTTGACCTCGGCACGTCGTTCCAGAGCAAGCGCCCCGTCAGCACGGAGATCCTCGAGCGCTTCCCGACGACGCTGTTCCTCGGTATGCTCGGCGTCATCCTGACCGTCATCGTCGGCATTCCATTCGGCATTGTGTCAGCGACAAAGCAATATTCCGCGCTCGACTACATCGTGACGATCATTTCGCTCATCTTCGCGTCCATCCCGAGCTTCTGGATGGCCATGATGATGCAGCTTCAGCTTTCGTATAAATTCGGCTGGTTCCCGGCGACGTATTCGGCGACGAACGCGGCGAGCATGATCATGCCCGTTCTGACGCTCGGCCTGTCGCCGGTCGCGACCGTCACGCGCATGACGCGCTCGTCCATGCTCGATGTCATCCGTCAGGACTACATCCGCACGGCGCGCGCCAAGGGCTTAAGCGAGCGCGACGTCATCTGGAAGCACGCGCTTAAAAACGCGCTCATCCCGGTCATCACGGTCGTCGGCATGCAGCTCGGCACCGTCATCGCCGGCTCGGTCGTCGTGGAGGCCATCTTCTCCATCCCCGGCCTCGGCTCGCTGCTCATGGCGGCCATCAACAACAAGAACTACCCGATCATTCAGGGCTGCGTTCTGTTCATGTCGCTGTTCATCTCCATGATGAACCTGCTCGTCGACCTCATCTACGGCTTCGTCGACCCGCGCATCAAGGCGCAGTACGGCTCGCGCAAAAAGCACGCGAAGAAATCGGCTCCCGAGGAGAAAAAGGAGGCGGCAGCATGAAAGCAAAAGCAGTCAAGGCGCCCACCGCCGCGCGCAACCGCAAGCGCAGCCAGTGGCGCGACGTCTGGATCCGCCTGTGCCGCAACCGCCTGGCCGTCATCGCGATGATCGTCGTGGCGCTGCTCGTGCTCACGACCGTCTTTGCCGACTTCATCGCGCCGTTCCCGTATGACGAGGCCAACCCGTCGAACGCCCTCCAGTATCCGAGTCTGGAGCACCTGCTCGGCACGGACAACTTCGGGCGCGACATTCTCTCGCGCGTCATCTACGGCGGCCGCATCTCGCTGCTCGTCGCCGTCATGGCCGTGGCCATCGCGCTCATCGTCGGCGCGCTGCTCGGCGCGACGGCCGCGTACTTCGGCGGGCTGTATGAGTCCATCGTCATGCGCTGCATGGACATCGTCATGGCCATCCCAAGCTTCCTGCTCGCCGTTTCCATCTCAACGTCGCTCGGCGGCGGCGTATGGCAGACGGCGCTGGCCATCTCCATCGGCGCCATCCCGTCGTATGCGCGCATCATGCGCGCGACGGTCCTGACCATCAAGGATCAGGAATATGTCGAGGCCGCGCGCGTGACCGGCGCGTCGGACCTCCGCATCATTCTCAAGCACATCGTCCCGAACACCCTCTCGCCGATCATCGTCGAGTCGACGCTGCGCATCGGCGCGTGCATCATGCAGATCTCCTCGCTTTCGTTCATCGGCCTCGGCGTTCAGCCGCCGACGCCGGAGTGGGGCTCCATCATGAGCGCCGGCCGCGAGTATCTGCGCGACTTCTACCCCATCGTGACCTTCCCCGGTATCGCGATCATGATCACCCTGTTCGGGTTCAACCTGTTTGGCGACGGCCTGCGCGACGCGCTGGATCCCCGCCTCAAGCGCTGAGGAGGAAGGCAGCATGAGCTTTCTTGACATTAAAAACCTGACGATCCACTACATCACGGACGACGGCGTCGTCCGCGCCGTCAACGGCATCGACCTGACGCTGGAAAAGGGCGACACGCTCGGCCTCGTCGGCGAGACGGGCGCGGGCAAGACGACGACGGCGCTCGGCA
>CAVFYN010000102.1:0-5701 GCA_963626425.1 Bacteroidaceae bacterium
ATAGATCTCGTACTTCGCGCCGACGTCGATGCCGCGCGTCGGCTCGTCGAAGATGACGATGTCCGACTCCGTGGCGAGCGCCTTGCCGACGACGACCTTCTGCTGGTTGCCGCCGGAGAGCGTCCCGACGAGCGTATGCTTCAGATCCGGGGCCTTGATGCGCATGCTCTTGCCGTAAAAGTCCGCGATCTCTTCCTCTTTCTTCGGGTTGACGACGCCGAGGTGCGAGATCTTGCCGAGGACGTTGTAGACAAGGTTCCACGAGATGGTCTCGCCGAGGAAGCAGCCCTCGCGCTTGCGGTCCTCCGGGATGAGGCAGATGCCGTATTTGTGCATGGCCTCGCGCGGGGAATTGATCTCCGCCTTTTTGCCGTTGACGTAAATTTCGCCCCACTGGCGCTTTTCCGCGCCGAAGACGACCTTCATGATCTCGCTGCGGCCCGCGCCGACAAGGCCGGAGATGCCGAGGACTTCGCCGCGGCGGGCCTTGAACGAGATGTTCTTCACGCCGTTGCCCGTCAGGTTGCGCAGCTCGAGCGCGACGTCGCCGGGCGTGGCGTTTCTCGGCGGGAACGCGGCCGTCATCTCGCGGCCGACCATGTAGCGGATGAGCTCGGCGCGGTCGGTCTTTTTCGTCTCGAGCGTCGTGATGTACTCGCCGTCGCGCAGAATGGACACGCGGTCGGTCAGCTCGAACACCTCGTCGAGGCGGTGCGAAATGAAGATGATCGCGACACCGTCGGCCTTGAGCTTGCGGACGATGCGGAACAGGATCTCGACCTCCGCCACGGACAGCGGCGCGGTCGGTTCGTCCAAAATGAGCACGCGCGCGTTGCGCGAAACGGCCTTTGCGATCTCGACGATCTGCATATGGCCGGGCGTCAGGTCGCGCACGGGCGTGTCGGGGTTGATGTCGACGCCGAAGTCGTCAAACAGATCCTGCGCGATCTTGCGCATCTTCTTCTGGTTGACGAGCGGGCCGAGCTTGCGGCCGTAGCAGATGTTCTCCGCGGCCGAGAGGACGTCGATCAGGTTGAACTCCTGATAGATGCACTCGACGCCGTGCTTTAAGGCGAGCGCGGGCGTCATGGCGGAGTACGTCTCGCCGTCGATGGTGATCGTGCCGCCGTCCGGCGCGTGCGCGCCGGTGATCGTTTTGATGAACGTGGATTTGCCCGCGCCGTTCTCGCCGATGAGCGCGTGCACCTCGCCGGGGTAAAAATCAATGGAGACCTTGTTCAGGGCCACCACGCCGGGATAGACCTTCATAATGTCCTTCAGGGACAGGACCGGCTTTTTTTCTTCCAAGTCTGGAGCGCCTCCCCTCACCGGAGCCATTCTCCGGGGGTCATAGAGTAATAGAGTGGGCGGCGCAAGCAACGCTCACGCCGCCCACGCCCAAAATCAGTTGTCTTTTGGCCGTTTGCCGCTTAGTTCAGAGTCTTGTACTCAGCAGCCGGGTTCTCATCGCCCATGGACCACGTGGCGGAGAAGCCATCGACGGTCACGGCGGTGATGGTGTCGTAGAACGTCTCACCGTAGGTCCACGTGAAGCCGTCGGTGCCGCAGGCGGACAGGAGAATGTCAGCCAGGTGGCCGCCGGTCAGCAGCGGCGGGATGATGACGTCCGGGTTGACGTTCTTGGAGAACTCGGCGAGGGCCTCATAGCCGGCGCCGACCTGCGCGGCGGTGTCGTCGCCGTACGGGGCGGCCGGATCGCCGTAGGTGGAGTAGCCCTTGATGGCGTTGGCGGACGGATCGTCCTTGGAGGCGTTGTACATCTCGGTGAACGCCGTATCCTCGGCGTAGCACGGGATGACGCAGTAGTCGGCGACGCTCAGGCCGTTCTGGTCGCAGTAGTCGGCGATGGCATCAGCCGCGCCCATGGCCTCTTCCGGCTCGTAGGCGATGAACAGGTGGCAGTCCGGGTTGGCGTTGAGGACGTCCTTCGCGTTGTCATACGCGTCGGAGTAAGCGCTCGAGCCATAGGACGACGTCTCGGCGACGAGCGCGAGGACGTCGGACTTCTCGGCGGTGCCCTTCATCGCGTTGGAGCGGTAGACGCCGTCGGCGATGTCGTAGTAAGTATCAATGGCGATCTCGTACTTGCCGTCGGCGTTCGTCGGAACGTTGGCGCCGGAGTTCTTGACCCAGTACTCGGCGGCCTGGACGGCGTACATGCCGGTGATCTCATAGGCGGTGTAGACGCAGCCGGCGATCTGGTACTTCGTCGGCTCCGCGCCGAGGTACGCAACAGCGATGCCCTTGGAGACAGCCTCCTCGACGACGTCCTGCAGCAGGTCGACGTCCATGGCGGCGATCATGAGCGCGCCGACGTTGCCGGCGGCGATGGCGTCCTCAACGAACTGCACCTGCGCGGTCGGGTCGCCCTGAGCGTCCTTCTTGACGTAGGTGAAGCCCTCGGCCTCCATGACGGCGCCCATGGCGTCGTTGATCATGACGAGGCCCTCAGCGCCGGTCGTCGGGAGGATGGACCAGACTTCCTTCTGGCCGTTCCACGTGAAGTCGCCGGAGAAAGCGGTGTCGCCGCCCTCGTCGGTCTTGTCGCCGCCGTCAGACGGCTGCGCGTCCGGGGTCTTGTCGCCGGTATCGTCCGGCGTGGTCGTCGTGCCGGGATCGGTCTTACCGGTGTCCGCGTCGCCCTTGTCCGAGCCGGCGCAGGCTGCCAGGCTAAACAGCATTGCAAGCGCCAGCAGCATCGCAAGAATCTTTTTCATGATGATATTCCTTCCTTCCTGCCCGATGCAGCGCGCGAACGGACGCACGTCTGCCAGAGCGGATTTATTTTACCATGGTACAACGCGTTCGTCAATGCAGGACAAGCAAATTTGAACAAGTTTGCAAAATAAGATACTAGAAATTATAGCAATTTAACGGTGCGAATTTCCAAATTTGTCCCGATGGTTGTAAGGGGTGTTCATTTTTGGCGTAGGGCGGCCGTTGTGCCGGCTGTATTCGCTCTGATATAATCAGTATACTGGCTTTAAGGGTGCACCCGGAACGGGTTTTTCTGAATTGAAAAGGAGGATGACCATGGACACACGATTTCCCCATTTGTTCAGCGAAAAGACCATCAAGGGCAAGACATTCAAAAACCGCATTTTCTACACGCCGATGGGCGGCCTGTTTATGGAGGACGGCGAGGTCTCGCAGTTCAACATGGACGTCGCCGCGTACAAATGCGCCGGCGGCGGGGCGCAGTTTGCCGTCGGCGAGATGTGCATCAGCTTAAAGGGCGGCCGCGGGACGCGGGCGGAGAACGACTTTTCCGACCTGTCTGACGGCAATCTCGCGCCGTTTCGCAAATTCACCGACCTTGTGCACGGCTACGGCGCGCTCGCCACGACAGAGCTCGTCCACTGCGGCGACTCGAAGATGGAATCGACGCCCGAGTCGCCCGCCATGGGCCCGTCGGAGTACTTAAATCACTACGGCATCCCCGTGCGCGCCATGACGGAGGACGACATCCGCGAGGCGTGCGAGGAATACGGCCAGGCCGCGCGGTTTTTCCAGCTGGCCGGCTTTGACGGCGTCATCCCGCACCTCGGCCACGGGTGGCTGCCGCAGCTGTTTTTATCCCCGCGCACAAACCACCGGACGGACCGCTACGGCGGCTCCATCGAAAACCGCGCCCGCCTGTCCGTCGAGATCATGCAGGCCATCCGCCGCCGCTGCGGCGAGGAGCTCATCATCGAGGCCCGTACGAGCTGCCAGGAGCTGCTCGGCGAGAGCTATTCGCTGGACGATTACATTGAATACTGCAAGCTGCTCGCGCCGTATGTGGACATCATCCACATCTCCTGCGGCCATTACCGCGACCCGATGCACACGCGCATGATGTCCACGCGCTACCACGACCACGGCTGCAACATCCACGCGGCCGAGCTCGTCAAGCGCGCCGTGGGCGAAGCGTGCTGCGTGAGCGTCGTCGGCGGCATCAACTCGCCCGAGGAGGCCGAGGAGTGGATCGCGTCGGGCAAGTGCGACTTCGTCGTGCTCGGCCGGCAGTCCATCTCCGACCCGGCGTTCGCCGAGAAGGCCGCGAGCGGGCGCGAGGACGAGATCATCCGCTGCACGCGCTGCCTGCGCTGCTTCCCGGGGCCGGCCGAGGAGGCCATGGCCGAGGGCGGCCTGCCGGAATTCTGCTCCATCGAGCCAAAATGGGACCGCCTTGAATTAAAAAACGCGCCCGCGGCGGAGCCGAAAAAGCTGCTCATCGTCGGCGGCGGCCCGGCCGGCCTTCAGGCGGCCGTCACGGCGCTCGAGCGCGGACACTCCGTCACGCTGCTGGAAAAATCGCCGCTCACGGGCGGCTGGCTCAACCACACGCGAAACGACCCCGACAAGCGCGACACGGCCCTGTTCGGCGACACGCTCCGCCGCATCGCCGAGCGCCGCGGGGCTGACATCCGCACGGAGACGGAGCTCACGCCGGAGCTGCTCGCCGAGCTTGACCCCGACGCCGTCTTTGCCGCCATCGGCTCCGAGCCCATCGTGCCGGACATTCCGGGCATCGACCGGCAGCACGTCATGTTCGCGGCCGACGCGTTTGAGCACGGCGCGCCGCTCGGCACGCGCGCCATCGTCATCGGCGCGGGCAACATGGGCGGCGAGGCGGCCATCCACCTGTGGAAAAAGGGCGTGAAGGTCACGCTGCTGGACGATCAGGCCGACACCGTCTGTGCCGACGGCTACCGGCTCCACCGCCAGATGGTGCAGGATCTCGTCCGCGAGAACATCCCCTGCTACCTCCACACGCGCGTGACGGAGGTGACGGACTCCGGCGTCGCCGCCGTCACGGACGACGGCCAGGCGTTCACGCTCCCGGCCGACATGGTCGTCTACGCCGTGGGCCTTCGCGCGCGGGACCATTCGGCCATCGAGGCCATGGCCGCGGGGCGCGCGTTCGCCGCGATCGGCGACTGCGTCGAGGCCCGCCGCGTTTATGAGGCGACGAACGAGGCGTTCATCGCCGCCTACGACCTCGGCTGGGGCGGCTACGAGGCATTCATGGCCCAGTTCGCCGAGTCCGAGCCCGAAGAAGAATAACGCATTTTCCGTCCCGCCGCGCGATCTGCGCGGCGGGACATTTTTGCTTCGGCGGATTTCTTCAAAAACCCCTTGACAAATTTCAATGGTCTGTTATAATAATCAAGCTGTTGCTGCTATAGCTCAGTCGGTAGAGCGCATCCTTGGTAAGGATGAGGTCTCCAGTTCAAATCTGGATAGCAGCTCCAAAGTCGGCATTGCTCCAAGAGCAATGCCGATTTTCTTTTATCGAAACGAGGTGAAACCATGGGCCAGACCTATCTTCCCGGGCAGGACGGCGTCGACGTGCGCCGGACGATCTGCGACATCTGCTGCCCGTCGTTTCACTGCGGCGTGGACGCGTATGTCTGCGATGGCCGCGTCGTAAAGATCGAGGGCACGGCCGACCACCCGACGAACCACGGGCTTCTGTGCGCGAAGGGCCTCGCCGCGCGGCAGTATCTCTACTCCCCCGACCGCATCCGCACGCCGCTCCGGCGCGTCGGCCCGCGCGGATCGGGCGAATTTGAGTCCATTTCGTGGGAAGAAGCCTACTGCGAGATTGCCTCGCGCCTGCGCGCCATCCGGGCGGAGTCCGGGGCCGAGAGCGTCGTGTTCGCCTCGGGCTACTCGAAGTGGTACCGGCCATATC
>CAVFYN010000103.1:0-3247 GCA_963626425.1 Bacteroidaceae bacterium
GAGCAGGGCGTCGGCCCGTGGATCCTGGTCGACTTCGGCGACTGCGGAAGCGGCACGAACTTCGTCAGCGTCGAAAACGCCGTGCTCGACGGCGTGCCGTTCGGCACGTACGGCACGCACATCGGCATCTGCGAGCAGCTGAACGTCCAGCTCGAGGTCATGGAGCCCGCGCAGGAGCGCGGCGTGCTGGCCGTCCACCTGAAAAAGCACGGAAACGACGTCCACCACCTCTCGCTCGTCCACGGCGATGCCGACCGCGCGCTCGCGCGCATCCATGCCGCGGGCTTCACGAAGGGCCAGACGTGCACGATCGACACGACGGAGACGTGCATCTACGCCGACCACACCGAGCTTCTCGGCATCTATCTCGAGCTGCACAAGCGGCCGGAGAATTTCCAGCCGCCGCAGATCGAGCTGCGCAGCTATCCGGAGGGGCTCGACCTCCGCTTCGGCGAATAAGCGTAAAACACACCCGGCAGCGTTCGCTGCCGGGTGTGTTTTTTGAAAATCAGACGTTGAACAGGAAGTTCACGATGTCGCCGTCGGCCATGACATAGTCCTTGCCCTCGGAGCGGACGAGTCCTTTCGCCTTCGCGGCGGCCATGGTGCCGCAGGCTTTCATGTCCTCGAACGCGATGACCTCGGCGCGGATGAAGCCGCGCTCGATGTCGGAGTGGATCTTGCCGGCGGCCTGCGGGGCCTTCGTGCCGGCGCGGATGGTCCAGGCGCGGCACTCGTCGCTGCCGGCCGTCAGGAACGAGATGAGGCCGAGCAGGGCATACGAGCAGCGGATGAGCTTGTCCAGGCCCGACTCGGCGATGCCGAGCTCGGAGAGGAACATGGCCTTTTCGTCCGGATCATCGAGCTCGGCGATGTCCGCCTCGAGCTTGGCGCAGATGGGGAGCACCTGGCTGCCCTCGCGCGCGGCGAGCTCGGCGACGGTGTTGTAATACGCGCAGCCCTCGGGCGAGGCGACGTCGTCCTCGCCGAGGTTCGCGGCGTAGATCGTCTTTTTGAGCGTGAGCAGGTCGCTTTCGGCGATGAGCGCGGCGTCGTCCTCGTCGCACTCGAACGTGCGGGCGAGCTGGCCGGCGTTGAGGTGCGCGAGCAGCTCGGTCAGCAGGTCGATCTCGTGGCCGAACTTCTTGTCGCCGCTCTTGGCCGCCTTCTGCGCCTTGTCCAGGCGGCGCTCGACCATTTCGATGTCGGCCATGATGAGCTCGTAGTTGATGGTCTCAATGTCGCGCAGCGGGTCCGTCGAGCCGTCGACGTGCGTGATGTTTGCGTCGTCGAAGCAGCGCACGACGTGGACGATGGCGTCCGTGCCGCGGATGTTCGAGAGGAACTTGTTGCCGAGACCCTCGCCGCGGCTCGCGCCCTTGACGAGGCCGGCGATGTCGACGAATTCGATGACGGCGGGCGTCGTCTTCTTCGGTGCGTACAGCTCCGACAGCCACGTGAGCCGCTCGTCCGGCACGGTGACCATGCCGACGTTCGGGTCGATGGTGCAGAACGGATAGTTCGCCGCCTCGGCGCCCGCGTTCGTGATGGCGTTGAACAGGGTCGACTTGCCGACGTTCGGCAGCCCGACGATACCAAGTTTCATAGATCGCTGCATCTCCTTAAAAAGCCCCGCCGCCGCGTTTTCCGGCCGCGGGCGGGGCATGATCGTGCATTTTTGCGCAGGTGGAACGCCCACTGCAAGAACATAATTATAACAGATATGCGCTTTTCGCTCAAGGTGTTTTTCCAATAATCTTTTGCCGCTCCCGCGGGCAGAACGAAGGCTTGGCGCGGTCAGTCCTCCGGCCGGATCAGATTGCTCTCATACGGGCGCTTGCCGGAGAGCACTTCGTCGTAGAAATTCTGCTTCCAGTCGATATAGGCGACGCTGTCCTGCAATTCCCGGATCGTCTCGCGCAGCGCCTCCTGCTTCTGCGCCAGCATTTCCTTGCGCTGGGGGATGGATTTCTCGCCCTGCAGGCACAGGGCGAGGTAATCCTTCATCTCCTGAATGCTCATGCCGCACTTTTTCAGGCACGTCAGGCTGCCGATCCACGCGATGTCCCGCTCGTCGAAAACGCGGCGGTTGTTCTTGTCCCGCTTCACGTTGGGGACCAGGCCTTCGTTGCAGTAAAACTTCAGGGCCTGATAGGTCATTCCGGTCTCCTTGCAGACCTGCATCATGGTGTAAAGCATAGGAACTCCTTACGGTTCACAAAAAAATCAAGTTTTTTTCAAAAAGCCTATTGACCGATTGTAACTACCGGTCGTTATAATCGGCAGTATCAACCGGATGTATCCACCGCATGATAACACAGAAGTCCATTTTGCGCAAGTATTCAGAAAGGATGCGTTTTTATGAACAACTTTATTTTTGAGAACAAGACAAAGGTGTATTTCGGCAAGGGCGGCGTGAAAGAGCACCTCGGCGGCCTGCTGGAGCAGTACGGCGAGACCGTCATGCTGGCCTATGGCGGCGGCTCCATCAAGCGCAGCGGCGTGTACGATGAGGTCATGGGCATCCTGAACGCCGCGGGCAAGCGCGTCGTGGAGTTTGCCGGCATCATGCCGAACCCCACCTATGCCAAGGCGCAGGAGGGCGCGAAGATAGCGCGGGAAAATCACGTCGACCTCATCCTCGCCGTGGGCGGCGGCAGCGTGTCCGACTGCTGCAAGGTCGTTTCCGCGCAGGCAAATCTCGACGAGGATATTTGGGAGATGGAGAACACGAAGCACACGCTGCCGACGAAGTTCATCCCGCTCGGCACGATTGTCACCGTGTTCGGCACCGGCTCGGAGATGAACAGCGGCGCGGTCATCACCCACGAGGAAAAGAAAATCAAGGGCGCGCTCTGGGGCGCGCAGGCGGAGTTCGCGTTCCTGGATCCCGCCTACACGCTGTCCGTTTCCATGAAGCAGGTCATCTCCGGCGCGTTCGACACGCTCAGCCACGCCATGGAGACCTATTTCGGCAAGCCGGATGAGAACAACCTGTCCGATGATATCAACGAAGCCGTCATGCGCAGCGTCATCCGCAACATCCGCGTCCTGCTGACGGACCCGGAGAATTACGACGCCCGCAGCGAACTGGCCTGGGCGTCCGCCATGGCGGAAAACGGCGTTTTGAAGATCGGCAAAGTCACGGATTTCCAGGCGCACCAGATCGAGCACCAGCTCGGCGCGTACACGAACTGCAACCACGGCGCGGGTCTGGCGGTCATCCATCCCGTTCTGTACCGCCACA
>CAVFYN010000104.1:0-3910 GCA_963626425.1 Bacteroidaceae bacterium
GCCGCTTTTTCTCGTCTCTGACCTGAAGCAGATTCATGACGACCATCAAAACGAGGATGGCCAGGAACAGCAGGGTAAACAGCGCGTAGATCTTCGGCTGTAAGGGCTTCTTGGTGTAGTTGTAGATCTCGACCGGCAGCGTGACGAACGACGGGCCATAGACAAAGTAGCTGATGACGAAGTCGTCCAGGCTCATCGTGAACGCCATGATGGCGCCGGAGAGGATGCCGGGCATGATCTCGTGGATGACGACCTTGAAAAACGCCTGGCTCGGCGTGCAGCCGAGGTCGAGCGCGGCCTCGCGCAGGTCGGGGTCCATCTGGCTGAGCTTCGGCATGACGGACAGGATGACGTAGGGCAGGTTGAACGTCACGTGCGCGATGAGCAGCGTTCCGAAGCCGAGGACGTTGTTGAATTTCAGAAGCGTCCCGATGAACACGAACAGAAGCGACATCGAAACGCCCGTGACGATCTCGGGGTTCGTCAGCGGGATGTTCGTCAGGCCCATGACAAAGCTGCGCATTTTGCCGCTCATGGCGTGCATGCCCATGGCCGCGGCCGTGCCGAGGATGGTGGCGATGAGGCTCGAGAGCAGCGCGAGCAGCATGGACCGGCCGAGCAGGGGCAGCAGCACGGAGTCGGCAAACAGCTCGCCGTAGTGCGAGAACGTGAACCCGGCGAAGCGCGAGACGGACTTGTCCGTATTGAACGACGCCACGAGCAGCACGATCATCGGCACGTAGAGAAAGAGGTAGATGATAAACGTATAGATGCGGCTTGCGCGCTTCATACCGTGATGACACCTCCCTCGTCGTCCGTGTCGGCGAAGCGGTTCATGATGCCGACGCACACAAAGATGAGGATCATCAGCACGAGCGACATGGCCGCGCCGAGGTTCGGGTTGTAGGCGGATTTGAACTGGCTCTCGATGACGTCGCCGATCATGGTCGTGCTCGTCGAGCCGAGCTTCTGGGAGATGTAGAACGTCGACACGGCCGGGACGAACACCATCGTGATGCCCGAGACGATGCCCGGGACGGAGAGCGGCAGCGTCACGCGCGTAAAGACCTGGCGGCCGTTGCAGCCGAGGTCCTGCGCCGCCTCGACGAGGCGGTGGTCGATCTTCATGATGACCGTATAGAGCGGCATGATCATATACGGCAGGTAGTTATATACCATGCCGAGGATGACGGCCGCGTTCGTGCGGATGAGCGGCAGCGGGCCGATGCCGAGATGGCCGAGGGCGCGGTTGATGATGCCCGTGTCCTCAAGAAGGCCCACCCACGCGAGCGTGCGCAGCAGGAAGCTCATGCACATGGGCAGCATGATGAGCATATAGAGAAAGCGCTGCGTCGTCGGCTTCGTCTGGGCGATGCACCACGCGACGGGGTAGCCGATGACAAGGCACAGCGCCGTCGCGACGACGCTCAGCCAGATGGAGCGGATGAAGATGGGGAGATACGACGCCATGGCCGAGAGGTTCACGGTCGTGAACTGTCCGGCGCGGTTTGTAAACGCATAATAGACCACGATGGCCAGCGGCACGACCGTGAAGATGAGCATCCACACGAGATACGGCGCCGCGAGCAGCCGCTGCTTACTCTTCATTGCTTTCTTCCGCCTCCGCGTCGGGCTGGTCGAGCTCGTCGTACGCCTCGGAATACGAGCTGTAGTCGCCGAACATATCTGAGTACTCGCTCTTGTGCATGATGTGGATGTCCTCGGGGTTGAGGCGGATGCCGATCGTCGAGCCGACCGGGTGCAGATCCGTCGTCTGGATGAGCCACTTGAAGCCCTTGAAGTCGACGATGATGTCGTACTGCATGCCCTTGAACGTGACGTTCGTGACCGTGCCGGTCAGGCTGCCCTCGCTCGTGGGGACGATGTCGATGTCCTCCGGGCGGATGACGACGTCGACGGGCTCATGCGGCGCGAAGCCGGCGTCGACGCAGCGGAACTTCCGGCCGAAGAACTCGACGAGATAGTCCTCGTGCATGATGCCGTCCAAAATATTCGACTCGCCGATGAAGTCGGCGACGAACGCGTTTTTCGGCTCGTTATAAATGTCCTCGGGCTTGCCGATCTGCTGGATGCGGCCGCGGTCCATGACGACGACGGTGTCGCTCATGGCAAGCGCCTCTTCCTGATCGTGCGTGACATAGACGAACGTGATGCCCATGGCCTGCTGGATGCGCTTTAATTCGTTCTGCATATCCTTGCGCAGACGCAGGTCGAGCGCGCCGAGCGGCTCGTCGAGCAGCAGGACCTTCGGCTGGTTGACGAGCGCGCGCGCGATGGCCACGCGCTGCTGCTGTCCGCCGGAGAGAGAGGAGGTCTTGCGGTTTTCAAAGCCGTTTAAGCTGACGATCGAGAGCATTTCCGTCACGCGGCGGTCGACCTCGTCCTCCGGCGTCTTGGACACGCGCAGGCCGAAGGCGATGTTGTCGTACACGTCGAGGTGCGGGAAGAGCGCGTAGCGCTGGAACACGGTGTTGATCTGGCGCTTGTGCGGCGGCAGATCGTTGATGCGCGCACCGTCAAAAAAAACATCGCCGGCCGTCGGCGTCTGAAATCCGCCGATGATGCGCAGCGTTGTTGTCTTGCCGCAGCCCGACGGGCCCAGCAGCGTCAGGAACTCCTGATCGTTGATATAGAGATTCAGATTGTCGAGAATCGTCTCGCCGTCAAATGTCATCGTCAGGTCCGCAAGGCGGATCAGCTCTTTGGACATTTATCCTCCCCCGTTTCAAAACCGATTTCGGCAAAAAAGCCAATGATTGAACTATATAATGAGTGCGGGTCTTTGTCAATGAAAATCCGCAAAAATCCCCGTCAAATTTCGGGGAAATTCGGGCCGGATACTTATGCAAAATATTCATGGACGAACGGGACGTCCTGCACGGAAAATTCCCGGCCGTTCAAGTAGGCCAGCGCGCCCGCGTCCGTCGTGAAGGCGAAGCGGAGTTTGTAGGAGTACAGCGCCTGATACGTGCGGTCGTAGCGGCGGTCGAGCTTGCCGTATTTTCCGTCGCCGAGCAGGGGATGGCCCGCGTGGGCCATCTGCGCGCGGATCTGGTGCGTGCGGCCCGTACCGAGCTCGCACTCGACAAGGGACAGGCCGTCTCTAAATTGCAGCGTCTTATAGTATGTCACGGCCGTTTTCGAGCCCTTCTGCGGCTTTTCCGTGATAAAAACGCGGTTTTTGGCCGCGTCCTTGAACAGCTGCCCCTCGAGCTTGCCGCTCGGCGGGGTGAGCTTGCCGTGGACGATGCAGAGGTAGTATTTCTCGATCTCGCGGTCGCGGATCTTCTGATTCAGGATGCGCAGCGCCTCGGCCGTTTTCACGCAGATGACGATGCCGCCCGTGTTGCGGTCGATGCGGTTGCACAGCGCGGGCGCGAACGCGTTTTCCGCGCGCGGGTTCCACTCGCGCTTGGCGTAGAGGTACGCCTGCACGTGGTCGATGAGCGTCTTGCCGTACTCCGCGCCGTCGTGCGGGTGGACGGCCTGGCCGGGCTTTTTGTCGGCGAGCAGGATGTTCTCGTCCTCGTAGACGATCGAAATTTTCGGCGCTGAGACGGTCAGGTACGCGTTTTCGGCCTTCGGCGTGTCGAAAAATTCGTCGTTGATGTAGAGCTGCAGCACGTCGCCCGATGCGACGCGGGCATCGCGCGCGGATTTTTTGCCGTTGACTTTGATGCGCCCGAGGCGGATGTATTTCTGCAGCAGCGACGCCGGCAGCAGCGGCACGGCCTTGGCCACGAAGCGGTCAAGGCGCTGTCCGGCGTCGTTTTTTCCGATGGTAAGCTCTTTCATATGCCCTCCGGCGCGCGCGGCGCGGTCAAAAGTAAAATTTTCATTATCGTACCACAGCGGCCCCGCTTTTTCAAGAACGGCCCGTTCGGACGCA
>CAVFYN010000105.1:0-9761 GCA_963626425.1 Bacteroidaceae bacterium
CTCTCGCTTGAGCCGAAGTTCATCGTGTGCGACGAACCGGTCTCCGCGCTCGACGTGTCCATTCAGGCACAGGTCCTGAATCTCTTGCAGGATCTTCAGGCGGAAAAGGGCATCAGCTACATGTTCGTCACGCACGACATGTCCGTCGTCAAGCACATTTCCGACGACATCCTCGTCATGTACGTCGGCGCGATGGTCGAAAAATGCCCGGCCAAGTCGCTGTTTGAGCGGCCGCTGCACCCGTACACGAAGGGCCTGCTCTCGGCCATCCCCGTGCCGTCGCTCGACCGCGCCAATGAGCGCATCATCATGCAGGGCGAGCTGACGAGCCCCGTCAACCCGAAGCCGGGCTGCCGGTTCGCGCCGCGCTGCCCATATGCAAAGGAGCGCTGCCGCTGTGAAATGCCGGTTTATGAGGAAATTCTGGACGGCCACTTCGTCGCGTGCCACTATGTCCGCGAGATCAATGGCCTTTAAGCGCCTGCTGGCGCTGCTTGCGTGCGTGCTGACGCTGCGCGCGGGAGCGATCGCCGTCGGTGAGACGGCGGCGGGCGACCGCGCGGCCGACGCGCTGCGCGCTGCCGCCGGGACGCAGATCGCGCTCATCTCCGACCGCGCCGCCCGGGGCGGGGAGGACGCGGCCGTTACGGCCGAGCTGTCCGGCGCGCAGCTTTGGGCGATCCTCGAGCGCGCGGCGGCGGACATCGTCGTCGATCCCGCGCGCGAGCGCATCGACTATGCCGCGTCCGACACGGGCGCGTTCGTGCAGGTGTCCGGCCTGACCTTGAAGCTCGACGCCTCGGCGCCGGCCGGCGCGCGCGTTATAGCGGTCGAGGTCGGCGGCGCGGCGGTCGACCCGGCGGACGAGACGCTGCGCTATGCGGCCGCGCTTTCGGCCGACCTGGCAGACGGAACGGCGCTTGACGTGCCGCTCGGCGAGATCCTGCCCGAAGCGCGCTCCGACGCGCGCTCGCGCGGGCGCATCACGATCATCGGCGCGCGCGAAAACCTGATCGCAGAGCGCATCCCGGTCGGACTGCTCCCGGCCGGATGCGCCGCCGCGGCGCTCGCCGCGGTGCTGTATCTGAAAAAGCTTCGCCGGCACTCGAACGTGGTCCTGTCGGAGACGGGGATCTACGGCGGGCTGTCGGAATGAAAGCACGGAAAAAGGAGGAGAAACATGAAAACACTTTCTTATGATATTGCCGTCCTCGGCGGCGGCGGGGCCGGCCTTGTTGCGGCCGCGCGCCTCGGCCAGAAGACGGACAAGCGCATCGTCGTCCTCGAAAAGGCGAAGGCGACGGGCGGCGGCATGCAGTTCGCGCGCACGATGCGCGTTTTTAAGAGCAAATGGCAGGCCGAGCGCGGCCTGGAGGACAAAACGGCCGAATTTATGCGCAGCGTCATGGATCTGTGCCTGTGGCGCGTCGACGCGCGCCTTGCACAGGCGGCCATCGAGGGCACGGGGCAGTTTTTCGACTGGTTCTGCGGCCTGCAGCCCGGCCTTGCGGAGAAGTTTTCCGTCGGCGGCTACATTTTTGACATGCCGAACGGCCAGAGGGGCCCGGATCTTGAGGGCGACGCGCCCGGCACGGGCGCCGGCCGGCTCATCATGGACGTCATGCGCCAGACGTGCGACGGGCTCGGCATCGACATCCTGACACAGACGGCGGCCTTCGACGCCGAGCTGACGGACGGCCGCGTCAGCGCCATTTTGGCCCGCCAGGGCGACGAGACGGTCCGCATCGCGTGCTCGTCCGTCGTCATCGCCAGCGGCAGCTGGATCTCGAACCCGGAGCTTGTGAAAAAGCTCATGCCGAAGTTCGCGGATGCCGAGATCCTGCCGACGCCGCACACGAATCCGGCCTACACCGGCGACGGCCTGGCTATCGCGCAGAAGCTCGGCTCGCCGCTCGATGAGGACGGCTGCTGCATCCGCCTGATGGGCCCGATGATGTCGGGCAGAAGCCAGGTGCTCAACGCCGCGGTGAACACGCCCTTTGCCATCGGCGTCAATATCCATGGCCGCCGCTTTGTCTCCGAGCCGATGGTGCCGCGCATGGACTTCTTCGACACCGGCCATATCCTCGTCGACCAGCCGCGCGCCGTGAGCTACTGGATCATCGACCGCGCGGGCCTCAAGGCGGCCGTCGATCACGCGCGCGCCGTGCCGCCGGAGGCGCTCGGGCCGTTCCCGCCGTACCGGTATCCGGATACGTGGGAGCAGATCGACGAAGAGATCGAGCAGGGCATCGACGGCAAGCGGACCTTCCGCGCCGACACGCCGGAGGAGCTCGCGCGCCTCATCGGCGTGGACGAGGCGGGGCTTTGCAAGACCATTGCCGACTACAACGAATTCTGCCGCACCGGCATGGACTGGGACGGCTACAAGGACAGCGAAAATCTCGTCGCCATGACGGGGCCGTACTACGCGGTGCGAGCCTTCCTCGGCACGGACGGCGCGTTCGGCGGCATCCGTGTCAATGAAAACATGCAGGCGCTGGACGAAAATGGCGCGCCTGTTCCCGGCGTCTATGCCGCGGGCGACATCACCGGCAGCCGCCACATCGTGGCCGCGGGCGTGAAGCGGCAGATCCTCAACGATATGTCCTGGGCGTTCTCAAGCGGGTATCTCGCAGCCGAGCGCCTTGCGGAGGAGCTGGCATGAGCGGCTGGAGGACACCGCCTGAGCGGGTGGAAGAGCACCTGATCTCCGAGACGATCGATACGCAGACTGCCGTTGTCGGCCTCGGCTTCGCGGGCACGGCCGCGCTGCGCGCGCTCGCGGAGCTCGGCGTCCCGGCCGTCGGCATCGAGCAGATGCGGCAGGGCCGCTTTGCGACCTACGGCTGCGACATCGGCCATATCAACTCGAAGTTCCTCGCAGACCGCGGCGTCCCGCGCGTCGATCCCATCGACTTTTTTAACGAGATGATGCGCCGCTCCGGCAACAAGGCCAACCCGGGGCTCATGATGCGCTTCGCGCAAAGCTGCGGCGACGCGTTCGACTGGTACATCGACAGCTATGAAGCAGACGCGCTCTCCGACGTCCACGTGACGTATTTCCCGTGCGGCAAGTATTTTGACGGCGAGATCAGCGGCTATCACTACTGGCCGGGCACGGCGGAATTCCCCGGCATCTGGACCAAGGGCGAGCCGTCGCTCACGCAGCTGACACAGGCCAACCAGGAAAAGGCGCGCCAGGCCGGCGCGCGGACGATCTTCGGCGCGGAGGCGCTCTATCCGGAGACGGACGGCGGCCGCGTCACGGGCCTCATCGCCCGGCTCGAGGACGACCGCTATGTCCGCATCCGCGCTTCGCGCGGCGTCATCCTCGCCGCCGGCGACTTCGGCGGCAACCCGGACATGCGGCAGGAGCTGTGCTCGGACGTGCGCGAGCTGTTTGAGCCCGGCGACCATTTCTCCGGCTCCGGCCGCTCCGGCCGCGGCATTCAGATGGGCCTGTGGGCGGGCGGCCGGATCGAGGCCGGGCCGATTGCGGCCATGGGCGGCAACGACGGCCTCGCGCCGAGCCTGACCGACCGCAGCGCCGTGCTCATCCTCGACGAAAAGGGACGCCGGTTCTGCAACGAGTCGCTCGGCGACCCGGTGTTCGTCGGCCAGTCGTTCGGCCAGCGGCACCACGGCGTGAGCTATCAGGTGTTCGACTCCGACGTGCTCGAGGATCTCGAGCGCCTGCCGCCGTCGCACGGCAGCTTTGACATCAACAACCGCGAGCGCGTCGCCCGCCTGCTGGGCGCCATGGAGCAGGCCGTGCAGGCAGGCCCCGGCGGCTATGAGGTCAAAACGCGGCCGACGGCCGTCATCTACGCGGGCAATACGGTCGGCGAGCTGCTGGACAACGCGGGCTTCACCGGTGCGCTCCGGCAGACGGCCGAGCGCGAGATCCTGCGCTATCAGGAAATCTGCCGCCTCGGCCGGGACGACGACTTCGGCAAGGACCCGAAAATGCTCCGCCCGATGGACCATGCGCCGTTTTTCATGCAGAAAGTCGAGCGCAACGTCATCGGCAACATGCTCGTGACGGTCGGCGGCCTCGTAACGGACGAGCGCCAGCGCGTCCTCGATGAGAATTACAGCCCCATCGGCGGCCTGTTCGCAACGGGCAACTGCTGCGGCCTGCGCTTCGGCCCGCAGTACTCTACGCCCATGCCGGGCGTGTCCATCGCTATGGCCATCACGCTCGGCCGCGAGGCCGGCCGGGAGGCGGGACGCGCGGACGCCGGCGCTTGACAGGGCGCGCGAAATCTGAAATGATAGTCTCAAAGCGGCCCGCCCGGCGCGGGCCGGGCGGCGGAGCAGCCGGGCTGAGCGCTCTGCCGCATGAATTTAGGAGGAGTGTACGGTGTACTACATCGAATCGACCTGCTCCGGGTGTCATACCTGTGAGCTGGCGTGTCCGGCGGGGGCCATTGGCTATGACGGGCCGCAGTATCAGATCGACCAGGAAAAATGCCTTCGCTGCGGGACGTGCGCGCGGGTGTGCCCGACGTGCTCGGTGAAAAATTCGGACGAAACGCCGCCGGAGCCGCACGAGACGCGGCATCTGGAGTGCGACCTTGTCGTGTGCGGCGGCGGAACGGGGCTCATCACGGCCGTGCACGCGGCGCAGCTGGGCCTTTCGGTCATCGTGCTGGAAAAGGCGAAGCGCGTCGGCGGCAACACGAACCTTGCGCACGGATTTTTCCCGGTCTACACGCGCCTGCATGAAGAGCGCGGCGTGCCGGACGTCCGCGAGGACGCGGTGCGCGACCTGTCCGCCCGCACGGGCGGCGTCATCGGCGAGGACATCATGCGCACGGCCGTGTACGGCTGCGGCGAGTTTTTCGACTGGCTGCTCGATTTCCCTGGCACGCGCGAGCATTTTTCCATCGAGGTGTTCGGCGAAAAGCGCCAGATGGGCCCGATCTACGGCCCCGCCGTCGTTGGATTTCCGAAGCGCATCGAAAATGAGGCCAGCCGCGACCCGTCCATCGGGCCGGGCTGGACGGGGACGTTTATTGTGAACGCCATGCTGCGCGCCATCCGCGACCAGCACCTGCCTGTGCAGATCCTGACGGAGCACCGCGCGCGCCATCTGCTCGGCGACTGCTGCGGCGAGGTGCACGGCGTCGTCGCCGAGGATCCCGGCGGGCTGACGGAGATCCGCAGCCGCGCCGTCGTGCTCGCCACGGGCGGCTTCGGCAGCTCGGACGAGAAATTGCAGCAGTATTTCGGATTTTTCGACGTCGATCGCCCCGTGACGCGCTTTTCCGTGCCGTCGGACACGGGCGACGCCATCGACATGCTGCGCGAATTCGGCGTGAAGCCGGTGGAGGAGCGGATGTTCCTGTCGCTGTTCGGACCGGCGCACCACCCGTATTCGTACAGCCTCTACCGCGCGCTCGAGCATCCATCGAACCTGTCCGTGAACTTAAACGGCGTCCGCTGGCAGGACGAGACGGAGGGGCTTGGCGGCGGCCGGTTCCACATCGCCGGCAGCCCGCACGAGGTCGCGTGGGGCATCTTTTCCCAGGAAAACCTCGACGAGATCTTCGCGCGCTTCCTGTCCGACCCGACGCTCTCGGACGAGTACGACTGCTACCGCGACTATCAGGGCGACCTCGACCGCGAGGCCGCGTACAAAAAGCCGCCCGTTGTGAAGGCGGACACGATCGCGGAGCTGGCCGGAAAGATCGGCGTCGACCCGGCCGCGCTCGGGAAAACCGTGTCGGAGTACAACGAATTCTGCCGCACGGGCGTCGACGCGCAGTTCGGCAAGGCAAAAGAGCATCTTCGCCCGAGAGAGAGAGGCCCGTACTACGCCATCTACGGCCAGCGCTTTTCCGAGTGCGCCATGGGCGGCGTCATGGTCGGCCCGGACTGCCGCGTGCTGCGAAACGACGGCCGCGCGTTTGCCGCGCTCTTTGCCGCGGGCGACGCGACGAGCGCCATGCACCGCCGCGGCGAGCTCGCGCCGGTCTCGGAGCTCACGTGGGCCGTCGCCTCGGCGTTCCGCTGCGCAGAGGAGGCCGCAAAGCTCCTGAAATAACGCGAAACCGCCCGAACAGAAGCGCTGTTCGGGCGGTTTTTGTACCATTGCAAAGAATTGGTGACTGTGGTATATTAAACAGGAAAAGACCGGGAAGGGCGGAAACTCCCGGCGCTGAAAAAGAAAGGAAGAGAGCATTATGGGACTTATCAGAGCCGCAGTCGGCGCAGCCGGCGGCGTGATGGCCGACCAGTGGAAGGAATATTTTTACTGCGAGGCCATTCCGGAGAACACCCTTGTCGTGAAGGGACAGCATCGCGTGTCCGGCAGAAGCGCGAACTACAAGGGCAGCGATAATATCATCTCGAACGGCTCCGTCATCGCCGTGGCAGACGGCCAGTGCATGATCCTCGTCGACCAGGGCAAGGTCACGGAGCTGTGCGCCGAGCCGGGCGAATTCCGCTATGACAGCTCCACGGAGCCGTCCATCTTCTCCGGCAATCTCGGCCAGAGCCTTCTCGATACATTTAAGAACATCGGCAAGCGCTTCACGTTCGGCGGCGAGCCGCCGAAGGACCAGCGCGTTTATTACCTGAACACGAAGGAGCTCATCGGCAACAAATACGGCACGCCGAGCCCCGTCCCGTTCCGCGTCGTCGACCAGCGCGCGGGCATCGACATCGACATCTCGCTGCGCTGCTTCGGCGAGTACAGCTACCGCATCTGCGACCCGATCCTGTTCTATACGAACGTCTGCGGCAACGTCGCCGAGGAGTATACGCGCGACCGCATCGAGGGCCAGCTCAAGACGGAGCTTCTGACGGCGCTCCAGCCCGCGTTCGCGAAAATTTCCGAAATGGGCATCCGCTACTCGGCGATCCCGGGCCACACGATGGAGCTGGCCGACGCGCTCAATGAGGTGCTCTCGAGCAAGTGGCGCGGCCTGCGCGGCCTGGAGATCGTCTCGTTCGGCGTCTCGTCCGTCAAGGCGAGCGAAGAGGACGAGGCCATGCTCAAGGAGATGCAGAAAAACGCGGCGTTCATGGATCCGACGCGCGCGGCGGCGCACCTCGTCGGCGCGCAGGCGAGCGCCATGCAGGCCGCGGCGAACAACCAGAACGCGGGCCCCGCGATGGCGTTCATGGGCATGAACATGGCCGGCCAGGCCGGCGGCGTGAACGCGCAGAATCTCTATCAGATGGGCGCGCAGCAGCAGGCGGCGCAGTCCGCGCCCGCGGCGGATGCCGGCTGGACGTGCGCGTGCGGCCAGGCGGGCATCACGGGCAAATTCTGCCCGAACTGCGGCAAGCCGAAGCCCGTTCCGGTCCCCGCCGGGAGCTGGAAATGCAGCTGCGGTGCGACGGCGACGGGCAAGTTCTGCCCCGAGTGCGGCAAGCCGCGCCCGGCGGAAGACGGCTGGACGTGCAGCTGCGGCGCGGTGAACAAGGGCAAATTCTGCGCCGAATGCGGCAAGCCGAAGCCGGCGGGCGTCCCGCAGTACAAGTGCGACAAGTGCGGCTGGGAGCCGGCCGACCCCGCGCATCCGCCGAAGTTCTGCCCGGAGTGCGGCGACCCGTTTGACGACGGCGACATTCAGATCTAAGCGCGCCGCCGGAGCCATCCGGCGCGCGATGCAGGAAAGAGAGAAGGGGTATCTACAATGCCGACCCAGGTAACGAACTATCAGTGCCCGGCCTGTACGGGGCCGCTGCACTTTGCCGGCGCGTCCGGCCGGCTGGAGTGCGACTACTGTGGCACGAATTATGACGTCAGCGAGATCGAGGCCATCTACGCCCACAAGGAGGAGCAGGCCGCCGACGCCAAGCGCCGCGCCGAGGAAAAGGCCGCCCGCGCGGGCAGGGCTGAGGCGCAGTGGGACACGTCGGACATGACCGGCGACTGGGGCGCGGACGCCGCGGGCATGAAGAGCTACACGTGCCCGTCGTGCGGCGCGGAGCTCATCTGCGACGAAAATACCGCCGCGACGAGCTGCCCGTACTGCGGCAACCCGGCCGTCGTGCCCGGCCAGTTTTCCGGGACGCTCAAGCCGGACTACGTCATCCCGTTCAAGCTGAGCAAGGACGACGCCGTCAAGGCCCTGCGCGAGCATTACAAGGGGAAATTCTTCCTGCCGCGCAGCTTCAAGAGCGAGAACCACATCGAGGAGATCCAGGGCGTGTACGTCCCGTTCTGGATGTTCGACGGCCGCGCGGACGGCTACGCGGAGTTCCACACGACGATCGTCCACACCTATGAGTCCGGCGACGAGGAGGTCACGGAGACCGACCATTTCGACGTCCGCCGCGCCGGCTCACTGAACTTTGAAAAGGTCCCGGTCGACGCCTCGACGCGCATGCCGGATGCGCACATGGACGCCATCGAGCCGTTTGACTATTCCGAGCTCAAGCCGTTCTCCACGGCGTACCTGCCGGGCTTCCTCGCCGACAAATACGACGTGAGCGCCGAGGACAGCCGCGCCCGCGCCGACGAGCGCTGCACCGAGTCCGTGCTCGGCGCGCTGGAAAAGACGGTCACGGGCTATTCGTCCTGCACGCTCGTCGACAAGGACATCACGCTCACGCGCGGGAAGGTGCACTATGCGCTGCTGCCGGTGTGGATGCTCTCGACGAAGTGGAAGGGGCAGAATTTCCTGTTCGCCATGAACGGCCAGACGGGCAAGCTCATTGGTGACCTGCCCGTCGACAAGAAAAAGCGCCTTGCCACGTTCGCGGCCGTCGCCGCGCCGCTGGCGGCCATCGGCTCGGCCATCGCGGTCGCGCTTGTGCGGTAAGGGAGGGGAGCGAACATGAAAAAGAGAATTTTCTGCCTCCTGCTCGTCCTGCTGACCGCCGCGGCGCTTACCGTAACGGCCCTTGCCAGCGAGCCGCAGCTGGGCTGCGTCACGGACGCGGCCGGGCTCCTGACGGACGATGAGATCGTCAAGCTCGAGAACAGGGCGCAGAGCGTCGCGGATGAGTACGGCGTCGGCGTGTACATCGTCACGATCGACGATTACCGCGACGTGACCGACGAGGGCGTCTATGAGGCGACGTACGGCATCTATCATCAGTATACGATGGGCGTCGGCGCGAGCCGGAACGGCATCATGCTGCTGCTGAGCATGCACGAGCGCGATTACGGCATGTTCGTCTACGGCGACGCGGCCGAGTACGCGTTCGACGAGTACGGCCAGAGTATGCTCGAGGACGTGTTTTTGGACAATTTCGCCGACGACGACTGGTACGGCGGCTTCCGCGACTACATCGACGAGTGTGAGTCGTACCTCCAGCAGGCCGCGGACGGCAGCCCCGTGCGCGCGAGCCCCGCGCTGTTCATCGTCATCGCCTTCGCCATCGCGATCGTCATCGCGCTGATCGTCTGCGGCGCCCTGACAGGCAAGATGAAGTCCGCCAAAAAGCAGCGGACGGCCAACGCGTACATCGCCGGCGGCCTGAAGCTCACGCAGAGCACGGACTTCTTCACGCACCGCACGCAGACGCGCCGGAAGATCGAGCGAAACGACTCGTCCTCCTCGTCCGGCAGCCACAGCGAATCCGGCGGCGGCGGCTCCGGCCGCAGCGGGAAGTTCTGAGGCAGTCATGATATTAAAAGCCGCGGCCCACGGGCCGCGGCTTTTTTTGCGCGTGAGCTCTGTAGGGGCGGATACCATCCGCCCGCAAGGCCGATTGCGGCGTGCGGTAAATAAGAATGTCATTCAGAGGCCATGAAATGGCCGTGGAATCTTGCCGATTACGGTGCACCAATTGCG
>CAVFYN010000106.1:0-9448 GCA_963626425.1 Bacteroidaceae bacterium
GCAATCGGGCAGACCCTTCGACTTCTCTCAGGGTGACACGTGTTTTCGTTTTCGCCGGCACGCAATCGGTGCACCGTAATCGGAAAGATTCCACGGGCGCTTTGCGCCCTCTGAATGACAGCCTAACTTACTGCACGCCGCAATCGGCCTTTCGGGCGGATGATATCCGCCCCTACGACTGCGCCGCCGCGTCTGCACCGCGCCGGTTGCGGCACGCGCCATTCAGAACACGTGTCATCCTGAGCGAGCGAAGCGAGTCGAAGGATCTGCCCGATTAAGGTGCACCAATTGCGATCCAGCGCCAAAACAGAATGTCATTCAGAGCCGCAAAGCGGCGTGGAATCTTTCCGATTGCGGAGAAGTCGCGTTTATATCCAGCGCTGGAGCAGAACGAAAGACTACCGTAATCGGGCAGACCCTTCGACTTCTCTCAGGGTGACACGTGTTTTCGTTTTCGCTGGCACGCAATCGGTGCACCGTAATCGGAAAGATTCCACGGGCATTTCATGCCCTCTGAATGACATTCTAAATTTACCGCACGCCGTAATCGGCCCAGCGGGCGGATGATATCCGCCCCTACGACTGCGGCGGAGCGTCTGCTCTGCGCCGGTTGCGGAACCCGCCTTCCTCAAAAAGGCCCCCTTGTGCAAAGGGGGCTGTCGGCGGAGCCGACTGGGGGATTGTAGGGTCGGATTTTGCAAAAGGGCCGGTTAAACGGAACCGGCCTGTAGGGGCGACCCTTGCGGTCGCCCGGCGGCTCGATGCGGTGCGCGGGAACGGGCGACCGCAAAGGTCGCCCCTACGGGATCGTGCGTTGATACCCACGCAGTACAAACCCTTTGGCCTACAATCCCTCCGTCACGGCTTCGCCGTGCCACCTCCCTTTACACAAGGGAGGCTTTGGCGCGTCCTTCTCTTTCGCCGCGCCAGAAGCAAAGCGCCGCGCCATAGCTCCCCTGTGCAAGGGGAGCTGTCGCCGATAGGCGACTGAGGGGTTGGAGCTTAAAGCCCCGTAGTGCGCGTCGAAAATTCGTGACCGCGTCCCGCCAACCCCTCCGTCACGGCCGCAGGCCGTGACACCTCCCCTTGCACAGGGGAGGTATTGGGCGCGGCGCATTTTTTCGCCGCGGCCCTCAAACAAAGCACGCAGCCCGGACGAGCTTTCGTCCGGGCTGCGGTTTTTATCCCTCTTTACTTACTCTCCGCGCGATAGAGCATCGTCACGAGCTGGCCTCTTGTGCAGGGGGCGTTCGGGGCGAAGGTCGTCGGGGTTTTGCCGGTCGTGATGCCGCGCTCGGCGGCCCAGGCGGCGGAGGCGGCGCAGTAGCTGCCGTCCGGGACGTCCGTGAACGCGGCGGCGGAGGCGGCGGGCGCGGCGGCGGCGCGGTGGAGCATCGTCACGATCTGGCCGCGGGTGCAGGGCGCGTTCGGGCGGAACGTGCCGTCGGCGTAGCCGGCCGCGATGCCTTTTTCCACGGCCCAGGCGACGGCCTTTTCGCAGTAGCTGCCCGCGGCGACGTCGGAAAACGCCGTTTTGACCGTCACGTCGGGCGAACCCGCGGCGCGGTAGAGCATCGTCACGGCCTGGCCGCGCGTGCAGACGTCGTTCGGGGCAAAGAGTGTTTCCGTCTTGCCGGCCGTCACGCCGGACTGCACGGCCCAGAGGACGGCGTCATAGCAGTAGTCGCCCTTTTTGACGTCCGTGAACGCGGTTTTCTCCTCCGCCGGCTTCGTGCCGCCGGACGGCGCGGCGGGCGTCACGGGCGCGGGGTTCGGGTCGACGAAGCCCTCGCGCTGCTCGTAGACGGCCACGGTGCCGGAGACCTCATTGGCCGCGAGCAGGAGCGGATAGCCCGTCGGGCTGAACGAGGCCGGGACGGCACACAGGCCCTCGGCCGAGATGTCGCCCTGCGCCGGGTCCGTGCCCTTTTTCGGGAAGTCAACGGTGAAGTCGCGCGAGTTGATATAGTCGCAGAACTTCGCGTTTTCCGGGTCGGTCACGTCGTAGAGCATGACGCCGCCGATGCGCTCAAGGCCGATGTAGGCATAGAGCTTGCCGCCGACCTGCTGCACGACGACGCTCTCCGGCTCGGGGCCCTTGGCGTCGGAGCGGCCGTCGAGCTTGTTATTTTTGTTCGAGGCGTTGAAATACGCGGGGTACGCCGCGGCCGTGACGCGCTCGAAGTCCGAGCCGCTGTCAAAGACCTGCGTCAGGCCGCCTGCCGTGACCTCGTAGATCGCGAACGACCGGCCGCCGAGGATGAAGTTCACCTGCGGCGCCTCAGCCGGCAGGCCGTCGAGCTTCGTCTTGTCGAGGACCTCGACCTCTTTGCCGTCGATCTTCACCGTCGTCATGTTCGTGTAGTCGCCCCACTCGGACGCGTCGCCCTCGTTGGCGGTGAAGAGGTACGTTTTGCCGCCGATCTCGTAGACGTCGATGCCGTCGGGCATGTAGACGCCCATGAGATTTTCGCCGCGGATGTCGATCTTCTTGTCCTTGACGGCGTCCAGCTCGTTGCCCGCCGTGCGGTGATCCTTGAAGCCGAGGCTGTAGATGCCGGTGAACGCGCCATTTTCAATGTCCAGCACCGCGATGGCGTTGGCCTCCTGGAGCGAGACATAGGCCGTCCGGCCGTCCGACGAGACGGCGATGTACTCCGGCTCAAAATCCGTCGAGGGCGCAAGGCCCGTCTTGAGCAGGACGTGGGCGGCGGTCAGCTCGTCGCGGCGGGCGTCATACGCGTCGAACGTGACGGTGTTCGGCGCGGGCGCGGCGGCGTCGAGGTCGACGATCGTCACGGAGCCCTTCGGGTCGGTCGTGCCGGAGCCGTAGCCCTCGCGCGGCTCGCCCTCGTCGGCCGTGAGAACATAGCGGCCGTCCGGCGTGAACGTGACCATATCCGGCTGCGCGCCGGTCCTATAGTGGGCGAGGTACTTGCCGTCGTAATCGAGGATGAGCACCGCGCCCGCGTCCGCGTAGCCCTCGGCCTGCGCGGCGACGGCGATACGGTCATGGACGGTGTCGACCGCGACGCTCGTCACGTCGCCGAACGTGAAGCCCGCGATCATGTCGGAGACGTCGATGCGCTTATCGAGCGTCATGGTCTGTTTCTCCCCGTCCGCCGTCAGGCCGGAAATGGAGACGATGTCGACGGTTTTCGTCTTGCCGTTGACGGTGTAGAATTTTTCGTTGTCGGAATTGTACGCCACGATCTCGGCCACGCCGCCGGCCTGGTCGGACTCGCCGGTCGCGTAGCTGCCGAGGTGCGTCAGGACGTCGTTTTCGGTCAGGTCATAGCCCGCGTCGCGGATAATGTCGAACGAGTCGAACTTCACGACCGCGCTTCCGGGGTTGGACGTGTCGTAGTAATAGCTTTCGACCTTGCCCGTGCCGGTGTCGAGGATGGAGAACTCCGTGACGGTGTTGCTCATGAGATACGGCTCGTCCGGCGTCGCGTTCGGAAGCGAGTGCAGCGTCGGCGCGATGGGCGAGAGGCCATACGGGTCGCCCTGGAGGACGTAGTCCGCCGCGTCCCAGTTGCCCGCCAGCGCGGCGCGGCTGTCGCCGCTGTTGAGGGCGGACGGCCACGCGCTTGTGCGGCTGAGCGTGTCGAGGAAGGCGTTATACGTGTTGCCGTTGTTGGACGTTTCGAGGATGTTCATGCCGCTGTCCGTGCGGAAGCGGTTCCAAAGGTGCGAGTGCGCGTTGAACACCATGTCCACGCCGTATTTCTCGAGCAGCGGCTCGACGTAGTTCGTCAGGTAATCCTGCGCGAGCGGGTAGTCATAGATCGTCATGTCCTGCCCCGTGACGGGGTCGGTCACCGTGCTCGCGACCGGGTCGGTGTAGGCCGGGATCTGGTTGCCGCCGAGGGAGTGATACTGCCAGTGGTACATGACGAGCTTGTATTTCGCGCTTTGGAATTCGTCGCTGGCAAGCTCCTTTTCCAAAAACGCGAGCTGGTCGCTGCCGGCGCCGATCGGCTCGAAGATGTGCTGGCCGAAGCCGTACTCATCCACGCTCGCGCCGGGGACCTCGGAGTATTTGCTCTTGCCGCCGACCGAATTATTCCGCCAGATGCGCGCGACCTCGAGCACGATGACGCGCACGTCGCCGATCGTGACGGCGTAGTAGCGCTCGTCGCCCGTGTCGCTCTCGGGCAGGGTGAAGACCTCCTCCCAGCTCGTCGTGTTGAACGAGTGGTCCGAGATGAACTGCTCGCGCTCGGCCTCGGAGACGTCGTTCGACGGGTCGGCGTCGTTATTGAGCCGCTCGATGAGCTCCTCTGCATACGCGCGCGTCGTCGGGTCGTTGAACTGGCTGCCGAGCGGCGACGAGTCGCTGTAGCGGCCCATGACCTCGTGGTTGCCGATGGAGGCATACGTCGGCGCGCTCTGCATGAGCGGCGCGCCGGTGTACTGCGCGCCGCCGATCGTCCGGTCCGTCGTGCCCTGCATGACGCGGAAGAACGAGCTGTCCGCGTCGAACCAGTCATACGCGCGGTCCGGCACGTCGATGGCGTCGCCGTTGACTAAGATCGCGTCGACCGGACCGACGGTCTCATAGACCTTCTGCATGTTGGCCGCGCACATGTTTTTCGTCTGAATGTCGCTCGTGAGCAGGATCTTCATGGCCGTGCCCGGCTGCGCCTGCGCCTGGAGCGTGTAAATTTCGCTCGCCGCGCCGTCACTCACGACGCGGTAGGCGACCTTTTCGCTCTCATTTCCGTGATATTCCGGCAGCCCGTCCACAACGGCCTCGTGCCGCCAGATGCTGCGCGCGATCGTCGGGTCGTTGAGGTCCGCGCTCGTTTTTCCGCCGCGCACGCGCGAGAGCGTCGTCGTCGTAGCCGCGACGGTGCGCGTGGCGGGCTTGTCCGCGCCGTCCTCAAACAGCTCGACATGGTTGTCCTGCGGCTTGTCGCCGCTCTCCGTGAACCAGACGACGTGGACGGAGTTTTCCTCCGGCAGCTGCAAAAACGGCTCCGTCAGAAGCCCGCTCGCAAGCGGCAAAGCGTCCGTCGCCGCCGCCCCCGGCATCAGCCCCAGCGCCAGCGCCCCGGCACAAAGCAGCGCCGCGGCCCGCTTCTTCCAGTTTCTCGATCGTTTCATCCGTACTCCTCCTGATGGTCTCATGGGATTTCGCATTTCTGCTCTGCGCCCATCATAAAGGAGCGAAGGTCCCGCCATCCATCGCGGTTTTGTAAAATGGAGGTTAATGGTAGGAAGGAGGGGCGAGGCGCAGCGGTAAGGGCGCGGCGCAAAAACGCGGCGGGATGGGGTCATCCCGCCCTACGACTGCGATACGGCGTCTGCTCCGCGCCCATTGCGGCACGCGCAACCGAAAAACGCGTCATCCTGAGCGGAGCGAAGCGAAGTCGAAGGATCTGCCCGATTACGGTGCACCGATTGCGTGCCAGCGCCAAATTAGAATGTCATTCAGAGCCGCGCAGCGGCGTGGAATCTTTCCGATTACGGAGAAGTCGCGTTTACATCCAGCGCCGAAACAGAACGAAAGACTACCGTAATCGGAAAGACCCTTCGACTTCCGCTCAGGGTGACAGGTCTAATGAACCGCTGGATCGCAATCGGTTCTCCGTAATCGGAAAGATTCCACGGCCATTTCATGGCCTCTGAATGACATTCTGTTTTACTGCACGCCGCAATCGGCCCAGCGGGCGGATGCTATCCGCCCCTACGGGACTGCGCCCCCGCGTCTGCACCGCGCCCATTGCGGCACGCGCCCTCCAAAAGGCCCCCTTGTGTAAAGGGGGCTGTCGGCGGAGCCGACTGGGGGATTGTAGGGTCGGGTTTTGCCGAAGGGTTCGTTGAATGGCCTGCGCCCTGTAGGGGCGACCCTCGCGGTCGCCCGTTCCCGCGCATCGCATCCAGCCGCCGGGCGACCGCAAGGGTCGCCCCTACGGGATTGTGCGTCTGAACTGGCACATTCCAAACCCTCCGCCCTACAATCCCTCTGTCACGGCGTTCCGCCGTGCCACCTCCCTTTACACAAGGGAGACTTTGGCGCGTCCCTCTTTTTCACCGCGCCCAAATCCCGCGCAAAAAAATCCCCTCCGCGCTCATCGCGGAGGGGATCTCCCGTCAAAAACTCACGCCTTCTCCATCGCTTCTGCGAGCTCGTGCATGATCTCGGGCGTGTGGATGCCCTGCGGGCAGTGGGCGAAGCACGCGCCGCAGCCGATGCAGTCGGCGGGGCCGGGCTGGTCGGACTCTTTGAGGGCGGCCAGCCGCATGGGGCTGTGGCTGAGGCTCCAGGCGTTGTAGACTTCCAAAATCGCCGGGATGTCGATGCCGGCCGGGCAGGCGTCGCAGTAGCGGCAGGCGGTGCACGGCACGGTGAACCGGCGCAGCAGCTCCGCGCCCGCGGCGAGCGCCGTCCCGGTCTCGTCCGGCGTGAGCGCCTTATTTTCCGAGAAAATGGCCGCGTTTTCCTCGAGCTGCTCGAGCGAATTCATGCCCGAGAGCACGACCTGCACGTTCGGCAGGCTCTGCACGAAGCGGAACGCCCACGACGCGACGCTGCGCTCCGGCTCGGCGGCCTTTAAGATTGCGTTCGCCTCGTCGCCGAGGTCGGCGAGCCGGCCGCCGCGGCACGGCTCCATGACCATGACCGGAAGGCCCGCCTCCGTCAGAATTTCGTACTGCTGCTTCGCGTCCTGCAGCGTCCAGTCGAGGTAATTGAGCTGGATCTGCGCGAACTCCCAGCCGTCATACGCCTCCACGAACCGCCGCAGCGTCTCGGGCTTGCCGTGGCTGGAAAAGCCGAGGTGGCGGATCTTGCCCTGCGCCTTCAGCTCCGTCAGGACGCCGATGACGTCGTAGTCAAAATACTGCTCAATGGTCTCCTCGTTGACGTTGTGGCAGAGGTAAAAGTCGAAATGATCGACGCCGCAGCGCTCGAGCTGCTCGTTAAAAATGCGGTACACGCCCTCGCGCGAGCCGGCCATAAAGCCCGGCATTTTCGAGACGAGATTGTAGCTCTCGCGCGGGTATTTCGCGAGCGCGCGGCCGATGAAGCCCTCGCTCTTGCCGCCGTGGTACATGTACGCCGTGTCGAAATAGTTCACGCCGAGCTCGATGGCGCGGTCGACGATCGCCTGCGCCTTCACCTCGTCGATCGGCGCGTCCCGCTCCGGCCCCGTCGTCGGCAGCCGCATCGTGCCAAGCCCCAGGCACGAAAGTTTTTCCCCGGTTCCCCGAAACTGTTTGTAAAGCATCGCGGTCTCCTCCATATGTTGTGTATATTATAATGTATCGAATACCAGATCTGCGCACCCTTCCACCCCGCACGCATCGAAATACCGGTCCTCCAGCGGGATCCATTTTGCGGGGTAGTTCGGGAAATTATCGCCCTCGCGCTCGCGCAGGCGCTCCAATCTCACGGGAAGCGGCGCGGTGAGGACGGCGCGGAGGTCGTAGAATTCCCGCAGGGCCGGGTGGAGGCTGTACGCGCCCTCGACGATCGTCAGGCGGGTCGGCGAAAGCGGCCGCGGCGCCGCGAACGACTGCGTGCGGCAGCTCCACGGGCGGTACGTCACCGGTTTTCCCTCAGAAAGCGGCCGCAGGACCTCCTCCAAAAACCGCTCGTGGTCGACGTTTTCGCCGGGCCGGGTGAGCCGCTCGGGCGTACGCTGGGCCGGGCGGAGGAAAAAGTCGTCCATATGGCAGACGGCGCAGCCGTATTTTTCCGCCAGCGCGCCCGCAAGCGTCGTTTTCCCAGTGGCGCAGCGGCCGTCGAGCGCGACGATCACGCGCGGCGCGTCCCCCTCCAAAAGCGCGTCGATGCGCCGTGTCAGCTCCATTCGGACATCCCTCCCGTTTGGTACATTATACCGAAAACCGCCGCGCGATTCAAGCGGATTTCGCACGCGCGGCGGTTGACAACCCCTTCACATTCGCCGTATAATGAATTACCGCAAAAAAGTAATTTCAAGGAGGCTTCCATCGTGTACACCATCAAAACGCTCAACAAGATCTCGCCGCTCGGCCTTGAAAAGCTCTCATCCCGGGGCTTTTGTATCGACGACTCCGCGAGTTCACCGGAGGGCATTTTAGTCCGCTCCGCCGCGATGCACGACATGGAGCTTCCGTCGTCCCTGCTCGCCGTCGCGCGCGCGGGCGCGGGCGTGAACAACATCCCGCTCGACCGCTGCGCCGAGGCCGGCATCGTCGTGTTCAACACGCCCGGCGCGAACGCAAACGCCGTCAAGGAACTCGTCATCGGCGCGATGATCATGGCCTCGCGCGACGTCATGGGCGGCTCGCTCTGGGTCCGCGAGCAGGTCCAGGCCGGCACGGACATCACCTCCGTCGTCGAAAAGGGCAAATCCGCCTTCGCCGGCCCGGAGATCACGGGCAAGACGCTCGGCGTCGTCGGCCTCGGCGCCATCGGCGTGCTCGTGGCGAACGTCGCCGTCGCCATGGGCATGGAGGTCGTCGGCTACGACCCGTACCTGTCCGTCAACACCGCCCTGCGCTTAGATCGCGGCGTCCGCGTCGTCGCCTCGCCGGGCGAGCTGGCCGCGCAGTGCGACTATCTGACCATCCACGTCCCGTACAATTCCGAGACGAAGCACACGGTAAACGCCGAGCTGATCGCCAAAATGCGCGACGGCGTCCGCGTCATCAACCTCGCCCGCGGCGAGCTCGTCGACGACGACGCGATGCTTGCGGCGCTCGAGTCCGGCAAGGTCGCCTGCTACGTCACGGATTTCCCGAACAACAAGATCGCCCTGGCCAAAAACGTCCTCCCGCTGCCCCACCTCGGCGCGAGCACGCCCGAGTCCGAGGACAACTGCGCCGTCATGGCCGCGGATGAGCTGGCCGACTACCTCGAAAACGGCAACATCCGCAACTCCGTCAACATGCCCGCCTGCGAAATGGCCCGCAGCGGCGCCGTCCGCCTGTGCATCCTCCACCGCAACGTCCCGAACATGCTCTCGGCCTTCCTCGCCGAGCTCGCCAGCGAGGGCGCAAACGTCGAAAACATGGTCAATAAATCCCGCGGCGCCTACGCCTACACCATGATCGACTTCGCCGGAAATGTCCCCGAGCACGCCCTCGAGACCGTCCGCGGCATGGCCGATGTGCTGAGATTGAGAGTCATCTGAGCCGGTGAAATTGTGAACTGAATCGGATAAAATTTACCCCCGCCGCTTGAAAAAAGCGGCGGGGGTTTCTGCGTTTACCGGGCCGATTGCGTGCCGGTGCCAAATAAGAATGTCATTCAGAGCCGCGAAGCGGCGTGGAATCTTGCCGATTGCGGTAAGCTGATTGCGTGCCAGCGCTTATAAAGACCTGTCACCCTGAGCGCAGCCGAAGGGTCTGCCGATTGCGGAGAACCGATTGCGCGCCAGCGCCAAAAAAAGGCCAATGCGCCGATTGCGGTACGCGCCAAGGCTCCCCTGTGTAAGGGGAGCTGTCGCCG
>CAVFYN010000107.1:0-2430 GCA_963626425.1 Bacteroidaceae bacterium
GGCCATATCTGCACCGGTTTTCCATCGCGTTCGGCTCGCCGAACTACATGACCGAGTCGAGCAACTGCATGTTCTCGACGTTTTTGAACTGGCTCGTCACGACGGGCAATCCCATGTGCGCCAACGACCTTTCCCGCACGGGCGTGTTCCTCGGCTGGGCGTACAATCCGTACCACTCGCGCGGCCTGGCCGCGCTCTCGGTCGAGCGGCGGAAAAAAGAGGGCATGAAGGTCATCATCGTCGACCCGCGCGTCACGCCCGCATCCGAGCGGCTGGCCGACCTGCACCTGCGCCCGCGCTCCGGGACGGACGGCGCGCTCGCGCTCGGCCTGGCGAACCTGCTCATCGCGCGCGGCGCGGCCGACGAGCAATACATTAAAAATTATGTCCACGGCTACGACGAATTTCGCGCCTACGTCCGGGATTTCACGCCCGCGCGCGTGGAAGATCTCACCGGCGTGCCCGAATCGCAGCTGCGCGCGGCGGCGGACATGATCGCGGACAATCTGCCCCTTGCCGTCTCCGAGAGCGCCGCGCCGCTCGCGCACCACAAAAACGGCTTTCAGAATTACCGCGCCGTCATGGCGCTCACGGCCATCACCGGCTGCTTCGACCGGCCGGGCGGGCAGATCCCGGTGCAGTTTACATACAACTACCTCGGCGCGGGATTTTATTCGCGCGAGCAGGCATTCATCCACGAATTTGACAGCCGCGTCACGGCCCCGCCCGTCGGCGGGGCGCGCTTCCCGCTCTGGAGCGCGTTCATCGACGAGGCGCAGGCCAACGACCTGCCGCGCCAGATCCGCAGCGGCCGTCCCTACCCCATCCGCGCCATGCTCGGCTTCGGGTACAATTACCGCATCGCGCCCGACGACACCGCCATGCTGGACGCGCTTTTGTCGCTCGATTTTCTCGTGAACACCGACCTGTTTTTAACGGACACGTGTAAGCTCTGCGACATCGTCCTGCCCGCGTGCACGAGCTTTGAGCGAAGCGAGCTCAAAACGTATTCCGGCGGCAATGTGCTGCTGACAAAGCCCGTCGTCGCGCCGCTTTATGATTCGCGCGACGATGTGAGCATCCTCTGCGAGCTTGCGCGGGCAATGGAGCTTCATGACCCGCTGCTCGAAGCCGGGCCGGACGCGTGCATCGACTTCATCCTGCGCGATCAGGGCGTCACGGCCGCGCAGCTGCGCGCGGCGGACGGCTTCGTGCGCGTACCCGTGGCGCCGTATGTCCCCGGCACGATGCTCGCGCAGGGTCTTTCTACCGCGAGCGGGAAATTCGAGCTCTATTCCGAGGCCATCGCGCGCATTCCCGGCCTCGATCCCCTGCCGACGTACACGCCGCCGGCGGCGCGGAGCGCGGAATTTCCGTACCTTCTCTCCTCGTCGCCGCGCATCCCCGGCGCGCTGCACTCGCGGCTGCACCGCGTTCCCTGGGCGCGCTCGCTGCGGCCGGAGCCGCTGTGCGATCTGCACCCGGACGACGCTGCGGCGCTCGGCATCGCGCAGGGCGGCCGCATGGAGCTCCGCTCGCCCGCCGGCGCGCTCACTGTCCGCGCGAATGTGACCGCTGCCGCGCGCCGCGGCGAGGTCAATCTCTACCAGGACTATCCGGAATGCGACGTCAACGCCATCGTGCCGCCCGGGCATCTCGACCCGTACAGCGGCTTCGGCGCGTATCGCGAGATCCCCGTTTCGATCAGGAGGCTGGATGATGGCGAAGATCCTGTTTGATCCCAAAAACTGCGTCGGCTGCGCCGCGTGCGCCATGGCGTGCATGGACGAGCACGACCTCGACCTCGCCGCGCAGCATCCCTACCGCAGCATTTTCGAGCGCGAGACGCCGCAGCCGGACGGCTCCGTCCGCCTGGCGTTTTTGTCCGAGAGCTGCCGCCACTGCGCCGGCGCCCCCTGCGCCGCCGCGTGCCCGAACGGCTGCATCCGGCGCGACGATCCGCTCGGGCTCACGGTATATGACAACGCGCGCTGCACCGGCTGCCGCGCGTGCTACGCCGCCTGCCCGTTCGGCGCGCCGACGTTCCGGCGCGACACCGGCAAAATGGAAAAATGCGACGGCTGCGCCGCCCGCCAGCGCGCCGGCCTCACCCCCGCCTGCGTCCGCGTCTGCCAGACGGGCGCGCTGCGGCTTGGGTAAAAAGCAAGCACCTCCGTGTGGACGAACCATACGGAGGCGCTTTTTTATGTTTGTCCGGAGGGCGCACAAATTGCGGCACCGCGCCAAAGCCTCCCCTTTTAAGGGGAGGTGGCACGGCGGAACGCCGTGACGGAGAGGTTTTACGCGGTACCGAATTTTCGATGCGCCTGTAGGGGCGACCCTTGCGGTCGCCCGGAGGTCCGATGAGAGGCGAGGGCATTTGAACCTCTCAGTCGGCTCCGCCGACAGCTCCCCTTGCAGGGGAGCCAG
>CAVFYN010000108.1:0-34446 GCA_963626425.1 Bacteroidaceae bacterium
GACTTAAACCTCAGCTTCACGGATTTCAGGCAGGAAGAATAAGAAACGCCGCACGGCGCTGAACAGCGCGCCGTGCGGCGATTTTTATGCGGCTTTCAGCCGCCGGTCCGTGCGGATCAAAATGGCGGCGGCGACGCAGAACGTGATGATCGCCGAGCACGGCATGCTGATGAGCAGCCCGTACACGCCGTTTTCCATCCCGAAGCGCGCGGAAACGAGCTTCGGCAGCAAAATGGCCAGCGGGACGGCAAGTACGACCTCGCGCAGGAGTGACAGAAGCGTCGACTCCAGCGCGCGGCCGAGCGACTGGAGGTAGATGAACGCGGCCTTGTTCACGCAGTCGAGCACCGTCATGCTCAGGTAGATGCGAAACGCGATGCACGCAAAATCGAAGTAGACCTGCGGATTGTCCGTGCCGAACAGGCGGATGAGCGGCAGCGGGAGAAATTCAAAGCACAAAAGCGCGGCGGCGCCGACGGCGGCCTCGCACGCGATGAGCCGGTGCTGCATGGCGCGGCAGCGGGAAAACTTCTGCGCGCCGAAATTGAAGCCGACGATGGGGATGCACCCGGCGGCCATGCCGACGACGATGGAGATGACGATCTGGTAGTATTTCATGACGATGCCCTGCACGGCCAGTGGAATGTCGGCCACCATGCGGCCGGAGCTTTCCGAGTATGTCGCGAAGGCGGACGCCGCGCCGTATTTCATCATGGCGTTGTTCATGACGGCCATGGACAGTACGAGCGAGAACTGGCTCAAAAAGCTCGTGAACCCGAGCGGCAGGAACTGCCGGATGAGATGCCACGCAGGTGCGAAGCACGATCTCGTCAGCCGGACGGACTTCATGCGCGTTAAGTAGACGAGCGAGATGGCGGCCGTGATGACCTGCCCCGCGACCGTGGCGATGGCCGCGCCGGCGACGCCCCAGTGCAGGACGAAAATGGCGACGGGGTCGAGGATGATGTTCGCGGCCGCGCCCGCGAGCGTCGCAATCATGGCGATGCGCGGGCTGCCGTCGGAGCGGATGATGGGGTTCATAGCCTGCCCGAACAGATAAAACGGGATGCCGGCCGCGATCGGGAGAAAATAGTCGCGCGCGTAGCCGCGCGTGAGCTCGGACACGTCGTCTCCCGCGCCGAACAGGCGCAGCAGGGGATCGGCGAAGAGAAAATACACGGCCATGAGCACGAGCCCGGTCACGGCGGACAGCGCAACGGCGTTTCCGGCCGCGCGGCCGGCGCTGTCGCGGTCGCCCGCGCCGAGGCGGATGCTGATGAACGAGCATGCGCCGTCGCCGATCATCGTCGCGAGCGCCAGCGCGAGCACCGTGAGCGGAAAGACGATGTTCGTCGCGCTGTTGCCCTCCGCGCCGATGCCCCAGCCGATGTAGATCTGGTCGACGATGTTGTAAAGCGCCGCGACGAGCAGCGAGATGATGCACGGCACGGCGTAGCGCCGCATGAGCCGCCCGACCGGCTCGCGCGCGAGGCGGGACTGATCCTGATCCATGATGGTGACCTCCAAGAGCTTTCCGAAAATTGCCCGTATGGGCGCAAAAAAACGAGCAGCTGACAAACTGGCTTTACGCTGTTTGCAGCTACTCGTTTGTGGAAATGATAGCAAAGACGGGGCGGAATTTCAAGTGCCGGAGCGGCGGATGGATCGAAAATCGTGCGGAGTGCACAAATACGGCCGGGCTATGTTTTGTGCAGAATGCGCATGACAAAAAGAACCCCGGAGCCGTGCGCTCCGGGGTTTTGTGCTTATTTCGCGGGCTTGAAGCTGTCCTTCAGGCTGACGGCGCGGTTGAAGACCGGGTGGTCGGGCGTGGAGTCGCGGGAGTCGACGCAGAAGTAGCCAAGGCGCATGAACTGGAAGCTCGGCGCGGTCTTTTCCGGGGCGGCGGCCTCGGGGCGGCCGAAGGCGGACTCGATCTTGCAGCCGGTGAGGACCTCGAGCGAGTTCGGGTTCAGGCACTCAAGAAAATCCTTGCCCGCGGCGTCCGGCTCGGGGTCGGAGAAGAGGTTGTCGTACAGACGGACCTCGGCGTCGACGGCCGTGGCCTGGTCGCACCAGTGGATCGTCGCGCCCTTGACCTTGCGGCCGTCGGCCGGATCGCCGCCGCGGCTGTCGGGATCATACGTTGCGAGGATCTCAGTCACGTTTCCGTTTTCATCCTTGACGCAGCCGGTGCAGCGGATGAGGTACGCGCCCTTCAGGCGGCACTCCGGGCCGTCCGGGTACAGGCGCTTGTACTTCGGGATGGGCGTCTCGAGGAAGTCGTCCGCCTCGACCCACAGGTCGCGCGAGAACGTGACCTCGTGCGTGCCCATCTCGGGATGGTTCGGGTGGTTTTCGACGGTGAACGTCTCGCTCTGACCTTCGGGATAGTTCGTGATGGTGAGCTTCACCGGGCGCAGCACGGCCATGACGCGCGGCGCGTTCTCGTTGAGATCCTCGCGCAGGCAGTGCTCTAAGAATGGATACTCGACCGTGGAGTCCGCCTTTGCAACGCCGATGCGCTCGCAGAAATTGCGGATGGACGCGGGCGTGTAGCCGCGGCGGCGCAGGCCGCACAGCGTGGGCATGCGCGGATCGTCCCAGCCGGAGACGCGGCCCTCTTCGACGAGCTGGCGCAGCTTGCGCTTGCTCATGACGGTGTAGTTGATGTTCAGGCGCGCGAACTCGATCTGGCGCGGCTTGTGGTGCGGGATGGAGACGTTGCTCACGACCCAGTCGTACAGCGGGCGGTGCGCCTCATATTCCAGCGAGCACAGCGAGTGCGTCACGCCCTCGAGCGCGTCCTGGATGGGGTGGGCGAAGTCGTACATCGGGTAGATGCACCATTTCGTGCCCTGGCGGTGATGCTCGACGTGGCGGATGCGGTAGAGCGCCGGGTCGCGCAGGTTGAAGTTGCCGGAGGCAAGGTCGATCTTCGCGCGCAGCGTCATCGCGCCGTCCGGGAATTCGCCGGCGCGCATGCGCTCGAACAGGTCGAGCGACTCCTCGATCGGTCGGTCGCGGTACGGCGAGCGGGCCGGGGTCGTCGTGTCGCCGCGCATCTCGCGCAGCTCGTCGGGCGAGAGCTCGCAGACGTAGGCGAGGCCTTTTTTGATGAGCTCGACGGCGTAGGCATACGTCTGCTCAAAATAGTCCGAGCCGTAGAAGAACCGGTCGCCCCAGTCGAAGCCGAGCCAGTGAATGTCGTTCTGGATGGCGTCGACGTACTCCGTGTCCTCCTTCGTCGGGTTCGTGTCGTCCATGCGCAGGTTGCACAGGCCGCCGAATTTCTCCGCGGAGCCGAAGTCGATGATGAGCGCCTTGCAGTGGCCGATGTGCAGATAGCCGTTCGGCTCCGGCGGGAAGCGCGTATGCACCTGCATCCCCTCGAACTGCCCGCCCGGGGCGATGTCCTCTTTGATGAATGCGTGGATAAAATTGCTGGAGACTTCTTCTGACATATCGACACCTACTTCAGTACTATTTATAGATAGAAATTCATTATAGACGATTCTCCGCCAAATATCAATGCGGCGAAAAAATTATGTGGCGAAAAGGACCAAAAAATCAAAATGACCCTATGCAAGACGGCTTTCGTATTATAAAATAGGGGACGGTCAAATATGGAGATTCACAGTAAAATTAAAGGAGTCGATTTTCTTGGCACAGCCAAAATATAAACGTGTCCTCATCAAGATCAGCGGCGAGGCCCTCGCGGGCGACGCCAAGCGCGGGCTGAACTTCGACGTCATCGGCGGCGTGTGCGACGTCATCAAAAAGTGCGTCGAGGCCGGCGTGGAGATCGGCGTCGTCGTCGGCGGCGGCAACTTCTGGCGCGGCGTCAAGGACGGCGGCGACCGCATGGAGCGCTCGCGCGCCGACCATATGGGCATGCTCGCGACCGTCATCAACGCCCTCGCCATCGCCGACAGCTTAGAGCAGCGCGACGTCCCCGTCCGCGTGCAGACGGCCATCGAGATGGACCGCATCGCGGAGCCCTACATCCGCGGCCGCGCCGTGCGCCATCTGGAGAAGGGCCGCGTCGTCATCTTCGGCTGCGGCACGGGCAACCCGTATTTCTCGACGGACACCGGCGCGGTGCTCCGCGCGGCGGAGATCGACGCGGACATCATCCTGCTGGCCAAGAACATTGACGGCGTGTACGACGCCGACCCGGCCAAGGTGCCGACGGCCAAGCGCTTTGACGCCATTACCTACGACGAGGTGCTCGCCAAGCACCTGCAGGTCATGGATTCGACCGCGACCTCGCTTTCCATGGACAATCATATCCCGATCATGCTCTTCGCCCTCTCCGACCCGGAGAACATCTACCGCGCCGTCATGGGCGAGCAGGTCGGCACAATCGTGAAGGAGGACTAAGAAATGGCAGACTACAAGGAATTCACCGGCAAAATGGAAAAGACGCTCGACGTTGTCGAGAGCCAGTTCGCATCCGTCCGCGCGGGCCGCGCGAACGCCGCCGTGCTCGATCAGGTCAGCGTGGAATACTACGGCGCGCCGACGCCCATCGGTCAGGTCGCGTCCATCTCCTCGCCCGACCCGCGCACGCTCATCATCCAGCCGTGGGACAACAGCCTGCTCAAGCCGATCGAGAAGGCTATCCTGGTGTCGGACATCGGCATCAACCCGCAGAACGACGGCCGCGTCATCCGCCTCGTGTTCCCGCAGCTGACGGAGGAGCGCCGCAAGGACCTCACCAAGCAGGTCAAAAAGTACGCCGAGGACGGCAAGGTCGCCATCCGCAACGTCCGCCGCGAGGCCATGGACGCCTTCAAAAAGCAGCTCAAGTCCGGCGACCTCACCGAGGACGACCAGAAGAAGGCCGAGAAGGACATGCAGAACCTCACGGACAAGTACTGCGCGAAGATCGACGAGATGTGCGCGAAAAAAGACAAGGAACTGATGGAAATTTAATCATGGCGCTGTTTCAAAAGAAAAACGGCGGCAATGCCGAGGGGCGCGCAGTCCCTCGGCATATCGCCATTATCATGGACGGAAACGGCCGCTGGGCGAAAAACCGCGGCCTGCCGCGCACGGCCGGCCACGCCGCCGGCGCGGAGACGTTCCGCCGCATCGCGACGTACTGCAAGGACATCGGCGTGGAATACCTGACGGTGTACGCGTTCTCGACGGAGAACTGGAAGCGCTCGGAGACCGAGGTCTCGGCCATCATGGGCCTGCTCGAAAAATACCTGCTCGAGGCCATCTCGGACATGGAGAAAAACCGCGTCCGCATCGGCTTTTTCGGCGATCTGTCCCGCCTGAGCCCGCGCTTGCAGGAGCTTGCGCGGCAGGCCGCGGCGCGCTCGGAGGAATTTGAGGGCGTGCAGGTCAACCTGTGCGTCAACTACGGCGGGCGCGACGAGATCGTGCGCGCCGCGCGCGAGTACGCCCGCCGCTGCGCCGCGGGCGAGGCGAGCCCGGACGAGCTGGACGAGGATGCGTTCTCCGGCCTTCTCTACTCGGCCGGCATGCCCGACCCGGATCTTGTCATCCGGCCGAGCGGGGAGATCCGCATCTCGAATTTCCTGCTGTGGCAGAGCGCCTATGCGGAATACTATTTTACCGACGTTCTCTGGCCGGACTTCACGCCGGAGGAACTGGACCGCGCGATCGAGAGCTACAACGGCCGCTCGCGCAGATTTGGAGGCGTGAAATGAAAAAGAGGATTCTCGTGGCGGTCATCTGCGTGCCGCTGTTGCTGGCGGTCATTTTGTGCCTGCCGCCCATCGGGTTTACGATCCTGCTCATGGCGCTGTGCGCCATCGGCGCGTGGGAGCTCATGCACCCGACGGGGCTTGTCGACAACCGCTGGATGCTCGGCTGCGCCATGGTCATGGCGGCGCTCGTGCCGCTGTGGAGCTATTTCGGCAGCGCGTTTTTTCCGATGCTCGCGGGGCTGACGGTGTTCTCGCTGTGCATTTTCGGCGGAATGCTGAAATTCCACGCGTCCGTGACGGCGCAGGGCATGTGCAGCGCGTTTTTCGCGGGCGTCGTCATGCCGTATTTCTTCAGCGCGCTCGTGCGCCTGCTCGTGCAGGACGACGGGCGGTTTCTCATCCTCGTGCCCGTCCTCATCGCCTTCATCGCCGACGGCGGGGCGTACTTCGTCGGCCGCGCGTGCGGCAAGCATAAGCTCGCGCCGGTCGTCAGCCCGAAAAAGACGGTCGAGGGCCTCATCGGCGGCTATGTCTGCGCCATCGTGGGCATGATGATCTACTGCCTCGTTGTGAACAAGTGCTTTGACCGCGATGTCAGCTACGTCTCCGGGCTCGTGTGCGCCGTCGTCGGCGCGTCCGTGTCCGTCGTGGGCGACCTCGTGTTTTCCGTCATCAAGCGCCAGACCGGCATCAAGGACTACGGCAAGCTCCTGCCCGGCCACGGCGGCGTTATGGATCGGTTCGACAGCATGATCACGACGGCCCCGGCCGTTGAAGTCATCCTGCTCGTGCTGCCGCTTCTGGGGTGATAAAATGAGCAAAGTTCTCTCCATCCTCGGCTCGACCGGCTCCATCGGCCGGCAGACGCTCTCGTGCGTCGACCAGCTCGGCCTTTCCGTCTGCGCGCTCACGGCGGGCAGCAACGCAGAGCGCATGGAAGCGCAGTGCCGCAAATACCGCCCGCGCCTTGCCGTCATGGCGACGGATGCGGCCGCGCGGGACTTAAAGGCCCGCCTTGCCGACCTGCCCATCGAGGTCGCGTCCGGCGCGGAAGGGCTCCTTGCCGCCGCGACGATGGCCGAGGCGGACACGGTCGTGACGGCCGTCATGGGCATGGTCGGCCTTGCACCGACGCTCGCGGCCATCGCGGAGAAAAAGCGCATCGCGCTGGCCAACAAAGAGACGCTCGTATGCGCGGGCGAGCTCGTCATGGCCGCGGCGAAGGAGCACGGCGCCGAGATCGTGCCCGTGGACTCCGAGCATTCGGCCATTTTTCAGTGTTTGCAGGGCTGCCGCGACCGCGGTCAGATCCGCCGGCTCATCCTGACGGCCTCCGGCGGGCCGTTTTTCGGCAAATGCCGCGCGGAGCTGGAAAACGTCACGGCCGCCGACGCGCTGCGCCACCCGAACTGGACCATGGGCCCGAAGATCACGGTCGACAGCGCGAGCATGATGAACAAGGGCCTGGAATTCATCGAGGCCATGCGGCTTTATTCGCTTCCGCCCGAGCAGGTGTCCATCGTCATCCACCGGCAGAGCGTCATCCACTCGCTCGTGGAGTTTGTCGACGGCGCCGTGCTCGCGCAGCTCGGCGTGCCGGATATGCGCATCCCGATCAAGTACGCGCTCACGTGGCCGGACCGCGCGCCGAGCCCGGCCGCGCCGCTCGACCTGCTCACGTGCGGCAGCCTTACGTTCGACGCGCCGGATACGGAGAATTTCCCGTGCCTTGCCCTCGCACTGGATGCCGCAGAGCGCGGCGGGACGGCCTGCTGCGCGCTCTCGAGCGCGAACGAGGACGCCGTGGCGCTGTTTTTGCAAGGAGAAATTGGGTTTTACGACATTGCGCGCCTCGTCTCCGGGGCGATGGAGGCCGTGCCGTTTTCGGCGCAGCCGACGCTCGGCCAGGTGATGGACACCGACCGCGCGGCGAGAGAGTATGTCCAATCTCACAAATAAGGGTGAAGTAATTTGTATATTGTCCTGGCGATTTTGATCTTCAGCTTCCTCATCCTCATCCACGAGTTCGGCCATTTCATCACGGCGAAGCTGCTCGGGGTGCAGGTGAACGAATTCTCCATTTTCATGGGGCCGAAGATCGTGCAGAAGCAGGGGAAAGAGACGCTCTACACGCTGCGCTGCCTGCCCATCGGCGGCTACTGCGCCATGGAGGGCGAGGATGAGGACACCGGCTCGCCGCGCGCGTTCGCCGCGAAGCCCTGGTGGCGGCGGCTCATCATTCTGGTCGCGGGCTCGTTTATGAATTTCCTCGCGGGCTTCGTCGTGCTCGTCGTTCTGTCGTCGCTCTCGGCCGGGTTCTATGTCCCGACCATCACGGGCTTCGACGCGGGCTGCCCGCTCGAGGGCACGCTCCGGACGGGCGATGAAATTCATTCCATCGACGGCAGCCGCGTGCTCATTTACAGCGACGTGTCCACGCTGCTCTCGCGCGGCGCGGACACGACGTATGACCTCGTCGTCATCCGCGACGGCGAAAAGGTCGCGCTCAAAAAAGTCACGATGGAAAAGCGGAACTACGAGGTGAACGGCCAGACCGTCCAGCGCTACGGCATCCTGTTCGGCGCGGAGGAAAAGACGGCGTCCGGCGTGCTCAAAAACGCGTGGAACACGTCGCTCGACTTTGTGCGCATGGTCGTCTGGGGCCTGAAGGACCTTGTGACGGGCGCGGTCGGGCTGCGCGATATGTCCGGCCCTGTCGGCATCGTGCAGGTCATCTCCGAGACGGGCAAAAGCTCGGCCAGCACGGCCGCGGGCGTGGAGAACGTGCTCTATCTCGGCGCGTTCATCGCCATCAACCTCGCGTTCATGAACATGCTGCCGCTGCCGGCGCTCGACGGCGGGCGCGTGTTCTGCCTGCTCGTGACGACCGTCATCGAGAAGGTGTCCAAAAAGAAGGTCGACCCGAAATACGAGAGCTATATCCACGCGGCGGGCATGGTCCTGCTGCTCGGCCTCATGGCCGTCATCACGCTCTCGGACGTTGTCAAACTGTTTCGTTAAGATAGAAAGGTAGATCTATATGACCCGGCAGATTGTTGCCGGCGGCGTCACCATCGGCGGCGGCGCGCCGGTGCGCATCCAGTCCATGCTCAACACGAAAACGACGGACGAGGCCGCGTGCCTCGCTCAGATCGCGGAATTAAAGGATCTCGGCTGCGAGATCGTGCGCCTTGCCGTCCCGAACCGCGAGGCGGCGGAGAGCTTTTCGCGCATCGCGGCAAAGTCGCCGCTGCCGCTCGTGGCGGATATTCATTTTGATTACCGCCTCGCCGTCGCCTGCGCCGAGGGCGGCGCGGCGAAGATCCGCATCAACCCCGGCAACATCGGCGGCGCGGACAGAGTGCGCGCCGTGGCCGACGCCTGCCGCGCCGCCGGCGTGCCGATCCGCATCGGCGTCAACGGCGGCAGCCTGGAAAAAGACCTGCTTGAAAAATACGGCCGCCCGACGCCCGAGGCGCTCGTCGAGAGCGCGTTTTCGCACATCCGGCTGCTGGAGGACTGCGGCTTTTACGACATCTGCGTGTCCATGAAGTCGAGCTCCGTGCCGCTGACCATCGCGGCGTACCGGCTGTTTTCGGAAAAGTCGGACTACCCGCTCCACGTCGGCGTGACGGAGACGGGCACGCCGTACATGGGCACGATCAAGTCCGCCATGGGCATCGGCGGCTTGCTCTGCCTTGGCATCGGCGACACGATCCGCGTCTCGCTCACCGCGCCGCCATCTGAGGAGATCCGCGCGGCCAAGGCCATTTTGTCCGCCGCGGGCGTGCGGCGCTTCGGGCCGGAGATCGTCTCGTGCCCGACGTGCGGCCGGACGAACATCGACCTCATCGGCCTTGCCCATGAGGTCGAGGCCGCGCTTGCCGGCTGTGAGAAGAACATCACGGTCGCCGTCATGGGCTGCGTCGTCAACGGCCCGGGCGAGGCGCGCGAGGCCGACATCGGCATCGCCGGCGGCGACGGCTGCGGCGCAGTGTTCATCCACGGCGAGCGGGTGTGCACCGTCCCGCAGGACGAGCTGCTGCCGACGCTGCTTTCGTATATCGACAAACTGTGAGGGATCATGGAGCAGACAGTCAAGCTATTGGAATTGTTCCCGGGCTTTGACCCGGAGGAGACGGAACGGCCGGCTTGGGAGCAGGCCGTCGTCCGCCATGCGAAGATCGACCGTGCGGCGCGCGCCGTGACGGTCGATCTGTCGTCTGCGGTGTATCTGCCCGTGGCCGAGCTTGAGCGCGCCGAGCGCGCCATCGAGCGCGTCTACGGCCTGCACCGCATCCGCCTCGAGACGAGCTACCCGGAGGAAATGTTTGAAAGCATGGACTTTTCGGACCTGAACCGCGTGCTCGAGGACGCGTATTCGCCCGCGGCGGCCATCCTGGCCGGCTGCAAATGGGAGCTCAAGGGCGACGAGCTGCGCGCGAACCTGCGGGCAAACGGCGTCGACCAGCTCGCGCCGCACCTGCACCACGCCGAGAAGTTCGTGAAAGAGCGCTTCGGCAAAACGGTACATATCACGCTCATCCCCGGCTCGAAGGCCGAGGGCAGGGCGCTTTTTGAGGAGACCGAGCGCATCCGCCGCGAGGCCATGACGGCCATCCCGACGCCGCACTTCAAAGATAAGGACAAGGACAGACCGCCCCAGCCGAAGGCCATTTTCGGCCGCCCGTTCCGCGCCGAACCGACGCCCATCGGCTCGCTGACGCTCGACATGAACCGCGTGGCCATCGAGGGCACGGTGTTCTCCGTGCAGCACCGCGAGCTCAAAAAGCGAAACGCGTGGGTCGTGAGCTTCGACATGACCGACTACACCGGCTCCATCCGCATCAGCCAGTTCATGGAGGCCGAGGAGGCCAGGCCGATCCTCGACCAGATCAAGGTCGGCTCGTGGTACCGCATCCAGGGCCGCATGACGTTCGACCGCTACGACAACGAGACCGTCATGCAGTTAAACTCCGTCATGGAGGCGAAAAAGCCCGTCCGGCTCGACACGGCCGAGGGCGGCAAGCGCGTCGAGCTGCATCTGCACACGAAGATGTCGTCCATGGACGCGCTGACGGAGACGAAGGACGCCGTCAAGCAGGCCGCCGCGTGGGGCCACCGCGCCATCGCCATCACGGACCACGGCGTTTTGCAGTCGTTCCCGGACGCCATGAAGGCCGCCAAGGGCACGAAGGTCGCCGGGACGGACGAGGAGATCAAGATCCTCTACGGCTGCGAGGCGTATTTCGTCAACGACGTCGACGACCGCATCGTCGTCCACGGCACGCAGGACGTGCCGCTCACGGGCGAGTTCATCGCCTTCGACCTCGAGACGACCGGCCTTTCGCCCGAGGACGACGCCATCACCGAGATCGGCGCCGTCATGTTCCGAAACGGCGAGCCGGCCGAGCATTTCCAGACGTTCGTCAACCCGCACCGGCCGCTTTCGCAGAAGGTCGCCGAGCTCACGGGCATCACGGACGCGATGCTCGCCACCGCGCCGGAGCTGGGCGAGGCCATCCCGAAATTCCTCGAATTCTGCGGCGACCGGCCGCTCGTCGCGCACAACGCGGACTTTGACACGGGCTTTATCGCCTTCGCGTGCAAAAAGCTCGGAATTACTTATGACCCGACGTATCTCGACACGCTCATCATGGCGCAGAACATGCTGCCCGACCTCGGCAAGTACAAGCTGAACATCGTGGCCGACGCGCTGAGCCTGCCGGACTTCAACCACCACCGCGCCGACGACGACGCCGTGACCGTCGCGTACATGATCCAGCGCCTGTTCGCCCGCCTCATCGAGCAGGGCATCGACACGACGGCCAAGATCAACCCCTACATGGAGACGCTGCGCTCGGGAAGCCGCATGAAGGGCCGCCACGCGCGCCATATGATCCTGCTGGCGAAAAACCAGACGGGCCTGCGCAACCTCTACCGGCTCGTGTCCTACGCGCACCTGAAATATTTCCACCGCAACCCGATCATCCCGAAGTCGGAGCTCACGAAGTGGCGCGAGGGCCTCATCGTCGGCTCGGCCTGCGAGGCGGGCGAGCTGTTCCAGGCCATCGTGAACCGCAAGAGCCACGCCGAGCTCATCCGCATCGCCTCGTTCTACGATTTCCTCGAGATCCAGCCCATCGCGAACAACATGTTCATGCTGGCCAAGGGCATCGCCAAGGACGTCGAGCAGCTGCGCGAATATAACCGCACGGTCGTCCAGCTCGGCCGCGAGCTGGGCCTTCCCGTCGTCGCGACGGGCGACGTCCACTTTTTAGAGCCGCACGACGAGGTGTTCCGCCGCATCCTGCTCGCGACGAAGGGCTACGACGACGCCGACCGTGAGCTGCCCATCTACTTCCACACGACCGACGAGATGCTGCGCGAATTTTCCTACCTCGGCAAGGACACGGCCTATGAGGTCGTCGTCGAGAATCCGAACCTCATCGCCGACATGTGCGAGCGGCTGCGCCCCGTGCCGAAGGGCCTGTTCGCGCCGGCCATCGAAAACTCCGTCGGGCAGCTCAAGGACCTCGTCTACGGCCGCCTGCGCGAGCTCTACGGCGACAATCCGCCCGAGCTTATCACAAAGCGCGTCGAGCAGGAGATGCACGATATCATCACCTGCCACTACGACGTCATTTACATGAGCGCGCAGAAGCTTGTGCAGAACTCGCTCGAGCACGGCTACCTCGTCGGCTCCCGCGGCTCGGTCGGGTCGAGCATCGTCGCGTACCTGTCCGGCATCACGGAGGTCAACTCCTTCCCGCCGCACTACCGCTGCCCGGAGTGCAAGTACACGACGTTCGAGGTCCCGGCCGGCTCGAAATGCGGCGCGGACCTGCCGGACGCCGTCTGCCCGAAGTGCGGCGCGCCCATGGCGAAAGAGGGCTTCAACATCCCGTTTGAGACGTTCCTTGGCTTCGGCGGCGACAAGGTGCCGGACATCGACCTGAACTTCTCGGGCGAATACCAGGCGCGCGCGCACGCGTACTGCGTCGAGATGTTCGGCGCGGACCACGTGTTCCGCGCGGGCACCATCGGCACCGTCGCGGAGAAAACGGCCTACGGCTACGTGAAAAAATACCTGGCCGAGCGCGAAAAGACGGCCTCGAAGGCCGAGGAGAACCGCCTGGCCTCCGGCTGCGTCGGCGTCAAGCGCACGACGGGCCAGCACCCCGGCGGCCTCGTCGTCATCCCGGCCGAAAACGAGATCTGGGACTTCTGCCCCGTGCAGCACCCGGCCGATTCCACGGACTCCGACGCGTGGATCACGACGCATTTTGAGTACCACTCCATGGAGGAAAACCTGCTCAAGCTCGATATGCTCGGCCACGATGACCCGACGATGATCCGCATGCTCGAGGATCTGACGGGCATCGACGCGAAGAAGATCCCGCTCGACGACAAGGACACGATGTCCATTTTCACCTCTTCGAAGGTGCTCGGCTATGAAAACGACCCGCTGCTCGGCCCCACGGGCGCCGTCGCCATCCCGGAGTTCAACACGCGCTTCACGCGCGGGATGCTCGAGGACACGCACCCGACGGAGTTTGACACGCTGCTGCGCCTGTCCGGCTTCTCGCACGGCACGGACGTGTGGCTCGGCAACGCGCGCGAGCTCATTTTGTCCGGCACGGCCGCCGTCGGCGAGGCCATCGGCTGCCGCGACGACATCATGCTCTACCTCATTTCCTGCGGCATGCCGGAAAAGCGGTCGTTCAAGATCATGGAGGCCGTCCGAAAAGGGCGCGGCCTGCCCGACGGCGCGGAGCAGGAGATGAAGGACGCCGGCGTGCCGGACTGGTACATCGAGTCGTGCAAGAAGATCAAGTATCTCTTCCCGAAGGCGCACGCCGTGGCCTACGTCATGATGGCGTTCCGCATCGCGTGGTTCAAGGTGCATGAGCCGCTGGCGTTCTACTCGGCTTATTTTTACCGCCGCAGCCAGAAGGGCGGCTTCGACGCGGCCATGATGACGCAGGGCATCGAGCGCGTGAAAGAGGAGATCAAGCGCATCGACTCCGACCCCGAGGCGTCGGCCAAGGATCAGGATCTGCTCACGACGCTCGAGGTCTGCTATGAGTTCTACCTGCGCGGGCTCGAGTTTGCGAAGATCGACCTGTATGAGTCCGACGCGCTGCGCTTTAACCTGCGCGATGGCAAGCTCCTGCCGCCGTTCGTCTCCGTCGCGGGACTCGGCGAGACGGCCGCGCTCGACATCGCCGAGGGCCGCAAGGGCAAGCATTTTATCTCCGTCGAGGAGTTCAAGATCGCCTGCAAGGTGTCCGATACGAACATCGAAAGCCTGCGCGCGGCCGGCGTTTTTGGCGATATGCCCAATACGAGCCAGGTGTCGCTGTTTTAACTTGATTTTCGCTTGGCAGCGTGCTACCATACTACCATGTTAGTCAATGAAAGTGTGTGATTCCCATGCATATGACCATCGGGACGCCGGCGGGGACGTGCGACCGGCTGTTTGCCGAATGCGCGGCCTACCGCGCCGTCCAGCGCGCGGTGACGGGGCTGTTTGAAAAGCGCGGCTACTGCGAGCTCATGACGCCGGAGGTCGAATTCTACGACCTGTTCACCGCGTCCGGAAGCCCGCTGCCGCAGCAGTCCATGCTCAAGCTCATCGACCGCTCCAGCCGCATCCTCGTCATGCGGCCGGACAACACGACGCCCATCGCGCGCGTCGCGGCGACGAAGCTGCGGGCCATGCCGCTGCCGCAGCGGCTGTATTACGACCAGACCGTTTTCCGTTCGGACGACGCGCACACGGGCGCGCAGAGCGAAAAGCCGCAGTGCGGCATCGAGCTCATCGGCGCGCCGGGCATCCGGGCTGACCTGGAGGTCATCGCCATGGCCGTGCAGGCGCTCGAGGCGACGGGGCTGACGGAGTTTCAGATCGAGCTCGGCCACGCGGGCTTTTTCACGGCGCTCACCGGCGCGCTCGGCGCGGACGAGCAGACGGTCTTTGCCATGCGCCAGGCCGTGGAGGACCGGAGCTTCGCCGCGTTTTCCGACCTGCTCGCGCCGTATGAAACAACGCCGGCGGGCGCGGCGCTCAAGACCCTGCCGCGGCTGTTCGGCGGCGTGGAGGTATTGAGCGAGGCGCGCGCGCTCACGCCGCTGCCGCAGGCCGTCGCGGCGCTCGACTATCTCGCCGAGCTCTACGGCGAGCTCTCCCGCGCCGGGCTGGGGCGCCACGTGCGCTTCGACCTGAGCCTCGTGCAGGGCATCGACTACTACACGGGCGTCGTTTTCCGCGGCTACGCGCAGGGCGCCGGGACGACCGTCGTCTCCGGCGGCCGGTATGACGGGCTCATCGGCATTTTCGGCGCGGATATGCCCGCGACGGGCTTTGCCATCGACGTGGCGGCGCTCGCCTCGTGCCTGCCGCAGAAGGAGGTCCAGCCGCCCGAGACCGTCGTCTGGTACGGCCGCGGCCGCCTGGGCGACGCGCTGAGCGCCATCGCGGCGCTGCCAGACGGCACGGGCGTGCTGTCCTCGGCCGCCTCGTGCGAGATGGCCGAGCAAGAGGCGCGCGCGCACGGCGCAAAAACGCTGCTTGTTTTAGACGGCGGCGAGGAGAGGAGCGTGGCGCTGTGAACCGGCTTCGCATCGCCGTCACGAAGGGGCGGCTTCTGAAGGACTCCGTGGCGCTGTTTGAGCGCGCGGGGCTCGACTGCTCGCAGGTCAACGAGGACACGCGCCGGCTCGTGCTGCCGGTGGCAAATTATCCGCTCGACGTCATCCTGGCCAAGGCGCCGGACGTCATTACCTACGTCACGCACGGCGTGTGCGACATGGGCATCGTCGGGCGCGACACGATCATGGAGCACGGCGGCTCGTTCTACGAGCTGCTCGATCTTCGCTTCGGCGCGTGCCGCTTCGCACTGGCCGTGCGCGAGGGCGACGATTTTTACGGAACATACCGCACGCGCCGCGTCGCGTCGAAATACCCGAACGTGACCAAGCGCTATTTCGAGGGCAAGGGCATGGATGTGGAGACGATCCGCATCGAGGGCTCCGTGGAGCTCGCGCCGATTTTGGGTCTGGCCGACGCCATCATGGACGTCGTCCAGACGGGCGCGACGCTGAAAGAGAACGGCCTTGTCCCCATCGAGACCGTCGCGCCCATCTCGGCGCGGCTCATCGTCAACACAGCCAGCATGAAGCTGCACAAGGACGCCATTGTCGATTTTGTGGGAAGGTGTGAGCAGGCATTATGATCACCAGCTTTGTCCGCGCGGACGGATATGAGGAAAAAGAGCTCCTTGCGGCCATGCGCAGCCGCGCCAAGGAGGCAAACGCGCTCATCGCGAGCGCCGCGCAGTCCGTCATGGACGACGTGCGCGCGCGCGGCATGGAGGCCGTGCGGGAGTATTCGCTCCAGTTTGATAAGGCCGAGCCGCGCGAGATCAAAAAATCGACGCTCGAGGGCGCGGCCAAGCGCATCGCGCCCGAGCTTCGCTACGCGCTCGAGCAGAGCGCGAAGAACATCGTCGACTACCAGTCGCGCCTGCTCGGCGAGAGCCGCCTCTGGGACGCGCCGGTCGAGGGCGGGCGCGTCGGGCAGGTCGTCCGGGCGCTCGGCCGCGTCGGCGTGTACGTGCCGGGCGGCACGGCGGCGTATCCGAGCTCCGTTCTGATGAACGTCATCCCCGCGAAGGTCGCGGGCGTCGGCGAGGTCGTCATGGTCACGCCGCCGACGGAGAACTTAAATGACGCCGTGCTCGCCGCGGCGTGGATCGCGGGCGTCGACCGCTGCATCGCCGTCGGCGGCATGCAGGCCGTCGCGGCGCTGACCTACGGCGCGGACTTCATCCCGCGCGTGGACAAGCTCGTCGGCCCGGGCAACGCCTATGTTGCCGCGGCCAAGCGCCTGGCGTTCGGCCAGGTGGACATCGACATGGTCGCGGGGCCGAGCGAGGTGCTCGTCATCGCCGACGAGACGGCGCGGGCGCGCTACGTCGCAGCCGACCTGCTCAGCCAGGCCGAGCATGACCGGCTGGCCTCGGCCGTCCTTTTAACGGACAGCGAGACGCTCGCGCAGGCCGTCCTGCGCGAGCTGGAGACGCAGTCGAACCGCCTCGAGCGGCGCGACATCATCCGCGACAGCCTGAAAAATTACGGCGCCGTCATCGTCATGGAGTCGCTGGACGACTGCGTCGCGCTGGCAAACGACATCGCGCCGGAGCATCTTGAGCTCTGCACGGCCGACCCGCACGCGCTCCTGCCCGGCATCCGCAACGCCGGCGCGGTGTTCCTCGGCGAAAACTCGCCCGAGCCGCTCGGCGACTATATGGCAGGTCCCAGCCACGTCCTGCCGACGTCCGGCACGGCGCGGTTCTTCTCGCCGCTCTCGGCCGAGAGCTTTTTGAAGAAGATGAGCGTCATCGAATTCTCGCGCGAGGCCCTCGCGCAGACGGCCGACAGCATCATCACGCTGGCCGAGGCCGAAAAGCTCACCGCGCATGCCAACTCCGTGCGCATCCGCTTCGACGGGAAGTGAGCGCCATGGACTTCGGGACAAGACTCAAGGAGCTGCGCACCCGGCGCGGGATGCAGCAGGCGCAGCTCGGGCAGGCCGTCGGCGTTTCGGCCTCGGCCGTCGGCGCGTATGAGCGCGGCCAGCGCGAGCCGACGCTTGCGGTGCTCGCGGCGCTGGCCGATGCGCTCGGCGTCTCGGCCGACGCGCTGCTCGGCAGGGAAGCGGCGCCCGCCGTCCCGGCGGGCGAGCGCAGCGCGCACATCCGCCGCGCCACGAAAGAGACGGACATCGACCTCAAACTGAAATTTGCGCCCGGGCCGAGCGAGATCTCGACCGGCATCGGATTTTTTGACCATATGCTCACGGCGTTCGCCTTTTACGGCGGGCTGCAGCTCACGCTCACCGCGAAGGGCGACCTGCACGTCGACGGGCACCACACGGTCGAGGACGTCGGCATCGTCCTCGGCAAGGCCATCGCGCAGGCGCTCGGCGACAAGGCCGGCATCCGCCGCTTTGCCTCCAGCACCGTCCCGATGGACGAGGCGCTCTGCACTTGCGCGCTCGACGTGTCCGGGCGGCCGTATCTCGTGTTCAACGCCGACATGCCGCAGCCGATGATCGGCACGTACGACAGCTGCCTGACGCTGGAATTCATGCGCGCGCTGGCCATGAACGCCGGCTTTACGCTGCATCTTTCCTGCCCGTACGGCGCGAACGCGCACCACATGACCGAGGGGCTTTACAAGGCGCTCGGCATGGCTCTGCGCGACGCCGCGGCCGTCACGGGTACGGGCGTCACGTCGACGAAGGGGGCGCTGTGATGGGGAAGATCGCCGTTGTCGACTACGGCGCGGGCAATCTGCTCAGCGTCACGAAGGCTCTGGACTTTCTCGGCCTTGCGTCCTGCATCACGTCGGACGCGGGAGAGATCCTGCGCGCGGACGGCGTGATCCTGCCCGGCGTCGGCGCGTTTCCGGACGCGATGGCGCAGCTTGAAAAAAGCGGCCTCGTGCCCGCGCTGCGGCAAAGCGCGGCGGAAAAGCCGCTGCTCGGCATCTGCCTCGGGATGCAGATGCTTTTTGATCAGTCGAGCGAGGTCCGCCCGTGCGAAGGGCTCGGGCTCATCCCGGGCTCGGTCGACCGCATCCGGACGCCGCTCAAGCTGCCGCAGATCGGCTGGAACAGCCTGACGCTTTGCGGCGAAAACCCGCTGTTTTCCGGCGTGTCGAGCGGGGAGTACGTCTATTTTGTCCACAGCTATATGGCCTATTGCGGCAACGCGTCCGACGTCGCGGCCGTGTGCGACTACGGCGGGCCGGTGACGGCGGCCGTCGCGCGCGGCAATGTGTTCGGATGCCAGTTCCACCCGGAAAAATCGGGCGAGACGGGCCTTCGCATCTTGAGAAACTTTGGGGAGCTGAGCCGATGATCGTTCTGCCGGCAATTGATTTGAAAGACGGCGCGTGCGTGCGCCTTTATAAGGGCGATTTCGCGACGGTGCACACCGTCGCGGACGACGCCGTGGCCACGGCGCTGCACTTTCGCGCGTGCGGCGCGGAGGAGATCCACATGGTCGACCTCGACGGCGCGAAGGACGGCGTGCGCAAAAACGCGGACATCGTCCGGCGCGTCGCGAAGGAGTCCGGCCTGAAGATCGAGCTCGGCGGCGGCATCCGCTCCATGGCGGATCTGGAGGCCGTGTTTGGCCTCGGCGTCTACCGCGCCGTCATCGGCTCGGCCGCGGTCACGGACCCGGACTTCGTCGCGGAGGCATCCGCGCGCTACGGCGACCGCGTCGCCGTCGGCGTGGACGCCAAAGACGGCCGCGTCCGCACGGCCGGATGGCTGGACGACTCGGGCGAGGACTACCTCGCCTTTGCCCGCCGCATGGCGTCGCTCGGCGCGCGGGACATTATTTTCACGGACATCGACACGGACGGCACGCTCGCCGGTCCGCCGCTCCATCGCCTCGGCGCGCTGCGCACGGCGCTCTCCTGCCGCCTGACGGCGTCGGGCGGCGTCGGCTCGAACGAGGACGTGCGGGACTTAAAATCGGCCGGCATGGACGCCGTCATCATCGGCAAGGCGTATTACGACGGCCGCGTCGACCTGCGCCGGGCCATCGAGGAGGCGCGCTGATGCTGGCAAAACGGATCATCCCGTGCCTGGACGTCGACGGCGGGCGCGTGGTCAAGGGCGTGAATTTCGTCGACATCCGCGACGCGGGCGACCCTGTGGAGCTCGCGCGGTACTATTCCGACGCCGGCGCGGACGAGATCGTCTTTCTCGACATCACGGCCACGAACGAGGCGCGCCGCTCCGTCGCGGACGTCATCGAGCGGACGGGGCGGCAGGTGTTCGTCCCGCTGACCGTCGGCGGCGGCATCCGCACCGTCGACGATTTTACGGGCATCCTGCGCGCGGGCGCGGACAAAATTTCCGTGAACTCCGCGGCCGAGCGCGACCCGTCGCTCATCTCCCGCGCGGCCGAGCGCTTCGGCAGCCAGTGCGTCGTCGTCGCCATCGACGGCCGGCGCCGGGAGGACGGCTCCTACGAGGTCGTTACGGCCGGCGGCCGCGTCCGGACGGGCCGGGACGTCGTGGCCTGGGCGCGCGAGGCGGAAATGCTCGGCGCGGGCGAGATCCTGCTCACGAGCATGGATGCCGACGGCACGAAGAAAGGCTTCGACCTCGCCATGACGCGCGCGGTCGTGGACGCGGTGAACATCCCCGTTATCGCCTCCGGCGGCTGCGGGTGTTTACAGGATTTTGCGGACGTATTTGAAAAAACGGGCTGCGACGCCGCGCTGGCCGCCAGCCTGTTCCATTTCGGCGAGCTGACGATCGGCCAGGTCAAGGAATACCTTGCCGCGCGCGGCATCCCGGTGAGGTGAGACCATGATCGAGATCCATGACCTGTTCCAAAAATCAGAACTCATCCCCGTCATCGTCCAGAACGCGCGGACGAAGGACGTGCTCATGCTCGGCTTTGCCAACGAGGAGGCCGTCCGGCTGACGTTTGAGACGAAAACGGCGTGGTTCTGGTCGCGCAGCCGGCAAAAGCTCTGGAACAAGGGCGAGACGAGCGGGAATTTCCTGCACGTCGAGAGAATCATCACCGACTGCGACACCGACACGCTCCTGCTGCTCTGCCGCCCGGACGGGCCGACGTGCCACACGGGGAGCGAAAGCTGCTTTTTTAATGTAATGGAGGAATTTGTATGAACGACACCTGGCAGCGGCTCTATGCGCAGGAGGGCAGCTACACGTGCTACCTCTTCGACAAGGGCATGGACAAGATCCTCAAAAAGGTGGGCGAGGAGTGCGCCGAGACGATCATCGCCGCGAAAAACGGCGACAACTTCGAGACGATCGGCGAAATTTCCGACCTGCTCTACCACCTGACCGTCATGATGGCCGAGGCGGGCATCACGGTCGAGGACGTGTGCGCCAAGCTCGACGAGCGCAGCCTGAAGATCGGCAATCTCAAGCAGTTCAAGACCGTCGACCACGACACGTGAGCGTGGCTCCAAACCGGCGGAATTAACAATTCTGAAAAAAATTCGTGATAACAGCTTTACAATCAGGGAAATGTTGTGGTACAATACAATCCGTACCCAGGTGACCCCGGTTGGATAGCCCTCGCATCGCGATTTCATAGCAATCCCCGCTTTGAACCTTCGACGCGCCAGCATCTTCCCCGGTGGCTTTCGGCGCGTTTTCGGCCGGAGCCCGTCCGCTTTTCCGCGGCAGGCTACCGGAGGCAAAGCATCGAAAGACACACTTGGACGCAGTACGGTTTTTCCGTGCCGCGTCTTTTGTTTTGCCTGAACACTTATCATGTCGAAGCAATAATGATATTGATAATCGGTATTTTGATAATTCGCGGCTTTGCGGTACGATAAAAGCGGCGAAACGAACGATGTTAGCCCCGCTTTGCGGGTCCGACATAAATATTTCCTGGAGGACGATTTTCGTATGAAGAAACTCAGCAAGATCCTTGCTCTGCTTCTCGCGCTTGTCATGATCCTCTCTGCGCTGGCTGCTTGCTCCAGCGACAAGAGCGACGACAAGGGCGACGCGGGCAACGCCGGTACCTCTGACACCACCGGTACCACGACGGACGGCGATTCCGCCCACAAACTGACCATCGGCGTCATGCAGTCCCCGAGCACCCATGACCCCCAGGCCACGAACGAGAAGAAGCGTTATCAGTCCAAGCTGATCTACGACTCCCTGATGGCCATGAACCCGGAGACGGGCGAGGTCGAGCCGCTGCTCGCCGAGAGCGTTGAGTACCTCGATGAGCTGACCCTGCAGGTCAAGCTCCGTCAGGACGTCACGTTCACCAACGGCCAGGGCCTGACGGCCGAGGACGTGCTCTACTCCCTGCAGAACGTCTACGGCGTCGGCCAGATGGCTTCCTACTTCGAGTGCTACGATTGGGACGCCACCGAGATCGTTGACGACTACACCATCAACTTCAAGTTCACGAAGGAGTATGGCCCGGCCATCTCCCTGCTGTCGACCTACGACATCTACTGCAAGGACGACCTCGAGGGTGACAACGCCCTCACCGCGGACGACTGGATGAGCGCCCCGAACGGCACCGGCCCGTACTACTGCGTTGAGAACGTCGATTCCTCGCACTGCACCTACCATGTCAAGGACAACTACTGGGGCACGACGCCCGAGTGCGAAGAGGTCACCTACAAGTACTACTCCGAGGCCTCCACGATGTACATCGACTTCGAGGCCGGCAACCTTGACGCCGCCTGCGGCCTGAGCGAGACCGACGCGCAGCGCGTTCTCAACGGCGAGGCGCCCGCGAGCACGAAGTACGACGTCAACCCGGTCCGTGACTGCCTGCTCGTTGTCCTGCCGGAGTACGTTGAGGCCTTCCAGGACGAGCGCGTCCGCGAGGCTGTCTCCCTGGTCCTCGACCAGAACGCCATCGCCACGGCTGCCTACGGCTGCCTGAAGATCGAGGCGACCAGCATCCTGCCGGCCACCGTTAAGTTCTACGAGGAGCAGGAGGCTTACACCGTCGACGTCGACCGCGCCAAGTCCCTCATGGAAGAGGCCGGCTACGGCTCGGGCTTCGACCTGAAGGTCGTTGTCACGCCGGACAACCAGACCGTCGCCGAGGCCATCCAGGGCTGCCTGTCCCAGATCGGCATCAACATGAGCGTTGAGAGCTACGATCCGGGCACGGCCATCCCGATGATGATGAACGGCGAGACCGATCTGTGCCTGAAGGTCGCCGAGGGCGGCTCCGTCACGGGCGACCCGTCCCTGCTCGTCGATACCCTCGGCCCGAACTCCACGCTCGGCGCCGCCCGTATCACCGACCAGACCTGGGCCGACGCGTTCGAGGAGGCTCTGTACAGCAGCGACGAGTCCGCGCGTGCTGACGGCTACGCCAAGATGCAGGAGTGGGCCCGCGAGTCCAACCGCATCATCCCGATCTGCGAGCGTGCGAACATGTTCGTCTACAACGGCGACAAGATCGCCAGCTTCAAGCTGGCCTGCGCCGACGAGCCGAACGTCCGCTTCGTCAAGTTCGCCTAAGTCCATACGGACAAAGCACATCTTGTGACGTTTACCCCGCGGCGGTCCATCCGGACCGCCGCGGGGCTTTTTTGCGCCGGAGGCCGGATTGTGCTCGGTCCCAGTACAAATGTTACAAAGATATGAATTAAATTCGGTGGATACTTCACAATTTTTCGTTTGGCCGCAAAACAAGTATTTACAAACGGTGGGCCCTGTGGTAGAATCCTTGCATGGTCAATTATGACGAACAAACCGCAAAAACAGTCGAATCTTCACAGCAGAATATACAAACCTGAGCTTTTCCCTCGCGCCAATCCCCGCGCCGCGCGGCACCGGCCGCGCGCTCCCCACGTTCGGTTTTTCTATGCGCAAGCATATTAAGACAAAACTTCAATGGAGGTCGAAAGATGAAAAAGATCAGCAAACTGCTCGCACTGCTCCTTGCCCTCGTCATGATTTTCTCGGTCCTGGCCGCGTGCTCCAGCTCCGATGACAAGGACACCGGAACGAAGAACGACACCCAGACCGATACCAATACGCCCGATAACTCCGGCAAAGACAACAGCGGCGATTCCACCCCTGCCGACGGTGAGAAGGATTACACCCTCAAGATCGGCATGATGCAGGCCAACAACACCCACGACCCGTGGGCCGACGGCCAGACGAACCGCACCCAGATGCAGACCATCTTCGAGCGTCTTCTCAACCAGAACGCCGAGACCGGCGAGCTCGAGCCGTGGCTTGCCGAGAGCTATGAGTACGTCGACGACAGCACGCTGCGCGTCAAGCTCCGCGACAACGTCTACTTCACCGACGGCCAGAAGCTGACCGCCAACGACGTCCTCCTGTCCTACCGCGACTACTGGGCTGCCGGCCGTATGTCCTCGTACTTCGAGGCCTATGACTGGGATGCCACCGAGATCGTCGACGATCTGACCATCGACTTCAAGTTCTCCATGGAATTCGGCCCGGCCGTCACCATGATGGGCGCCTGGGGCATCTTCTGCGCCGAGGATATGTTCGGTGACACCGCTGCCTCCGCCGACAAGTGGATGACCGCCCCGAACGGCACCGGCCCGTACGTCTGCGTTGAGAACGTCGCCTCCGCTTACGCCGTTTACGAGCGCAAGTCGGCCGATCAGTACTGGGGCGAGCTGCCCGAGTGCACGAAGGTCACCTACCAGTACTACTCCGAGTCCTCCACCATGTACATCGACTTTGAGTCCGGCGCCATCGACGCGGCCTGCGCCCTCGGCGTTATGGATGCCCAGCGCGTCCTCGACGGCGACTGCCCGTCCTTCACCGGCTACTACCTCAACCCGATCAACGACGTCATGATGTTCATCCTCCCCGACGAGGTCGCCCTGTTTGACGACGTCCGCGTCCGCCAGGCCATGATGATGGCGGTCGACCGTGAGAACTGCGCCCTCGCGCAGTACGGCCCGCTCTACATGCCGGCTGACTCCATCATCCCGAGCACCGTCAACTACTACGAGGCGCAGGAATACCCCGCCTATGATCCCGAAGGCGCCAAGGCCCTCCTCGCCGAGGCCGGCTACCCGGACGGCATCACCCTGAACTACATCGTCACCATGGACCAGCAGGACCTCCAGGAGGCCATCCAGGCTTCCATGGCCGCGGCCGGCATCACGCTCAACTGCGAGAGCTATGACCCGGGCACTGCCATCCCGATGTTCCGCGACGGCAAGACCGACATCCTCACCAAGCAGGCTGAGGGCGGCGCGTACATCAACGAGCCGGCGCTCCTGCTCGACACCCTTGGCCCGACCTCCACGCTGCCGCCTGCCGGCATGGTCGCTCCGGAGTGGGCGGACGCCTTTGAAGAGGCTCTGTACAACACCGATTCGGCCAAGCGTGCCGACGGCTACGCCAAGCTGCAGGAGTGGGCTGCGGAAGAGTACCGCATCCTCCCGATCTGCGAGCGCGCGAACATGACGGTTTACAACACCGACAAGCTCGCCAGCTTCGTCCTGGCCTGCGCCGATGAGCCGTGCGCCCAGTACGCGAAGTTCAACTAATTCTACAAACGATTTTGCCTCCCCTGAGAAGGACGCGCCCGGCGGGCGCGTCCTTCTCTCTTTGCGGCAGGGAAGAAGATCCTATGCAAATATACAGTATAAATGCGAACAAGTACGAAAAATGAACAATTCGACGTCCGGTTCATATTTTGTTCACAAAAACTATTTACAACGGTTAACAAACATGATACAATGCGCATATCTTGAGAAAATCACTAAAACTGACCGGCAAGTCAGCATAAAAATTGTTTAGATGCGACAAAACAGGACCCAGCAGCGTCTTTCATAACTCGGCGTCCCCAGCGCCGGGCCGCGCGGCGGCCCGGTATCCAAAGTTCGGTTTTTGCAGCATACGGCTGTGGGAACAATAAATGACTTGGAGGACGGATCATGAAAAAGCTCACGAAACTGCTCGCACTGCTCCTGACCCTGGCAATGATTTTCTCCATCCTGGCAGCCTGCTCTTCGAGCAAGGACGATACGTCCGGCGGCACGTCGACCACGACGCCGTCCGGCGACGCCTCCGGCGGCGACAGCACCCCTGCGCCCGGCGGCGACAGCAAGCCCTCCGGCGGAAACGACCCCGCGCCCTCCGGCGGCGACAAGGACTACACCCTCCAGATCGGCATCATGAGCGCCAACGGCACGCATGACCCGAACGCGGCCGGCATGGTCAACCGTACGCAGGTCCAGACCGTGTTCCAGCGCCTGTTCGAGCAGGACCCCGAGACGCAGGAGATGCACCCGTGGCTCGCGACGAGCGCGGAGTACATCGACGACCTGACGCTCCAGATCAAGCTGCGCGACGACGTCTACTTCACCGACGGCCAGCACATGACGAGCAAGGACGTCTTTTACTGCTACCGCGACTACTGGGCGGCCGGCTTCATGAGCTCGTATTTCGAGTGCTATGACTGGGATGCCTCCGAGATCGTCGACGATTACACCATCAACTTCAAGTTCACCAAGCCCTACGGCCCGGCCGTCACGTACCTCGGCTCCTGGGCCATCTACTGCTACGAAGATATGCCCTACGGCGACAACAAGTCCGACTCCGACAAGTGGTTCAGCGCCCCGAACGGCACCGGCCCGTACTACTGCGTCGAAAACGTCGCCTCGGCTTACGTGACCTACCAGCGCAAGGACGCCGCCGACTACTGGGGCGAGCTCCCCGAGTGCGAAAAGGTGACCTACCGCTACTATTCCGAGTCCTCGACCATGTACATCGACTTTGAGGCGGGCGCCATCGACATCGCCTGCGGCATCAGCTCGCAGGACGCCGAGCGCGTCCTCGCCGGCGACTGCCCGTCGTTCACCGGCCATTACCTCAACTCCATCCGCGACGTTCTCATGATCATCCTCCCCGAGGAGACGGCGCTGTTTGACGACATCCGCGTCCGCGAGGCGTTCTTCAAGTCCGTCGACCGCGAAAATGTCGCCCTGGCCATGTACGGCCCGCTGTTCATCGAGGCCGACTCCATCCTGCCCGCGTCGGTCAAGTATTATGAGAGCCAGAAAACCGTCGACTACGATCCCGAGGGCGCGAAGGCCCTGCTGGCCGAGGCCGGCTATCCGGACGGCATCTCGCTGCGCCTGATCGTCACGATGGATATGCAGGTCCTCGCCGAGGCGCTCCAGGCCTCGCTCGCCGCGGGCGGCGTCAACATCACCGTTGAGAGCTACGACCCGGGCACGGCCATCCCGATGCTGCGCGACATGGAGTCCGACTTCATCTGCAAGCAGGCCGAGGGCGGCGCGTATATCAACGAGCCGGGCCTGCTGCTCGATACGCTCAGCCCCGTCTCCACGCTGCCGCCGGCCGGCATGCAGGATCCCGTCTGGGCCGCTGCTTTTGACGAGGCGCTCTACAACACCGAGGACGCCAAGCGCGCCGAGGGCTACGCCGGCCTGCAGGAGTGGGCGGCCAACGAGTACCGCATCATCCCGATGTGCGAGCGCGCGAACATGACGATCTACAACACCGACAAGCTGGCCAGCTTCGTCCTCAACTGCGCCGACGAGCCGTGCCCGCAGTACGCCGTGTTCAACTGATCCGATCTCCCCATCGGCCGCCTCTGACCGGACGGCCTGAGAAAGTGCACAGGCAGAAAAAAACGCCGCGGCCCTTCGGGGCCGCGGCGGTCTGCTGGTTTGCGGGATAACGAGGGAAAGGGCCAAATGAACGGCCCGCACCCGCACGGGCGGATATCATCCGCCCGCGATGCCGGCGACGCGGCACGTATCGTGCCCGTAGGGCGGGATGACCCCATCCCGCCGCGGACTGCGGCATCGCGTCTGCACGGTACCAATTGCGGCGCGCGGCTTCCGAATGGCTCCCCTTTTAAGGGGAGCTGTCGCCGGAGGCGACTGAGAGGTGGGCCATCGGGTTCCCGGCGCGCCTTTCGGTGGTGCACGCAAAACTTTCGGCCCCACCTCTCCGTCACGGCTGACGCCGTGCCACCTCCCCTTCAAAGGGGAGGCTTGGGCGCGTGCCGCAATCGGCGCATAGCTGCGGGCGGATACTATCCGCCCCTACAGGGCGCGGCGGGAATACCTACTTCCGGCGGGATGGGGTCATCCCGCCTACGCGCCGGTTGCGGGCAATCATGCACACAAAAAAATCCCCGCCGGGCTTTCGTCCGGCGGGGAAATCTGATCAGATTCACTCCGCTCTGCGGAACACGACTGCGTTGGGCAGCAGGCGGCCGTAGGGGAGGGCGGTGTTGGAGCAGCGGGTGACGTACTCGCCGTCGAAATAGAGGATGGCGCTCGTGCCGCCGTCGAGGTTCATGGCCTGCATGCAGTCATGGCGGGCGAGGATGTCCGCGCAGACCATGACGTCCGTGCCGATGGAGTCGACGAGGCGGCCCTCGATGACGAGGAACAGGTACTCATACCGGCTCGACTGGCCGAGGCAGGCGCGCGGGTTGAGCGCGGTGTAGCCGGCGCTGCTGTCCACGACGACCTTGCCGTCGACGATGAGCGCGGGCTGGAACTCCGCCGCGTCGGTGACGTTGCTGCCGACGGGGTCGGGCGCGTCGACGATGTACATGCGGTCGTCGTCGCGGATCTCAAGGCGCTTGTAGCCCCAGAGGGAGTGGCGGCCGTACTCCTTGCCGTCGCACATGGAGTAGCCGATGATCTGGCCGCCGTTGCCGACGCCGTCCGGGTCGGTGAAGCCGTTGGCCGTCATGCCGAGGATGCCGTTGTGCGCTTCGGCGATGTCGCCGGCGTACTGGCCCGCGCCGCCGATGTAGGCCGACGCCTCGATGGAAAGCCGCGACGCGTCTTTCGCCACGGCGAGGACGCCGCGGTAGCCGCTGCCCTCGACGCGGACGAGCAGGACCTTGTTTTTCGCGTCGATGGCGAGCACCTGCTCGTCCATCGTCGTGCGGATCGTCGTGCCGTCGTCGTCCAGGCCGGCCTCGTTGATGTAGATGTTGTCCCAGCCGTTGTCGAGCGCGCTCGGGTGGCGGTCCAGGTAGTCCTCCATCGTGCTGCGGTCGATCTCCCAGAACAGCTCGTAGAACGCGGCCTGCTCGGCCGTGTCGCCGGCCTCGGGCTCACTTGAAGTGTCCGTGTCGGCGTCCGTGCCGCCGTGGCTGGGCTTCTGGCCGTCGAGCGAGACGTTCTGGCCGTCGTCGCCCCACGTGGTGTTCTCGCCGACCTGCGCCATGCGCGCCTCTTCCATGGCCGTGCGCACCTCGTCGACGACGCTGTGCGGGATGAACGCCGTGGCGAGCCACTGATGGCTCATGGTGGACAGCGCCGTCTCGATGTAGATCGTGCGCCATTTTTTAATGAACGGGATATTGGAAAAAACGCACACGCAGTAGAGCACGATGAGGCTCGCGAGCACGATGCACAGATTGCGCGGCCAGCGCTTTTTCTTCTTGCTCGTCCGGCCGGTGTCTTCGACATACCAGCTGCCGAACAGCTTCCATGTTTTCTGCTTCTGTTTGTTTGCCATATCTGCCTTTCACTCCGGCCTGCCGGCGGGATCCGACAGGGTTCGACTTTGATTTTCTAATCATATCACGCCGGCCCGGCGGAATCAACCTCTATTGCGTTAAGGTGCGATTTGCCGAAAAACGCGGCGCCGTCTTTTGTCAAGACGGCGCCGCGGGCGGAAATGTTCCTTATTTCGTGTGCGTTTTCTCAAATTCCTTCATGAATTCGATGAGATGCTCGACGCCCTCGATGGGCATGGCGTTGTAGATGGACGCGCGCATGCCGCCGACGGAGCGGTGGCCCTTGAGGTTGGACATTTCATGCTTGCCGGACTCGGAAGCGAACTCGGCGTCCAGTGCCTCGCTGGCGCAGCGGAACGTAACGTTCATGAGGCTGCGGGACTCCGGGCTCACGGCCGTCTGGTAGAACGCCGTCGAGTCGAGGTAGTCATAGAGCAGCGCGGCCTTTTTCTGATTCTGCGCGTAGAGCGCGTCGATGCCGCCGATGGACTCGATCCACTCGAGCACGAGCTTGACCATGTAGATCGACCAGCAGTTCGGCGTATTGTACATCGAGTCGTTCGAGGCGTGCTTTTCGTAGCTGCACAGCGTCGGGCAGTATTTCGGCAGGTCCTCGCGGATGAGGTCCTCGCGGATGATGACAAGCGCCATGCCGCTCGGCGCGAGATTTTTCTGCACGCCGGCGTAGATGACGCCGAATTTCGACACGTCGACCGGCTCGGAGAAGATGCAAGACGACATATCCGCCACGAGCGGGACGGAGCCCGTCTCGGGCACGTAGTCCCAGTGCGTGCCGTAGATCGTGTTGTTGAAGCAGATGTGGACATAGTCGGCGTTCGGGTCGAGGTCGAGCTCCGACTGGCGCGGGATGCGGCAGAAGTTCTCGTCCTTCGTCGAGCCGGCGATGCGGGCTTCGCCGTACTTCAAGCCCTCTTCATAGGCCTTTTTCGCGAAGTTGCCGGTCAGGATATAGTCGGCATGGCCGGTTTTCATGAGGTTGAGCGGGACGCAGGCGAACTGCAGCGTCGCGCCGCCCTGCATGAACAGGACCTTGTAGTTGTCCGGCACGCCGAGCACACGGCGGACGAGCGCGACCGCGTCTTCGTAGATCTTCAGAAAGACCTTACTGCGGTGACTCATCTCGTTTACGCTCATCCCGGAGCCGGAACAGTTGAGCATTTCGTCGCGCGCCTGCTCAAGAACGGGGAGCGGAAGCATCGACGGGCCAGCGGAGAAGTTGTAGATGCGGTCGTACATGGGTTGTCCCTCCTGTGATGTGTTCCCACTGCAATGGGGTAATATAGTAAAGAATATACACCGGAATTGACCGGGAAGCAATGGAAAAATCCCCGAAAGATGTACTCTTTCGGGGATTTTTTTAGACACCTTTGTATTTTTTGCGCGTTGCGATGCCGCCGCGCAGGTGGCGCTCTGCTTTGTTGCGGTCGAGCACGGCTTTTACCTGGAGGTACAGCGGCCGGTTGCACTCGCGCAGACGGTCGCTGATGTCCTTGTGCACGGTGGATTTGCTGATGCCGAACTGCTTCGCGGCGGCGCGCACGGTCGATTGCGTTTCAATGATGTACACAGCCAGATCGCAGGCCCTGCGTTCGATGTCCTCTCTCATTCGTGGCCACCTCCCATGCTGTGTGATTCCATTGGAGCATATGCGCCCCTCGGCGGCCATATGAATGGAGGGAGATGCGAACAGTTTGTGTGAAATTCACAATCTGAAATGCGCAGATTGTCGGATTTCAATATGGGACTTGGCCGGGGTCAATGTTAAAATAACTTAATTATGTCGGACGACATGGGGGTGGCATGCCGGCGCTCTATGAAAATGGGGAGGAAAGCCAATGAGACCATTTGAACTCGAGCCGGAGGAGCTCACCGAGCCCATCCGGCAGCAGATCGAGTCTGTTCTGCAGGCGCACGCGTTCGACCGGACGGACCTCGTGTCCATCCTGCTCGATGTCGAGGCGGCGATGGAGCGGCGCTACATCAGCCGCCCGGTGGCGTACTACGTCGCCGACCGCCTCGGCCTGCGCCCGACGCAGGTGTACGACGTCATCAGCTTCTACACGGCGCTGCACGACAAGCCGCGCGCGAAATTCCCGCTCCAGATCTGCGACAGCGCGCCCTGCCGTGTCAACGGCAGCGAGAGCCTGTATGAGATGCTGTGCGCCATTTTGGGCATCGACCTCGGCGAAGTGACGTATGACGGCCGGTTTACGATCGAAAAAGTCCCGTGCTTCGGCGCGTGCGACCGCGCGCCGGCTGTGCGCGTCAACGGCGTCATCTACGGCGATCTCACCACGCGCGAGCGCGTTCTTGCGATGCTCCGCGAGCTGGATTAAGGAGGGCAGGACGATGGAAAAGACCGTGAAATTCATCTCCCGCCGCTTCGGGCAGTACGACCCGACGCAGCTTTCGTCCTACGAGGCCGCGGGCGGCTTTTTGGCGCTGCGCCGTGCCGTGAAAATGGACGGGTACGACATCGCCGCGCTTCTGACGGCAAACGGCGTGCAGGGCCGCGGCGGCGCGGCGTATGACATGGGCCGCAAATGGAGCCAGGCCAAGGACGTCAAGGCCGAGAAAAAATGCGTCGTCTGCAACGCCGACGAGGGCGAGCCCGGCACGTTCAAGGACCGCGAGCTGCTGAAAAACGATCCGTTCCAGCTGCTCGAGGGCATGATCATCGCCGGCTGGGCCGTCGACGCGTGCGACGGATACCTCTACCTTCGCGAGGAGTATTCCCACCTGCGCCCGCTTCTGCATTCGGCCATCGAGCAGTGCCGCGCCGCGGGCTATCTCGGCCGCGACATCCTCGGCATCCGGGGCTTTGACTACGACATCCATCTCTACTCCGGCGCGGGCGCCTACGTCTGCGGCGAGGGCTCGGCGCTCTCGGAGTCCATCGAGGGCTTCGCCGGCCGGCCGCGCATGAAGCCGCCGTACATCAAGCAGTCGGGCGTGTACCATCTGCCGACGTGCATGAACAACGTCGAGTCGCTCTCGCTCGTCTCGCCGCTGCTCATGGACGACGAGGGCTTTTACCGCAGCCAGGGCACGGAGGACTGCCCCGGTACGAAAATGATCTCCGTCAGCGGCAACGTCCGCCATCCGGGCGTGTTTGAGATCCCGTTCGGCCTGACGATCCGCGAGATCATCGACCTGGCCGGCGGCGTGCCGGACGGGCGCGCCATCCGCCTTGTGCAGCTCGGCGGCGCGTCGGGCCGCATCGCCTCGCCCGCGCAGCTTGATACGCGCTATACTTATAACGACATGCGCGCGGCGGGCCTGTCGGCCATCGGCTCGGGCGCCGTGCTCGTCGTGGACGAGCGCACGGGCGTCATCGAATTTCTGCGCATGACGCAGGAATTCTTCAGCCACGAGTCCTGCGGCCAGTGCACGCCCTGCCGCGAGGGCAACCACCACATCCGGCTGCTGCTCGACCGCGTTGCCGCGGGCGATTTTACGGAGCATGACGTGGCCACGATGAAGAAATTTGCGGACATTATGAGCACGGCCTCGCTGTGCGGCCTGGGCGAATCGGCGCAGTCGGCGCTGCTGTCGGCCATGGAGCATTTCCCGGAGGCGTTCGCGGTGAAAAAGGAGGTCGTCCGATGAGCAAGGTGCACGCGAAGATCAACAACATCCCCATCGAGGTGGAGGCGGGCACGCTCATCATCGACGCCGCCCGCGAGATCAACATCGACATCCCGCATATGTGCTATCACCACGATCAGGTCTCCAAGGCGCACTGCCGGCTGTGCGTCGTGGAGATCCGCGGCCAGAAAAAGCTCAAGACCTCGTGCACGACGCCCGTGGAAGAGGGCATGGAGATCTTTACGGACTCGAAAAAGGTCTATGACACGCAGGTCGGCATTCTCGAGCTCATGCTGGCCAACCACAAGCAGAACTGCCTCATCTGCGCGCGCAACGGCACGTGCGAGCTGCAGGCGCTCTGCCGCCGCTTCAACCTGCTTTTGCCGGATCTTCCGGACATCTCGTCGCGCGAGCCGCTGCGCGTGGACAATCCGTCCATCGTGCGCGACCCGTCGAAGTGCGTCAAGTGCGGCCGCTGCGTCAAGGCCTGCTCGGAGATCCACGGCATCGACGCGCTGACGTATTCCAATCGCTCGGAGCATTTCCGCGTCACGACGGCGTTTGACCTGCCGATGGACGAGACGGACTGCGTCCTGTGCGGCCAGTGTACGCTGCTCTGCCCGGTCGGCGCGCTCGTCGAGCGCGACAACACGGCCGACGTCTGGCGCGCGCTGCACAACCCGGAGAAGTTCGTCGTCGTGCAGATCGCCCCGGCCGTCCGCGTGGCCATCGGCGACGAGTTCGGCATGGCCCCGGGCGAGATCGTCACGGGCAAAATGGTCACGGCCGTGCGCATGCTCGGCTTTGACCGCGTGTTCGACACGAATTTCGCCGCCGATGTCACGATCATGGAAGAGGGCACGGAGCTGCTCTCCCGCATCAAAAATGGCGGCAAGCTGCCCATGATCACCTCGTGCTCGCCCGGCTGGATCAACTTTTTGGAGAAGCACCACCCGGAGATGATCGACCGCGTGTCGACGACGCGCTCGCCGCAGGCCATCTTCGGCGCGCTCGTCAAGAGCTATTACGCGAAGAAAATGGGCCTCGACCCGGCGAACATCGTCTCCGTCTCTGTCATGCCGTGCACGGCGAAGAAATACGAGGCCGCGCGCCCGGAGCTGTCGCAGGACGGCCGGCCGGACGTCGACTTCGTCCTCACGACGCGCGAGCTGGCGAAGCTCATCCGCTACGAGGGCCTCGATCTGAAGGTCATGGACGATTCCGACTTCGACGCCCCGCTCGGCGAGGGCACGGGCGCGGCCGCCATCTTCGGCGCGACGGGCGGCGTCATGGAGGCCGCGCTGCGCACGGCCTACGAGGCCTACACGGGCAAGACGCTGCCGCGGCTCGACTTTGAGGCCGTCCACGGCGAGATCGGCGGCATCCGCGAGGCGACGATCGACTTGGACGGCACGCCGCTTCGCGTCGCGGTCGCCAACGGCCTGAAAAACGCGGAGGAGATCCTGCGCCGCGTCGAGACGGGCGAGCGGGACTATACGTTCATCGAGATCATGGCCTGCCCCGGCGGCTGCGTCGGCGGCGGCGGCCAGCCCATCGGCACGGACAACGCCCGCCGCGAAAAGCGCATCGCCGCGCTCCACGCGCTCGACCGCAGCCTGCCGCTGCGCAAGTCGCACGACAACCCGGCCGTGCAGGAGGTCTACCGCGAATTCCTCGGCGAGCCGAACTCCGAGCTTGCCCACCAGCTCCTGCACACGCACTACCACGACCGCAGCCGGAAAAACTGATTTTTTCGCGCGGCGCGGCCCGGAAAACGGGCCGCGCCGCGCTTTTTAAGCCTCGAATGGTTCATGAACAAAATATTTGCTTGCACACAGGCCGCGCCGATGGTATCATGCAGGTAAACAGCGCGCCGCGCGCAGAAAAAAGGGGAGGAATCCGCATGAAAATCAAATCCGTCAGCACCATTTCGCTCGCGCCCGTCGAGGGGATGCGCGTCGTCGTCTGCCGCATCGACACGGACACCGGCCTGCACGGCCTCGGCGAGATCGGCGTGGCCATCGGCACGGGCGCGTATGCCGCGCGCGAGCTCATTGAGGAATTCGGCCGCATGATCCTGGGGATGGACC
>CAVFYN010000109.1:0-4185 GCA_963626425.1 Bacteroidaceae bacterium
GTTGGCGGTCGAGGCGATGCTGCCCGCGGCGTAGATGGCCGCGTCAGTGACCTTCACGTTGCCGTTTTCGGCGTAGAGGCCATCGCCGTTCTCGGCCCGGATGGAGCCGCGCGTCATGGTGACGTTGCCCTTCGTGAAGGCGACGCCGGCGCCGGAGGCAAAGACGTTCGTGTCGTTCATGGTCAGCGTCTTGCCCGCGCCGCCCGCGGCGTTGATGCCGGTCACGGGCTTCGCGTCAGCCGCGCCGATCTCGACCTTGTCGAGCGCGATGCTGCCGCCGGTGGTCTTCGCGCCGGAGAAGATGCCATTGCTCACGCTTCCGGCCGTCGTGATGGTCGTGTTCGTCGCGGTGATGTCGGTGTCGATGGCCATGACGGCCGCAGCGACGCTGTTCGCATCCGTGCCCGTTACCACAACATTCGTGTTCGTGAGCGTCAGCGTCTTGCCGTTGATGTCGATGCCGGTCTTGCCCGTGGCGGCGAGCAGGGTGCCGCCGTCGATGGTGAGGGCGGTGGCGGAGGCCGTGATGGCGGGGCCATCGGCGGCCGCGGCCTGGGCCATGACGTAGTTTTTAATGATGACCGTGTCGGTGTTCGAGATAGCCGCGATCGTCTTGGCGTCGATGCGGCGGTTCTCCGCCGGGTTGGTCGCATCCTTATTATAGTTCGCGGCGGCGAGGTAGACCTCCTTCGCGTCCCCTGCTTTCAGGCCGGTGCCGGAGAGCGCGGAGTAGTTCAGCTCGCCGAGCAGGACGGTGGAGTTGCTTTCGACGCTGAGCGCGTCGCCGCCCGCGGCGGTGACGGAGCCGGTCGTGGTCGGGGTGCCGGTCCTGGCCTCGGCCGTCGTCGCGGCCATGGTGCCGCCGTTCTTGAAGCCGGTCAGGAGGGTGTTGTCCATGACCGCGATGCCCGCTTTGCCGGAGAAGGTGAGGTTTCCGTGGAGATAGACGTTCGAATGCTTTGCGATAAGGGCAGTGCCGAGGGAGTAATCGGCCGCGATGGTGATGACCGTATCATTCGCCCCCGCAAAGTTGACATCGGTGTAATCCACGTACAGGCCGTAAGCGCGGGTCACGGTATTCAGCGCGCTCTCGATTGTCAGCGCTCCCTCGACGGTCAGGTGTGCACGGCTATCCGCCAACCCATCGACGCAAACGGCGGAGAACGAGCTGCCGTCGGTCAGCCTGGCGTCGATCTTGCCGCCGCCGAGGACGAGGTCGAGGGAGTTTTCGGCCGAGCCGTCGGCGTCAAACACGCCGCGGATGGTCAGGCTGTCCTTCGTGTAGGCGGCGCTGTACTTCGCGTCGTTGACCGTGTTCTTCACGGTCAGGTTGCCGCGCTGCGTGACGTAGCCGGTCACGGCGTAGAAATCGCCCTCGGCCGTGATGGACTTGTTCTCGTCGGCGATGTAGAGCTTCGCGTTCGCGTCGGACTCGCCGAGGACGGCGGCGACGGCGTTGCCGGCCGTGGCGAGCTCGACGGTTTCGCCGTGCTTCAGCGTGCCGCTTACGACGCGCGCGGCGTATTTGATCTCGTTTGCGTGCGTCGTGCCGTTGCCCTCGGTCTGGATGAGCGCATTGTCGATCGTGACGACCGCGCCCTCTTCGACGCGGACGCCGTCGCCGGTCTTGCCGGCGATGGAGGCGAGCTTCTCCGCCGCGGTCGGGTCATAGCCGCAGTCGAGGTACGTGTACCCGCCGGAGGCGTGCAGGCCGTGGCTGCTGCCGGACGTGCCCTGCGTCGAGACGGTGTAGCCGCCGAGCGTCACGGTGCCCATGCCGTTGTACAGGCCGACCGCGTTGCCGGCCGTGCCGGCCTTGATCGTGCCGGAGCCCTGCGCCGTGCCGTTCTCATCCGTCCACGCGCCGCCGGACTTGTAGTTCGTGACCTTGCCCTTCTCGACGTCCAGGCCGTACTTCGCGCCGAGGATGGAGTTCTGGCCGTCGAGATAGAGCGTGCCGACGACCTGCGCGCCGTAGCCGCCGTTTGCGGCCGTGGCTTCCTGCGGGAACGCCTCGCCGGAGCCGGCGGTCGCGCCGTAGATGTTGTAGTTTGTGATGGTGACCGTCGAGCCCGCGCCGACGTACAGGCCGTTCTCGCCGCCCCAGATGACGTTCTTGTCGGCCGCGCCGGCCGTCAGGTCATAGGAGAGGTCGGCCGTCGAGTTGTTCTCGATCCGGACGCCCTGGCCCTTCGCGTTTTTCGCGAGGAAGGTGTACTGTTTGAGCGTGACGGTCGCCTGCATATCGGCGCGGAGCGCGATGGCGCCGTTATCGCTGCCGGTCGACTCGAACGTGCCGCTGCCGGTGTTGTTTTTCAGGGTGGAGTTCTTATAGATATTCACCGCGGTCCCCGCCGCCGTGACATTGACGGTGTTCTCGAGCGTGACGTTGGTATTGTTGTTGATGTCCACGCCGTAGTTGCCGCCTGTAGTCAGCACAGTAACGGTGTCGAGCGTCGCGGTCGTATCATACTTGAGCGCCATGCCGGTCGAGTTCGCCGTGACCGAGCTGTTTTTCAGGACAAACGTCGAGCGCTCCACGGTAACGCCGTCCGAGCAGGGCTTCGCGTCGCTGCCGATGGCGTAGTTGTCCATGGTGAGGTCAGCGAGGTCCGCAATGACGCCCTTGATGGCCGTCACGGGCTGCTGCTTGCCGGCCGCGCCGGTCAGGGAGACGACCGGGAGGCTGCCCTCCGCGCCTTTGACCGAGACGCCAGTCACGCCGACGATGTCCAGCGTCGTGAGGGTGACGGCCGTCTGCGCGTCGCCGGTGATGGCGAGGGCGGTGTCGGAGGACTTGCCGTCCGCGCCGATCTGCACGGGCTCATAGCCGGCGTTCGTGAGGGTGATGCGGTCCGCGTTGCCCTGCGTGTCGCGGACTTCGATGGAGCGGAAGTGCGGCGTCTCGGCCACGCTGCCGCTGCTGACGTAGTTCGTCAGCTCAACGGTCGCCGAGGCGGCCGTGTCGGTCAGGGTGAGGGTCCAGTCGCTGCCGTCCTCGCCGTAGTACGGGCAGCCGCCGGTGAGAAGGAGCTTATTATTATTGTATCCCGCCTCGCTCGCCGTGCCGTTGATGGTCACGTCGCCGCACGTATAGGCGCGGCCGGAGGCGAGCTTGAAGAAGCCGTGGATGCGCGGGTAGCCGGTCGAGGACGGCTCGAAGTGATACTCGGCGTTGATGGAGCCGTCGTCGGAGCGGATGCCCTCGACCTTGGCGTAGACCTCGGACGCGCCGGTGACGATGAGCTTGCCGTCTTTGACGGTGCTGATGGCCTCATAGCCCTTGCCGGTCTTGCCGATCGTCGCGCCGCGGAATGCCTGCACGGTCGCATCGATGATGTCGAGGCGCTGGTTGACGGTGACGCCGGTTCTCAGCTCGAGGTCAACGCCCGTCGTTTTGATCGCGCCGAACGTGCCGGTGATGTTCAGCTGGCTCGTGTGATATTCGCCGTCCGCCGCGGCGACGGTCAGGACCGCCGTCTGACTCTTGCCGATGATCTCGTCCGTGACCGCAACGTTGTGGATGGTCAGGTCGTTGTTTTCATAGATCTCGACCGTGCCCTTGATCTTCAGGAACTCGCCGTAGGCGCGGACGGTCGTCGCGTTCGTGTTGAGCGTGGCGTAGTTCGTGCCGTCGGCCGTGCCGGAGACGTAGGTCGTCACGATGCCGTCGCGGCCGCCGTCGGCGGAGAGCGTCAGCGTTGCCGCGCCGACGAGCACGGCGTGGTCGGCCGTGCCGTACAGCTCGGCCTGCGCCGTGGAGGCCGCGCCCGTGCCGTTGACGAGGCGGAGCTTGTTCACCGTGTCGTAGACGGCGATCGTGCCGCACTCGACGATGACGTCGCCCGCCGTGCCGGTCGTGCTGCCTCTGAGGGTCGTGCGCTCGCCGTCGGCGAGGTTGATGTACAGCGTGCCGCCGTCAATATACAGGCCGGTGTTCTTGCCCGGCTCGCCGAACGAGCAGAGGGTGTGGACCGTGCCGCCCGCGACGGTGAGGTTGATGCCGCGCTCGAGGTCCTCGCAGACACCGACGACATAGACGCCGTCATAAGTGCTGCCCTTGCCGAGCGCGTCCGTGCCGCGGATCGTCGTGTCGTCATCGACGTACACATAACCGCTCAGGTTCGCAAACGTGCCGTGGATATTGACCGGTTCGGTCTCGCTGCCGTCCGCCCAGAGCGTCGT
>CAVFYN010000110.1:0-2942 GCA_963626425.1 Bacteroidaceae bacterium
ATGGAGCTTGCGACGACGCGGGAGGTGGCACGGCGGAACGCCGTGACGGAGAGGTGGGACCGAAAACGTTGCGTGCACCTTCGTGCGGGCGCTGTTCAAGTCGGAGGCTCACCTCTCAGTCGCCTCCGGCGACAGCTCCCCTTAAAAGGGGAGCCTTCCGGATAGCTGGTTCCGCAATCGGCGCAAAGCAGACGCGGGGGCGCAGTCCATCGGCGGGATGGGGTCATCCCGCCCTACGCGGTCTCGGCGGCGCGGCACGCCCAAGCCTCCCCTGAAAGGGGAGGTGGCACGGCCGGTACGGCCGTGACGGAGAGGTTTTTGCGGTCGCGAATTTACGATGTGCTCAGCTGAAACGGCAGCCTTTCAACCTCTCAGTCGGCTCCGCCGACAGCTCCCCTTGCAGGGGAGCCATACGGATAGCGGGTTCCGCAATCGGCGCGGTGCAGACGCGCGGCCGCAGTCGTAGGGGCGGATATCATCCGCCCGCCGTATTTCCGCCGCGCCCCGTAATTTGGCCGTAGGGCGGGATGACCCCATCCCGCCGCCTGCACGAGCCGATTGCGGAGCGCAGTAAAACAGAATGTCATTCAGAGGGCATGCAATGCCCGTGGAATCTTTCCGATTACGGTGCACCGATTGCGATCCAGCGCGAAATAAACACGTGTCACCCTTCGGCTTCGCTCAGGGTGACAGGTCTATTTTGGCGCCGGCACGCAATCGGTCGCCTCTACAAGGCGCGCAATCGGCGCGCAAAAAACCGCCCCGCGCCGGGTGGCGCGGGGCGGGGTGCGGGTATCCGAAATGAAATCCTCAGATCTGCATGGCCGCGTCGAAGGCGGTACGGTTGCAGATGCGGACGTTTTTGGCCTGGAAGCAGTCGCCGAGCTTGAAGAAGATCGGGGCGCAGTCGCGGAAGGACTCGGCCAGGGCGGTGCGGGAGCGCATGCCGGCGGAGAAGACGACGGTGTCGCAGTCGACGAACTGCTCGTCGCCGTTCGGGTCCTTGTAGCCGACGTGCGTGCCGCTGTCATCCTGGACGATCTTCGTGACGGCGCAGGACGTGTGGACGGTGCAGGCCTTCGGCACGCGGTCCATGAGGGCGAGCTGCGGGGCGTAAGCGGACGCCATGGCCAGCTCCGGCAGCATCTCGATGACGGTGACGTCCTTGCCGCTCTCGGCGAGGTACAGGGCCGTCTCGCAGCCGACTTCGCCGCCGCCGATGACGACGACGCGCTTACCGACTTCGTCCGTGTGGCCGAAGCAGGGCTCAGCCGTCGTGACGCAGGGCAGGTCGTGGCCCGGGATCGGGATGATGACCGGGTCGGAGCCGACAGCCGCAAAGACGACGTCGTAATTCTCGGCCGCGATCATCTCCGGCGTGGCCTCGACGCCGAGCTTGACCTTGACGCCGAGCTTTTCGACCATGTGCTTGTCGTACTCGAGCGTGTCGTTGAGGGCGTACTTGAACGAGCAGTGGCGCGCGAAGACGATCTTGCCGCCGAGCTCGTCGGCCTTTTCGTAGATCGTGACGTCGTGGCCGCGCTTGGCCGCGTAGATGGCGCCGGCCATGCCGGCCGGGCCGCCGCCGATGATGCCGACGCGCTTCGGCGTCGTCGTGGCGGGGATGAACTGGTCGAGGATGTACTCACGGCCGACCTTCGGGTTGGCCGAGCAGCCGAACTCCATCTCCATGTCGTAGCTCAGGCAGAAGAAGCACTTCAGGCAGGGGATGATCTCGTCCTCTTTGCCGTCGCGCGCCTTGTTGACGCAGTCGGCGTCGGCGATCGTGCCGCGGGCCATGGCGACGAGGTCGGCCTTGCCGGAGGCGAGCGTTTCCTCGATGAGCTCCGGCTTCTGGAACGCGCCGAGGGTGAGGACCGGGATCTTGATGCCGGACTTCTTGACGGCCTCGGCGAACTCGACGTTGCAGCCCGGCTGATAGAACTCGACCGGGTGCATACGGGTCTGGGTGATGTCCTCCATGACGGTGCCGCAGGAGACGTGGGCGATGTCGATCTTGTCCTCGACGCGGCGCAGGAAGTCGACGCAGTCTTCGACGTGGCCGCCCTGCGGGACGAGCTCGTCGCCGGAGACGCGGACCTCGATCGGCACCTTCGGGCCGATGGCCTCGCGGATGGCGTCGATGATCATCATCGGGAAGCGCGCGCGGTTCTCCGGCGAGCCGCCGAATTCGTCCGTGCGCTGGTTCGACCACGGGGAGAGGAACTGGCCGAGGAACGTGCCGTGGCCGAAGTGCAGCATGATCATATCAAAGCCGACCTTCACGGCGAGCTTTGCGGCCTCGGCGTAGTCGTTGGCCATTTTCTGCATGGCCCAGAGCGGCATGGCCGGCATCTCCTCGCCGGTCTCCTCGTCGGTCTCGCCGCTGACGGACCAGAAATACTCGTTGCCGTTCTCGTCGCGGTCCTCGCGGAAGAAGCACAGAAGCTCGATGGAGATCTTCGCGTCGAAGAAGTGGACGGCGCTCGTCAGGCGGTACCAGTAGTTGAGGTAGCGCGTCTCGAAGATGTTCGGGTCGGAGTGGACGGGATCGGGGTGCTCAAAGCCGAGCAGGTTCATGTTCTGCGCGGAGAACGTGATGCAGGCGGCGCCGCCGCGGGCCTTCTCGCGGTAGTGCGCGATGATGGCGTCGTTCGGGTACGGCTCGCCGGCCGCGAGCAGATGGACGCCGGTCGGGGCGGTCCAGATGCGGTTTTTGAAAACCACATTGCCCTTGCCGATGGTGATCGGGCTGAACATCGTCGGGAATTTCTTGTTCATATTCGGCTCCTTTTCATGCTGCCGTCAGAGTATCCATGCCGATCCGGTTTTGCCGGGCATATTCGGCGGTGGGCTGCGTTATCCTCGCTCGACGGGCACAAAGCCCGTCTTCGCTCGTCTGCCTTGCCCGCCACCAAATCTGCTCCGGCAAAACACCGGAA
>CAVFYN010000111.1:0-2023 GCA_963626425.1 Bacteroidaceae bacterium
TTGCCCTCGTAGGCCTTCGCGACCTCGCGCGCCTCGCGCAGGAACAGGCCGTCCTCGTCGGCGAGCGCGTCCACCGTGAACTGCACCGGCTCGCGGTCCGGCGCGATGAGCTCGAGCGTGTCGCCGACGGCAAAGCGGTTGCGGTGCGTCACGACGGCATTGCCGTCCGCGTCGCACGAGACGACGAGCGCCGTGACCTGCCAGTCGCGGATATAGCGCGCGTCCTCGTAGAACTGTCCCTGCTCGGGCACGCCGTAGTAAAAGCCGGTGTAGTACGTCCGGTGGCTCACCTTTTCGACCTCGTCGCGCCAGACGGGCGCGAGCGGCTCGCCCGAAAGCGCGGCGCGCACGGCGTGGTGATACGCGTTCGTGATGACGGCCGTGTAATAGGCCGATTTGGCGCGGCCCTCGATCTTGAGCGCGTCGACGCCGGCGTTCAAAACTTCCGGGATGTGGTCGATCATGCACAGGTCCTTGGAATTCATGATGTACGTCCCGCCGTCGTCCTCGCCGATGGGGAAATACTGGCCCGGGCGCTTTTCCTCGACGAGGGCGTACTTCCACCGGCACGGCTGCGCGCAGACGCCGCGGTTGCCGTCGCGCCCGGTCATGTAGTTCGACAGCAGGCAGCGGCCGGAAAAGCTCACGCACATCGCGCCGTGGACGAACGCCTCGATCTCCATGTCGTCCGGCGTCCCGGCGCGAAGCGCCGCGATCTCGGAAAGCGACATCTCGCGCGCGAGCACGACGCGCTTGGCGCCCAGGTCGTACCACGCCTTCGCCGTCTCGGCGTTCACGATGCCCGCCTGCGTCGAGATGTGCTTTTCGCAGCGCGGCGCCAGCCTTTGCGCCATGCGGAACACGCCGAGGTCGGCGATGATGAGCGCGTCGACGCCGATGGAATCGAGAAACGTCAGATACTCCGGCAACGCCGCCAGCTCGTCCGCGCGCGGGAGCGTGTTGACCGTCACGTGCACGCGCACGCCGCGGCCGTGGCAGAGCGCCACGGCGCGCGCGAGCTCGTCGTTTGTAAAGTTCGGCACGCCGCCGCGCATTCCGAACTGTTTTCCCGCGAGATACACCGCGTTCGCGCCGAACGCGACGGCCATCTCCAGCCGCTCAAAGTCCCCGGCGGGCGATAAGATCTCCGGCTCAGTCATTGCCATTTTCCAGGCCCTCCAGGAATGCGTTGTGCTCGTAGTACGTCTCGGAGAAATGGTGCGTCCCGTCGCGGTCGAGCGCGTAGAAGAAGTAGTTCGTGTCGGCCGGGTAGATGGCCGCCTTGAGGGCGGACAGGCCAGGGTTCGCGATCGGGCCGATGGGCAGGCCCGCATTATTATAGGTGTTGTAGGGGCTCGAGATATTCAGGTCCTCCGTCGTGAGGTTCTCCTTGCGCTCGCCGAGGGCGTACTGCACCGTCGCGTCGATCTGGAGGCAGGGATAGAGCTTCGAGCAAAGGCGGTTATAGATGACGGAGGCGATCTTCGTGCGCTCAGAGGAGATGGCCGCCTCTTTTTCGATGAGCGAGGCGACGATGACGATCTTGTCGCGGTCCATCATGCCGGCCTCGATCTCCGACTCGGTGAAGCCGTTGGCCGTCATTTTCTCGCGCAGCATGGCGTTGAGCTCGTCGATGGCGGCGTCCATTTCGTCGTCAAACTTGCCGGCGAAGTTGCGCAGGAACTTGTCGATGACGTTCACGGGGTCGTCGCCGACGTAGAATTCATACGTATCCGGGAACAGATAGCCCTCGAGGCGGTTGTCCTCGCCGTAGGGCAGATCCGCGAGGAAGTCGTAGTCGAATTCATGGCTGGCCGCCGTGCGGTAGAGCTCCTCGGCCGTGCAGACGCCCTTCTCCTCGAGCAGCGAGAAGATCTGGCTGCACTCGTAGCCCTCGGGGATCATGACGGTCGCGGTCGCGCGCGTCTCGGCGCCGGCGATCATGCCGTTGACGAGCGCGTGGTAGTCAAAGACCTTGTTGAGCTCGTACGTTCCGGGGTCGATCTTGTTTTCGGCGTGCGAG
>CAVFYN010000111.1:2033-5731 GCA_963626425.1 Bacteroidaceae bacterium
CTCGTGGAGCGTTTTTGCGACGTCTTTGAGCGTGTCGTTTTCGCCGACCGTCACGGTCACGACCTCGTCGGGCGACGTCAGCGCGAGCACGTCGTCCGCGCACACCCAGCCCGCGAGCGCGAGCAGCGCCGCTGAGCCGAGCACGCACACGACGTAAATGAGCGCGCGGATGCCCGCGGGCAGGCGCTCGCGCTTTTGCTTCGGCTGCTTTTCCTTTTTCGCCTTTTTCGGCTGTTCGGGCTCGGCCGTCTCCTCCGGCTCGTCCGGCGTCTCCGGCTGCGCGGGCGCGTCCGGCTGGGGCGCGGCCTTTTCCGGCTCCGCCGTGCCGTCCATGATGGCGTCGAGCCGGTCGAGCTCGCTTTTCGTCTCGCGCAGGAGCGCGTCGAGCTCGCTCTGCTTTTCCTCGTCGCCGAGGTCAAACAGTCTCGTCTCGTCCAGATTGTGATCCGCCAAGGGGCAGACCTCCTTTCGCTTGGCCGGGATGGATCGTGCGGCGCTCCGTCACGATGACGTCGACCGGCCGGTCGTGGGCCTCCCGGGGCACAAAGTCGAGCACGAGCGCGTCAAAGCTCACGCCGATCGTCCCGCCGGAAAAGCCGGATAAATATCGGTCATAGTATCCGCCGCCGTGGCCGAGGCGATACCCCGCCTCGTCAAACGCCATGCCCGGGACGAGCACGACGTCCGGCGTCAGTTCCTCCGCCGTCTCCGGCGGCTCGAAGATGCCGTAGGGCGGCCGTTTTTCAAGCTCGGTAAGCAAGCGCACGCGCAGAGCGCGCATGACGCCGCCGCCCTCCGTGCGCGGCAGGAGCAGCGTCCGGCCGCTGTCTAAAATGCTTTGCAGAAGCGGCCGGATGTCCGGCTCGCCCGCGAGCGGGTAAAATGCCAGCACCGTTTTCGCCGCGGAAAATTCCGGGCACTGCGCAGCGCGCGCGCAGATGACGCGGCCGGCCGCCTCGCCGGGACGCGGCACGTCGCGGCAGGCGCGGCGCAGCATCGGCTTGGACTTATCCCGCATACACGAGCCCTTCGGCGACGCGCTTTGCCGTCTCCTCCCCGCGCAGCACGCCGAGAAGCTCCAGCGCGAACGGGATGGCCGCGCCGGGCGCGCGCCCGGTGATGATGCGGCCGTCGCGCACGACCTCGCGGTCGGGGTGCAGAGCGGCGCTGCCCATCTGATCCTCCATGCCGGGGTAGCACACGGCGTTTTTGCCGTCCGTCAGGCCGAGCTTCGCCAGCGCGGTGGGCGCGGCGCAGATGGCCGCGACATAGCCGCCGCCCTCATACGTCCGGCGCACGGCCGCCATGGCGAGCGCGCTGCCTACGATGGACTCCACGCCGCCCAGGCCGCCCGGCAGGACGATCATTTCCAGCTCGCCCGTCTCGAGCACCTCGACCGGCGCGTCCGTGACGACGCGGATGCCGTGCGCGCCCTCGACGATCCCGCCGCCGATGCCGGCGAGCTTCACGTTCACGCCGCCGCGGCGGAGAATGTCGCACGCGGCGAGCGCCTCGACCTCTTCAAATCCGTTTCCAAGCACGATGGCGACCATTTCAGTTCCCCTCCACGTATTCGCGCACGAGCGCGTAGATTTCCTCATGAATGTCCTGCACCGACCGGAGCTGTCCGTCCTTCGCGCACGGGACGATCCGCCAGCCGGAAAAGCCGGCCGCGTCGCGCGCCGCCGCGCGGCAGTGCGCAAGGTACTGCGCGTCCTGCTCGTGGATGTCGGCCGTCGTGTGCGTTCTTTCCTCGCGCGCGCGCATGAGCTGTTCGCTCAGCTCCGTCGGCATGTCGAGATAGATGACAAGATCCGGCTTCGGCAGGCCCATTTTGGCGTATTCCAGATCGTACAGCCACGTCAGAAACTCCCGCCGCGCCGCCTCGTCCAGCTTCGGCGCCTGGTGCACGGCGTTGCTCGTCGTGTACCGGTCCGACACCAGAAGGCCGCCGGATTCATAATATTCTCCCCAGTCCTGTTTGTACGACGCGTAGCGGTCGACCGCGTAAAACGTCGACGCGGCATACGCGTTCACGTCGTCCGGGTGCGCGCCGAACTCGCCGCCGAGGTACATGCGGATGAGCATGCTCGACGGCTCGGAATACCGCGGGAACACGAGCTTGCGGAACGCCGTCCCCTCGCGCGCAAGGCGCTCGGTCAGAAGGCCCATCTGCGTGGACTTGCCCGAGCCGTCCGTCCCCTCGAGTACGATGAGTCTGCCCATGCTCACGCTCCCTTTCTTCTCCGGCGCAAAACGGCCAGCACGAATTTCGGCAGGCGCATCATGCGCCCGATGCGCTTGGGCTCTTTGATGAGGCGGTAGAGCCACTCGAGCCCGCACCGCTGCATCCAGCGCGGCGCGCGCTTCACCGTCCCGGCGAAGCCGTCGAGGCTGCCGCCGAGGCCGATCATAAAGCGGACGTCCAGCTCGCTTCGGTGCGCCGTCATGAACTTCTCCTGCTTCGGCGCGCCGAGGCAGACGAACAGCGCCGCGGGCTTTGCCTCGTTGATGGCCGCGACGACGGGCGCTTCGTCCTTGAAATACCCGTCCGCCGTGCCGCAGATGATGAGACCCTCGTGCTTTTTCTTCAGATTTTCCGCCGCCGCCTCCGCGACGCCGGGCTTGGAGCCGAGCAGGTACAGCGGCAGGCCGTTTTTCGCAAGATACGCGCACAGATGGTCGGCAAAGTCGATGCCCGCGACCTTTTCCTTCAGCGGCGTTTTGAGCAGCTTCGCGCCGAGCACGATGCCGCTGCCGTCCGGCAGGACGAGGTCCGCGCCGTTTAGAAGATCGCGCAGCGCCGCGTCGTGCATCGCCTCGTAGACGATCTCCGCGTTCGGCGTCACGGCGTACGACGCGCCGGGCGCGTCCAGAAGCTCCGCCGCGCGCGCGACGGCCTCGTCCATCGTTACATTATCAAATTGAACGCCCATCACGTCGATGCGCATCGTATTCCCTCCGCTCCGCGCCCGTCGGCGCGGCAAAAGATCGCAGCACTGCGGCTGCCTGAGCCGTTATTATACCATGCCCGCCCCGCTTTGTCCACAAATTCACGCGCCGCCATACGCGCCGTTTCGCCCCGTGCGCGCAGGATTTTCACATCGGCGCGCCCGGCGCATAAACTGATGGTGAGAGCATCGCTGCTTAACATTTTTCAGGAGGTATTCCGATGGCGGAGTGTAAATCCAATCCCGGCTGCGACCTGTCAGCCATCCGCGAGGCCGTCTGCATCCACACGAGCAAGGTCATGGACGCGTGCCGTGACAAGGACTGCATCGAGGACCTGCGCGTGTATCTCACGCGGGACTCGCAGGCGATCTTAGACGGGGCGACGACGGTGCGCGCGCGCAGCGCGGAGCTGCTGCACGTGGACATCGACGTGGAGCCCCTGGCGTACAACGACGGCTATTTCACCGTAGACATTACATTCTATTACCGCATCGTCGCCGACGCGACGGTCGGCGGCCCGCGGCCCGGCACCGTGTGCGGGCTGGGCGTGTTCTCCAAGCGCTGCGTGCTGTGCGGCGGCACGGGCGCGGCGAAGATCTTCTCGAGCATCGGCTGCACCGGCGCGCCGGACCGGCAGCAGATCGCCCGGGCCAACCGCCCCATCGCCGTCGTCGAGGTCGTCGACCCCATGATCCTCGCCGCGCGCGTGTGCGACGTGTGCGCCTGCTCGTGCTGCGACCCGCTGC
>CAVFYN010000112.1:0-3776 GCA_963626425.1 Bacteroidaceae bacterium
CGATACCCCACCTCTCAGTCGCCTCCGGCGACAGCTCCCCTTAAAAGGGGAGCCAGCCGGAAGGCGCATTCCGCAACCGGCGCAGAGCAAACGCGGCGGCATGTACCCCACGGGCGGATAATATCCGCCCCTACAGGGCGCGGCCCATCCCCATCCCCGCAAAAAAACACCCGCCCCGGTCATCCGGGGCGGGTGCGCAAACCCAAAGCTCAAAAACCCAAAAACTCCGATCCTTACTGCTTGTCCTTGAGCAGATCGCGGATCTCGGTGAGCAGGACCTCCTCGTTCGACGGCTCGGGCGGGGCGGGAGGGGCTTCCTCTTTTTTGCGGTGGAACTTGTTCACGGCCTTGATGAGGCAGAAGATGACGAGCGAGATGATGAGGAAATCGAGCACCGTGGCGATGAGCGTGCCGTAGTTCACGCTGACGGCGGCCGAAATTTCCTCGCCATTTTCGACGACGGCCTGCTTGAGCACCCATTTCCACGACGAGAAGTCCACGCCGCCCGTGATCATGGAGATGAGCGGCATGATGATGTCGTTCACGAGCGACGTCGTGATCTTGCCGAACGCGCCGCCGATGACGACGCCGACGGCCATGTCGAGCACGTTGCCGCGCGCGATGAACTGCTTGAATTCCGCGATAAAGCCGGTGGTTTTCTCTTTTGCACTCATGTGAAAACTCTCCTTCTCTTTATTTTGGGAAATTGCTTAATGCTTCGGCACGAGACGCTCCGTGCCGCCCATGTACGGGCGCAGGACCTCGGGGATGAGGACGGAGCCGTCGGCCTGAAGGTTGTTTTCAAGGAACGCGATGAGCATACGCGGCGGCGCGACGACGGTGTTGTTGAGCGTGTGCGGAAGGTAGGTCTTGCCGTCGGCGCCCTTGACGCGCATTTTCAGGCGGCGGGCCTGCGCGTCGCCGAGGTTCGAGCAGGAGCAGACCTCGAAATACTTGCCCTGGCGCGGGCTCCACGCCTCGATGTCGCAGGACTTGACCTTGAGGTCGGACAGGTCGCCGGAGCAGCACTCGAGCTGGCGCACCGGGATGTCCATGGAGCGGAACAGCTCGACGGAGTACCGCCACATCTGCTCGTACCATTTCATGGAATCCTCCGGCTTGCAGACGACGATCATCTCCTGCTTTTCAAACTGGTGGATGCGGTAGACGCCGCGCTCTTCGATGCCGTGCGCGCCCTTTTCCTTGCGGAAGCAGGGCGAGTAGCTCGTCAGCGTCTGCGGCAGGCTCTCCTCCGGGATCATCTGGTCGATGAACTTGCCGATCATGGAGTGCTCGCTCGTGCCGATGAGGTAGAGGTCCTCACCCTCGATCTTGTACATCATGGCGTCCATGTCCGTCTGGCTCATGACGCCCTCGACGACGTTGCCGTGGATCATGAACGGCGGGATGCAGAACGTGAAGCCCTTACCGATCATAAAATCGCGCGCGTAGGCGAGCACCGCCTCGTGCAGGCGCGCGATGTCGCCCATGAGGTAGTAGAACCCGTTGCCCGAGACGCGGCCGGCGGCGTCCATGTCGATGCCGTCGAAGCGCTCCATGATCTCGGTGTGGTAGGGGATGTCAAATTCCGGGGCCTTCGCCTCGCCGAAGCGCTGGACCTCGACGTTGCAGCTGTCGTCCGGGCCGAGCGGGACGGAGTCGTCGATGATCTGCGGGATGACGAGCATGATCTTGTGGATCTTCTCGGCGTACTCGGCCTCGAGCGCCTCGAGCTCGGCCAGACGGTCGGCCTGCGCCTTGACCTGCGCCTTGACGGCCTCGGCCTCCTCGAGCTTCGACGGGTCCTTCTTCGCCTGGCCCATGAGCATGCCGACCTGCTTGCTGAGCGCGTTGCGGCTGGCGCGCAGATCGTTTGCCTCGGAGATGGCGGCGCGGTTTTTCGCGTCGAGGTCGAGCACCTCGTCGACGAGCGGCAGCTTTTCGTCCTGAAATTTCTTCTTGATGTTCTCCCGCACCAGGTCGGGATTTTCGCGGATGAGCTTCATGTCGATCATTGCATTAACACCTCTTGAAAGGATTTGAATTTACAAAATCAGGAATTTTATTCCGCGCCTTCCGCGCCGTTTTCGGCCGTGGACGCCGTCGCCGCGTCGGACAGCGCCTCGTAGAGCGCCGCGCCGGACTCGGACAGGAACTCGGTCTTGCCCTCGAGCTCGCCCATCGCTGCGCGCAGCCCGGCCACGTCGCCGGAATCCCACGCGCGGGCGGCCTTCGTCAGCGATTCATACGCCGCGAGCGTGTCGTCATACGTCTGCTGCTGCGCGCGCAGCGCGTCCTGCAGCTCCTCGATGCGGCCCTGGCTCGTCTCGGCGGCCTCGGCCGCGCCGGATTTTTCGGACTCGACCTCGTCATTGAGCGCGTCGATCTGATCCTCCAGCGCGTCGATCTGGTCCTCGAGCGCCGCCTTTTCCTCCATGAGCGACTGGTTCGTCGCCTGCAGGGCCTCGGCGTTTGACAGGGCGTTCGAGCTCGTGCGGTTGAGCTCGGAGACGGTCGTGTTCATGTTGCGCATCTGGATGAGATACGACAGCAGCACCAGCAAAAACGCGAACGCGAACAGGATCGTCAGATACCGCAAAAGCGCGTTTTTGCTGCGCTCCGGCTTCGCTTTGGGCTCCGGCTGGGGCTCCGCGGCCGGCTGCTTCTGATCTTTTTCGTCCATGCCGTTTTAAGTCTCCTTGTTTGTCTTGATGTGCAGGGATTCGAGCGCCTCATAGAGCCGCTGCAGGTCGTCCTGCCCGTAGAATTCAACCTCAAACCGGCCCTTGCGCGGGCCGTTGACGATCTTGACGTTGCGGCCGAGGTTCTGCGTCAGCGTCCGCTCGCACGCGGCGATGTACCCGCCGGGGTCGCGGTCGCGCTTCGGCTTTTCGGGCTGCTCGTCCTTGGCCATCCGGCGGCAGAGCAGCTCGGCCTGCCGGACGCTCAGCTCGCCGTCGACGATGCGCCGCGCCGCGGCCTTCTGCAGCCGCACGGACTTCAGGCTCAGCACCGCCCGCGCGTGCCCGGGCGTGAGCGTCCCCTGCTCGACCATTTTCTGAAGCTCCTCCGGCAGCGCCAGCAGCCGCAGGCTGTTCGCCACCGCCGGGCGCGACCGCCCGACCCGCTCGGCCGCCTGCTCCTGCGTCAGGCCGTAGCTGTCGATGAGCTTCTGAAGGCCCAGCGCTTCTTCCATCGGGTTTAAGTCCTCGCGCTGCAAATTTTCAATGAGCGCCAGCTCCATAACGGCCCGGTCGTCCGCCTCGAGCACGATGACCGGGACCTCGGAAAGCCCCGCCATCCGCGCCGCCCGCCAGCGCCGCTCGCCCGCGATGATCTGATAATACCCGTCCCCGACCGCGCGCACGGCCAGCGGCTGCAAAAGCCCGTGCTGCGCAATGGAATCCGAGAGCTGCAGAAGCTCCCCTTCGTCAAACTGCCGCCGCGGCTGATCCGGGTTCGGCTCGATTTTCACAATGGGCAGACTATGCGGCGCCCCGCCGTCCTCCGGCATCGGCGTCATGTCCCCGAGAAGCGCCCCGAGACCCCGCCCAAGCCCTTTCTGCGCTGCCATTGCGTCGCCTCCTTTGTGTGGAAATGAGAGTGGAAATGAGAGTGGAAAGTGGAAAGTGGAAAGTGGATAGGTGGCGCGCTGCGCGCGCCGTGTAGGGGCGGATATCATCCGCCCGCCGGACTGCGCCGCCGCGTCTGAATCGCGCCAATTGCGGCAAGCGCCTACCAAATGGCTCCCCTGCAAGGGGAGCTGTCGGCGGAGC
>CAVFYN010000113.1:0-6924 GCA_963626425.1 Bacteroidaceae bacterium
GCCCTCCGAATGGCTCCCCTGCAAGGGGAGCTGTCGGCGGAGCCGACTGAGAGGTGGGGTATCGAGAATAACAGCGCCCGCACGATACTGCACACAAAACCCTTCGGTCCCACCTCTTCGTCACGGCTTACGCCGTGCCACCTCCCCTTAAAAGGGGAGGCTTTGGCGCGTTCTTCTTTTTCGCCGCGCCCACACAATGCACCGCGCCATAGCTCCCCTGTGCAAGGGGAGCTGTCGGCGTCAGCCGACTGAGGGGTTGGAGCTCGAGGGCGCGGTAGTGCGCCATCGGAAATTCGATACATCGTCCCGCCAACCCCTCCGTCACGGCTGACGCCGTGACACCTCCCCTTCCTCATTAAAACCGCCCACGGGGCGGGAATAAGGATAGGGGGCTACGGCCTGCACAGGGGAGGTATTAAGCGCGTCGGGAATTCTCTGCCGCCGCGCACAAAAGGCGCGCTGCCGGAAGGCAGCGCGCCTTTCCGATCCCATCACAGGTCCTTGATAACTTTCCTCTTCCACCGGCCCGAGAAATAGTATGCGATGCACACGATGCCGACGGTGAGCGACGACACCGGGGCGCCCATGCCGACGCCTTTGAGGCCCCAGTCCAGCACGAGGCCGAACAGCGCGGCGACCGGGACGCGGATGACGAGGGACGAGCAGACGTTCAGCACGCTCGTGACCATCGTGTGGCCCGTGCCGATAAACAATCCGCCGAGGGCGCTCATGATCGGGACGAACAGGAGGTCCATCGCGAACACGCGCGCGTAGCCCGTGCCCGCGGCGACGACGGCCGGGTCGGACGAGAAAATGCCGACGAGCGGGCCGGCGAGCAGCTCGATGAGCGCGAAAATGGCCAGATTGATGGCGTAGATCATCACGAGCCCGACGCGCATGGCCTTGAGCGAGCGGGCGCGCTCGCCCGCGCCCTCGTTGATGGCGACCATGCTCGACACGGCGGCCGTCATGGCGATGCACGGCAGGATGCCGAAGCCGATGAGCTTGCCGCCCGCGCCGGCCGCGGCGGAGGCGACGACGCCGAGCGTGTTCGTGATCGTCGTGAGGACGACGAACGAAAGGCTCGTCACGAGATTCTGGATGCACGTCGGCAGGCCGAACTGCAGAAGCAGCTTCAGCTCCGCGCCGTCGATGATAAACGAGCGCAGGCGGAAGTCGAACAGGACGCCGTTTTTCTTCATGTACGCGATGCAGATGACCATGGAGAGCATCTGCGAGAAAATGGTCGCGATGGCCGCGCCCGCCGCGCCGAGATGCAGCGCGCCGACGAGCACGAGGTCGAGCACGACGTTCGTGCAGCAGGCGATGATGACGAAAACGAACGGCCGGCGCGAGTCGCCGATCCCGCGCAGAATGGCCGCGAGCGCGTTGTACCCGAACACGAACACCGTGCCCGCGCCGCAGATGGTGACATAGCGCCGCGCCTCGTCGAACGACTCCGCGGGCGTGTGCATCGCGCGCAGCAGCGGCTGCGCCGTGAGCAATAGCGCCGCCGTCACGACAGCCGCGAGCAGCAGCAGAAATGTCAGAAGCGTCCCGACGGCGCGGCGGAGCCGCTCGCCGTTATTGCTGCCGAGATACTGCCCGATGAGCGCCGCGCCGCCCTGGCACAGGCCGATGCAGACGTTCGTGATGAGCATGGAGACGTTGCCGCCGATGTTGACGCCGGACAGGCTGTTCGTCCCGGAAAAGCGGCCGACGATGATGAGATCGACCATGGAATAGAGGTTCTGCACGAGGTTCGACGCGATGATGGGCAGCGCGAATAAAATGAGCGCCTTCGCGACGCTCCCGTGCAGGAGCCGGTTGTGTGACGTGTCCATTTTCTCCCTCCCGCGGGTCGTTTTTCTCAGATTATAGCACGCGAATGGTCAGAATTCCAGTAGTTCGGAGCAGAAAAGTCCGGAAGCGAACTAAAAAATTCGCGTGCGCGGCCCGCCGGACGCTTTACATACGAATTTTTCCGTGGTACACTGGGCAAAAGACCCGTCGATCCTGCCGCCGCGGCGGCAAAAAAAGGAGCGGATGCGAGATGGTGCGCTATTTTCTCCGGCGCGTGCTGTGGATGATCCCGACGCTGCTCGGCGTGCTTCTGGTGCTGTTTTCGCTGAACTATCTCTGCCGGGACGACCCGCGCGGGGCGCTCACGCGCGCGGATTTTTCGGGCGTGGATTACGAGAGCCCGGCGCACGCGGACGACGGGCTCGGGATCGTTTTCCTGCGCGAATACGGCGCGTACTGCGCCGGCGTGTTCACGCGCTTTGACTTCGGCACGGCGCGCTCGGCCAACCAGCCCGTCGGGCGGATGCTGCGCGAGCGCTTCCGGCCGACGCTCATCATCTCCCTGCTCGGCACGGCGCTCGCCGCCGCCATCGGCATCCCGCTCGGCATCGCCTCGGCCACGCGCCGCGGAAAAATTCTCGACCGCATCGCGACGAGCACGTCGCTCGTCGGCGCGAGCGTGCCGTGCTTTTTCCTCGCGCTCGTGCTCATTTTGCTGTTCGTGCAGAAGCTCGGCTGGCTGCGCGCCTGGGGCGTGCACGGCTGGAAGGATTATATCCTGCCGACCGTGTCCGTCGGCCTTTCGCCCGTTGCGAACATCGTGCGCATGATGCGCTCGTCCATGCTCGAGGTCATCCGGCAGGACTACGTCCGCACCGCCCGCGGCAAGGGCCTGCCCGCCCGCACCGTCATCGCCCGCCACTGCGTCCGCAACGCCCTCCTCCCCGCCCTGACCGTCATCGGCATGCAGGTCGGCTCCATCATGGGCACAAGCGTCATCGTCGAGGCCATCTTCTCCATCAACGGCATCGGCATGACGACGTACAACGCCATTTTGATCTGCGACTGGCCGCTTATGATGGGGTGCATCACGCTCATCTGCATGACCGTCAGCGTCGTAAACCTGGCCGTGGATCTCGCGTACGCCGCAGTGGACCCAAGGATCGGGGAGATGTATCGGAGGTAGGACGGCGGCCTGCGCCCGGGCGTTTGCACTGCGTCGATTGCGGCACGCGATTGAAAACACGTGTCATCCTGAGCGAGCGCAGCGAGTCGAAGGATCTTCCCAATTAAGGTAAGCCGATTGCGATCCAGCGCCAAAGCAGAACAATGCGCCGATTGCGGCACGCGCCAAGGCTCCCCTGTGCAGGCCGTAGCCCCCTATCCTTATTCCCGCCCCGTGGGCGGTTTTAATGAGGAAGGGGAGCTGTCAGCGAAGCTGACTGAGGGGTTGGAGTCGAAGCTTCGCAGTGCGCGTCGTAAATTCGATTCCGCATACCGCCAACCCCTCCGTCACGGCTGACGCCGTGCCACCTCCCCTTGCACAGGGGAGGTATTGGCGCGGCGGGAATTCGGCGGCGCGTTTGCTGTGTGCCAATTACGGCACGCGCGATCCGGATGGCTCCCCTGCAAGGGGAGCTGTCGGCGGAGCCGACTGAGAGGTTGAAAAGCTCACGTTTTGCTGAGCGCGTTGAAAATTCGAGACCGCGCAAAACCTCTCCGTCACGGCCGTACCGGCCGTGACACCTCCCCTTTCAGGGGAGGCTTTTGAGGCGCGGCGTGGGAGCCAGTGAAGAGTGAATAGTGAATAAGTAAAAAGTGCAGACGCCCGCCTTGCAAGCAAGGCGGGCGTCTGCATGGGGTGGAAATGGAAAGCCTGAGAATCAGGCGGGGCTCGTTTAAGCGGGGTAGAAGCCGGACGGAGTCTCGGCGAGGTTGATCATGATGTTTTTCGTCTGGCAGTAGTGCTCGAGCATGACCTTGTGGGTCTCGCGGCCGATGCCGGAGGCTTTGTAGCCGCCGAACGGGGCGCCTTCGGGGATGGCGTTGTAGGTATTGACCCACATGCGGCCGGTCTCGACGGCGCGGGCGACGCGGATGGCGCGGTTGATGTCGCGGGTCCAGACGGCGCCGCCGAGGCCGTAGGTGCTGTCGTTGGCCATGGCGATGACCTCGTCCTCGGTCTTGAATTTGATGACGCAGGCGACCGGCCCGAAGATCTCCTCCTGGGCCACGCGCATGTCGTTCGTGACGTTTGTGAGGAGCGTCGGCTGCATGAACGCGCCGCGGTCAAGATCTCCGCCCGTGGCTCTCGCGCCGCCGCAGGCGACGGTCGCGCCCTCGCGGCGGCCGATGTCGACGTAGTCCAAGATCTTGCCGAGCTGCGCCTGGCTGATCTGCGAGCCCATCTGCGTCTCGGGGTCCCACGGCATGCCGACGCGGATCTTGCCGAAGGCCTGCACGGCCTCGTCGACGAACTTATCGTAGATGCCCTCCTGCACGAACACGCGCGAGCCGGCGCAGCAGACCTGGCCCTGGTTGAAGAGGATGCCGAGCTGGAGGCCGTCGATGGCCATGTCCCACTTGCAGTCGTCGAAGAAGATGTTCGCGGACTTGCCGCCGAGCTCGAGCGTCGCGGGGATGAGCTTCTCGGCCGCGGCCTGCGCGACCTTGCGGCCGACCTCCGTCGAGCCGGTGAAGGCGAGCTTCGTGAAGCCCGGATGCGCGAGCATATAGTCGCCGCAGCTTGCGCCCGCGCCGGTGATGACGTTGAACACGCCGGCCGGGATGACGTCCTGCACGAGGCGCGCGAACTCAAGGACGCTGAGCGACGTGATGGACGACGGCTTGAACACCGTGCAGCAGCCCGAGGCGAGCACGGGCGCGAGCTTCCACGCGGCCATCAGGAACGGGAAGTTCCACGGCACGATCTGCCCCACGACGCCGATCGGCTCGTGCAGGATGAGCGAGAGCGTGTCGCGCCCGAGCATATTGGCCGAGCCCTCGTCGGCCAGGATCGCGCCGGCGAAGTAGCGGAAGTGCGCGCTGGCATAGGGGATGTCGATGGCCGTCGTCTCGCGGATGGGCTTGCCGTTGTCGAGCGACTCGACCATGGCCAGGTGCGCGGCGTTTTCGTCGATGATGTCGGCGATCTTGTTTAAGATCGCGGCGCGCTCGGCCGCCGTCGTGTTTTTCCACGTGCGGAACGCCGCCCAGGCGGCGTCGACCGCGGCGTCGACGTCCTCGTGCGTGGCGTTGGCGCAGGCGGCAAGATGCTCGCCGGACGCGGGACAGACGGAGTTGAACGTGCCGCCGTCGGACGCGTCGCGCCAGGCGCCGCCGATGAAGAGCTGATAACGGTCCTGCAGATTGACTTTTTCCATGGTCGAACCCTCCTGGTCGAATATGAGTTGTCTCATTTGAGACATATCGCTTGTTTGCAAGACCAATGTAGACCCGGATTTCACAATTGTCAATTCCAGAACGTGGTAATTCGGTGCCGAAATCGCAATGTCTGTGCATTTGCCCAATAAAAATGCCGCGGCTTATGCAAAAAGCACAAGCCGCGGCAGGTGTTCTGGAAATCGTTTACTTGGCGTCGTTCGTGACAGTCACGTCCTTGATCCATTTCTTTGAGAAGAATCGGATGGAGCACACGACCGTCTTGCAGATGAAATCGCTCTTTAAGCACAGATAAATGACCCACACGGGCGCGCGGAACCGGAACGCGGCCAGCGCGCCGAGGGGCGCGGCGACGAGGTAGGCAAACGCCGTGTCGGCGAACATGAGGAACTTCGTGTCGCCGCCGCCGCGCAGCGTGCCCTTGGTCAGCAAATGGTCGAGCAGCAGCAGCGGCATCATGCAGCACAGCACGGTGCACATTTCCTTCGTGTATTCGCGCGTCTGCTCGGAGACGTGGTAGATGGAGATGATCGGGTCCTGCAAAAGGAACAGGATCAGCCCGCCGAGCGCGCCGACGATGATGGCGAGGGCGTAGTACGTCTTGCCCTCCATGTACGCCTCCTCCTGCCGCCCGGCGCCGATGGCGTTGCCGGTCAGGATGGTCGCGGCGTTCGACAGGCCGAAGAACAGGTTCACGACGACGTTGTTCACCGTCGAGGCGATGGAGTTCGCGGCCGTCATGGCCGTGCCGACGTGGCCGATGATGACGGTGATGAGCGTCCCGCCGAGGACCATGATGAGGTCGCTGATGACGACGGGCAGCGAGATGGACGCGAACGTCTTTGCGATCGCGCCGTCCCACACCGCTATATGGCGCGGGCGGAAGCCGATGCGGCGGTCGACCGCGAAAAAGTACACGGCGTTGAACCCGCACTCAAACACGCGCGCGATGACCGTGCCGATGGCTGCGCCCGCGACGCCGAGGGCCGGCGCGCCGAATTTGCCGAAGATGAAAATATAGTTGAAAAACGTGTTCACGACGCACGACCCGGCCGAGGCGATGAGCGACACGCGCACGATGTTCACCGAGCGCAGAAGCGCCGTCAGGCACGTCGACATGCTCGAGAGCAGGAACGAAAACGCCAGGATGCGCAGGTATTTCGCGCCCTCGGCGATGACGGCGGCGTCGCGCGTGTAGATGGACATGATCTGCGCCGGGATGGCGACGGTCACGATCGTCGCGAGAATCGAAATGACCGCGCAGATCTTCAGGCAGATGGCCGCCGTCGCGCGGATGGGCGCGGTCTCGCCCTTGCCCCAGTACTGCGCCGTGATGACGGACGAGCCGCAGCCGAGGCCCATGGAGATGACGCTCACGATCATGAAAAAGCTCGACCCGAGCGACGCGGCCGACAGCGCGACCTCGCCGACGCGGCCCAGCATGATCGTGTCGATCAGGTTGACGCAGAATGTGATGAGCGCCTGCATGCTCATGGGAATGGCGATGGAGAGCATGGTCTTGTACCAGGTCTTGTCCGACACAAAGACCCGGCTGAGCAGTCTGTTCACTGGCAGTTCCTCCCGTTTTCTCTTCGCTTTTTAACTTTCGCATACTGATGATACGAAACAGAACAGGTAATGTCAATACATTTTTGCGGCCCGCGGGAAAAAAGCGCAAAAAAATCGGCGGGAGCGCCGCTCCCGCCGGGGTTCACTCGA
>CAVFYN010000113.1:6934-10912 GCA_963626425.1 Bacteroidaceae bacterium
ATTTTGGACAGATCGCGCTTTGCGTGGATCACGCGGGCGACCGTGACGCGCTTTTCCGCCTCGTCCACCCAGTAGAACATCCAGTAATTCCAGACGAGCAGCTTCCGGTACTCGCGCCCGAGCGGGCGGATCGGGACGTAGGCCGGGTTGGCGTAGGGAAATTCCGCGATGCGCTCGCCCGCCTCGATGAGCTGCCCGGCAAGGCGCGCCGCGGCCGCCGGATTCTGCAGGTCAAAGGCGATGTAGCGCGCGATGTCGACCATGTCCTGCCGCGCGGCGGGCAGGTATTCAAGACTGTACAGCGTCCTCGCCTCCTATGGCGTCCCGCATGGCGCGCAGGACGTCCTTGGACGAATAGCGCCGGTCGGTCAGCTCGGCCTCGCGCTCGGCCTGCTGGAGCTTGAAGTAGACCTCGCTTTCAAATTGCAGGTTTTCGTAGGCCTCCATGCTCAGCACGACCATGTCGCCGTAGCCGTTTTTCGTCAGAAAGACCGGCTGCGCCGTCTCGTGGACGGTCCGGGAAATGTCGGCAAAGTTGTTCCGCAGATCAGATACGGGCCGGATCAGATTCATAGCATCAGCCTCCTGCCTCTATTTTAGCGCAATCATGCTAAAATAGCAACCGCAAACAAAAAATCGGCGCCCCGCGGTGTGTGCAGTCCGCGGGGCGCCTTTTGGGAGGAGAAAGAGAAAAGAGAAAAAGAAGAAATGAATCAAGTTTTCAGAAGCACTTGCCCTTGCTTCTGAAACCAATATTACCGGAGAATTATGTCCGATTCGTGAACGGTTGGGAAAGAAATTTTGAACATTTCGCAAAATCGGCGCGCAAAGAAAAGCCTCGCAGAGTTTTGCCGCCCGCAGGCGGCCGCGATCTCCCCGGACTGAAATCATGGATTTCAGTCCGCACAGCACAAAAGCGGCCGGTTCTGACCGGCCGCTTTTGCATAAAGGAGAAAGAATGAAAAAGAGAAGAGAGAGGAAAAGAGGTGTGTGAAAAAGTGCTTGCTGATTTTGTTTCAAGAATTTTATATGTAAGAAGCGGGTGGTGTGTTCCGCTTTGGATGGTTTTAGTATACTGGGGGCATATGTCCAAATCATGAACGAACCTAAAACAGTTTTTGAACTTGCGTGGGGAAAACTTCGTGATATAATAGCAGAAAAAGCGAGGTGACGCGCGTGCGCGTGCAGTATATCGACCATTCGGGGTTCTATCTGGAAACGGCGGAGCACGCCTTTGTGTTCGACTATTTCCGCGGCGATCTTCCGGACATCCCGGCGGGAAAGCACTTATTTATCCTGGTGAGCCACGGCCATCCGGACCATTACACGCCGGACATTTTCGCCCGCTTCGGCGCGCGGCCGCGGACGGATTTCGTCATCGCGGACGGCGTGAAGCTCCCGCAGACGGACGTGGGCGTGACCGTCCTCGCCCCGCGCGAGAGCGCATGCCTCGCGGGCGCTGAGATTTCCACGCTCCGCTCGACGGACGAGGGCGTCGCGTTCCTCATCCGCGTCGAAGGCAGGACCGTCCTGCACATGGGCGACCTCAACTGGTGGGACTGGGGCGCGGAGGACTCGCCGGAGGAGGCCGAGCAGATGAAGCGCGACTTCACCGGCGAGGTGAACTGCCTGCGCGGCGCGAACATTGACCTCGCGTTCGTCCCGCTCGACCCGCGCCTTGGCGGCGCATTTTGGCGCGGCGCGGATTACCTCTGCCGCACGGCGGACGTCAAAGCGCTCATCCCCATGCACACGTGGGGCGACTATACCATGGCCGCGCGCCTTCGCGCGCTTGAGCAGAGCGCGCCCTACCGCGGCCGCATCCTCGACCTGACCGGGCCCGGACAGGTCTTTGAACTGGAGGACCACGCATGAAATTCCATCCCGTACACGAAAATTACAACGTGACCGACCTGCCGCGCTCCATCGCGTTTTACGAGGCGGCCCTCGGCCTGCACGAGACGCGGCGCATCGCGCCGGACGACGGCTCGTTCATCATCTGCTATCTGACGGACGAGGATGAGCAGTTCCTGCTCGAGCTGACGTGGGTGCGCGACCATCCGCAGGCGTACGACCTCGGCGAGAACGAATTCCACCTCGCCTTCTCCACGCCCGACATGGCCGCCGCGCACGAAAAGCACGCCGAAATGGGCTGCATCTGCTTTGAAAACCCCGACATGGGCATCTATTTCATCGAGGACCCGGACGGCTACTGGCTGGAGATCGTCCCGGCGTGAACTACTCCGTCATCCGCTCCGACCGGAAAACGCTGAGTCTCGAGGTCACGCGCGAGCAAAAAGTCATCGTCCGCGCCCCGCGCCGGTGCGCCGAGCGCCGCATCGAGGACTTCGTCCGCGCGCATGAGGGCTGGATCGCCCGCGCCCTCGCGCGCCAGCGCGCCATCGCCGAGGCCTACCCCGAGCCGACGGCCGAGGAGGAGGCCCGCCTTCGCGCCGCAGCGAAAGAATTCCTGCCCGCGCGGACAGACTATTACGCGGGCCTTATGGGGCTGCGCCCGCAGGGCGTGCGCATCACGTCCGCGCGCACGCGCTTCGGCAGCTGCAGCGCGAACAACCACATCTGCTACTCGTGGCGGCTCATGATGTACCCGCCGGAGGCGATCGACTACGTCGTCGTCCACGAGCTTGCGCATATCCCGCACAAAAACCATGGCCGGGAATTTTACGCGTGCATCGCGAAGATCCTCCCGGACTACAAAAAACGCCGGGCGCTGCTGCGCGCGCCGGAGAAGGAGGATGCTTTATGAAAAAAGAACAGCTCGTCAGCGAGGTCTCCAACCGCACGGGCATCATGCCGGAGGTGACGGAGATCGTCATCGACACGGCGGGCGAGGTCATCGGCGACGACGTGCGCGAGCACAAGCTGCCGATCGCCGCGGCCGCGGGCGGCGTCGCCGCGCTGCTGCTTGCCGGCACGATCATCCGCAAGCTCCGCAGGGCTTGACAGGCGCCCGCGCGTCCGCTAAAATATTCCCGGTCGGCCGAAGCCGCCATCAGCCCCGGCCGAAGCCGGGCGGACCCCAGCAAGATTTCCCCGGCGACGATTTTGGGAATACCAGCAGGTATTTTGCCTCTCCAAGAGAGGCGAAATACCTGCTTTTTTTCATGTGCCATTTCCTCGCCCCTGCGGGGCAGCCGGAAATGATGCACGATTGCTTCATGCGCCCGCGCATGGAGCAATGCTGACGCCAAACCCGCCGGAAATTCACGAAGGAGAGAGAAAAATGACCAACAAACTCACCCGCCGTCTGGTGACGGCCGCCATGTGCCTTGCCCTCGCGCTCGTTCTGCCGATGATCACGGGCGGCATCCCGAAGATCGGCAATATGCTCTGCCCGATGCACCTTCCGGTGCTGCTGTGCGGCTTCCTCGCCGGCTGGCCGTGGGGCCTTGCCGTCGGTGCGATCGCGCCGCTGCTGCGCTCGGTGCTCTTTGGCATGCCGCCGATGTTCATCGCCATCCCCATGGCCTTCGAGCTGGCCGCCTACGGCGCGCTGACCGGGCTTTTCTACCATCTGCTGCCGAAAAAGACGGGCTTTATTTACGTGAGCCTCATCGCGTCCATGGCCCTCGGCCGCGTCGTCTGGGGCGTCGTGAAGCTCGTCATGGCGGGGCTTCAGAATACAGCCTTCCCGTTTTCCGCGTTCCTGTCCGGCGCGATCCTGACGGCCTGGCCGGGCATCGCCGCGCAGATCATCCTCGTCCCCGTCCTCGTCCTGGCGCTTCGCCGCGCGGGGCTCATGTCGAACGAGTAAGCATTGCCCCGCCGCGCCCGCCGTGCTATACTATTTGAAAAAAAGCAGGAGGGCGAGCAATGAACCAGCTGCACATCCTCGTCATCGACGGCCAGGGCGGCCGCATCGGCCGCCAGCTCGTTGAAAAGATCCGCGCATCCGCCATCCCGGCCGACATCACCGCCGTCGGCACGAACTCCGCCGCGACGGCCGCCATGCTAAAA
>CAVFYN010000114.1:0-20001 GCA_963626425.1 Bacteroidaceae bacterium
CGATGGGGAAATTCCTGCCGCAGGCGGCCTTGATGGCCGTCGCGAGCTCGAGCAGGAAGCGGCCGCGGCCGCGGATGTCGCCGCCGTACTCGTCCGTGCGCAGGTTCGTAAGCGGCGAGATCCAGCGGGCGAAGAAGTTGCCGCGGTAGGCAAAGTGCAGCGTGCACATGTCAAAGCCCATGCGCTGGTAGAACTTCACGCGCTCGACCGTCTCGTCGATGACCTGGCGGATCTCCTCGTGCGTGCACTCCGTGACGCCCTTGCCGCCGGATTTTTTGAGCAGCATGTAGAACGGATTCTGCTGCGAGACCATGTGCTCCGGCTGTGCGACCGTGCTCACGTCATGGCCGTTCGGGCCCACGAACGGCATCATGGCGATGGAGATGCGCGAGTTGTAATAGTGCACCTGATCGGCCATCTGGCAGAGATAGTTTTCCATGGACGGGTCGTCCGCGTCGTACATCGGGAAGCGGCGGCCGTCCTCGTTGAACGAGTTGCGCTGGTCCTTGTTCGTCCAGTCGGCGAACGTGACGATGGCCGCGCCGTTTTTGGCCATGTCGACCATGTGCTGGATGACCTGCTCGGACGGGAACGTCTCCGGGCCCTGCAGGAAGTGCGGCAGGGCGTTGCCGGACACGAAGCGGTCCTTGAGAACAATGTCGCCGACCTTGACCGGCGAAAGAAGGTGCGGGTATCTGGGCTTCATAGGGGGTTCCATCCTCTCCATATATCAGATGGCTCAATTATACAAAGCGCACAAACCATATGCAAGCACTTTCCTGAAAACCGGAGAAAATGCACGAAATAGTGAGCATTTGAAAGTTCGTAAAAAAGAGCCCGTATGCAAACTGCATACGGGCTCTCAGTTTTCAAACAGCCTCGCAGAGTTTGCGCCCGCAGGCGCAAATCAAATCAAAATCATTTTTTCCGGGGGCGTGTACCTCGGAAAAAATACCGCTCAGCCCGCAAGTGTGCGTCCCGCCCTGCGGGCGGGGCGTGCGCGCAGTCGGGCTGCAATCCTATCGAAACGAGAGCCCAGCGAAGCGGGTCTCGTTTCGGGATCAGCCGCCTAAGTAGGCTTTGCGGACGCGGTCGTCCTCCAAAAGCTCATGCGCGTCGCCGCTCATGGAGATCTTGCCGGTCTCGAGGACGTAGGCGCGGTCGGCGACGGAGAGCGCCATCTGCGCGTTCTGCTCGACGAGCAGGATCGTCGTGCCGGCCTCGTGGAGCTGGCGGATGATGTCGAAGATCTGCTCCACGAGCAGCGGGGCAAGGCCCATGGACGGCTCGTCGAGCATGAGCAGCTTCGGATTCGACATGAGCGCACGGCCCATGGCCAGCATCTGCTGCTCGCCGCCGGAGAGCGTGCCGGCGATCTGGCGGTAGCGCTCTTTCAGGCGCGGGAACTGCTCGTACACGCGCGCGAGGCCGGGCTCGACCGTGGAATTCCCCTGCGTATACGCGCCCATCTCAAGGTTTTCCTGCACCGTCATCTGCAAAAACACGCGGCGGCCCTCCGGCACGAGCGCGAGACCGCGCGCGACCGTCTTGTACGCGGGGACGCCGCCGAGCGGCTCGCCGCAGAACTCGATGGACCCGGTCTTGGAGCGGAGCAGGCCCGCGATGGTGTTCAGGATCGTGGACTTGCCGGCGCCGTTTGCGCCGATGAGCGTGACGATCTCGCCGTCGCTCACTTCAAAGCTGACGTCCTTGACGGCGTGGATGGCGCCGTAGTAGACGTTGATGTCCGAAACATTCAGCATGTCGCTCAGCCCTCCTTTTTCTTGCCGAGGTACGCCTCGATAACGGCCGGATTCTGCTGGATCTCCTCAGCCGTACCCTTGGCGATGACACGGCCGAAGTTCAGCACGCAGATGCCCTCGCAGATGCCCATGACGAGGTTCATGTCATGCTCGATGAGCATGATGGCGATGTGGAACGTGTCGCGGATCTTGACGATGTTCTCCATGAGCTCGGCCGTCTCGGACGGGTTCATGCCCGCGGCCGGCTCGTCGAGCAGGAGCAGCTTCGGCTCCGTGGCGAGCGCGCGGACGATCTCGAGGCGGCGCTGCGCGCCGTAGGGCAGGCTGCCCGCGGGCGCGTCGGCCAGACCCTCCATGTCGAAGATGCGCAGCAGCTCGAGCGCGCGGGCGTGCGCGGCCTTCTCCTGCCGCCAGTACGCCGGTAGACGCAGGATGCCCGACGCCGTCGAGTAGCGCATCTGGTTGTGCAGGCCGATCTTGACGTTGTCCTCAACGGACAGGTTCGAGAACAGGCGGATATTCTGGAACGTGCGGGCGATGCCCATGCGGTTGATGTGCGAGGTGTCGTAGCCCGCCGTGTCGACGCCGTCGAGCAGGATGGTGCCGTGCGTCGGCTTGTAGACCTTCGTGAGCAGGTTGAACACCGTCGTCTTGCCGGCGCCGTTCGGGCCGATGAGGCCGGCGATCTCCGTCCGGCCGATGGTGAGGTTGAAGTCCTCGACGGCGTGCAGGCCGCCGAAGTCGATGCCCAGATGCGTACACTCGAGCACGGGGATGTCGTTCACGTCGCGCTCGGGGATGATGCCGCGGCTGGGAACGGGGACCATTTTCCCCTTTTCAAACGTCTGCTTAGACATGGGCTTTGCCCTCCTTCCGCTTCGGGAGCAGGCGGCCGAACAGCGCCTTGGCCCGCGGGTTGTTCGTCACGAGCATGACGACGATGAGCGCGATGGCGTACACGAGCATGCGGTAGTCGCCCACGCTGCGCAGCAGCTCCGGCAGGATGTAAAGGAGCGTCGCGGCGATGATGGAGCCCCACATATTGCCCAGGCCGCCGAGCACGACGAACACGAGCACGAGGATGGACGTGTTGAAGTTGAACTTCGAGGCGACGAGGTTCGAATAGTTCTGGCCGTACAGCGCGCCGGCCGCGCCGGCGAGCGCCGCGGAGATGACGAACGCGATCATTTTATACTTCGTGATCTGGATGCCGACGCTCTCGGCCGCGATGCGGTTGTCGCGGATGGCCATGACCGCGCGGCCCGTGCGGCTGCGCACGAGGTTCAGGATCACGAACAGCGTCACGAGGATGAGCACGAAGCCGGCCGTGAATGTGGCGATGGTGTGCGTGCCCGTCGCGCCCTGCGCGCCCTTGATGATGGCGAAGCCGTCGTCAAGCAGGCCGAGGTCGCTGATGCTCTTCGTGCCGGTCAGGTTGAAGGCGATGTGCAGGCCGTTGCTGTCATAGCCGACGATGAGGCACGTGACGAGCTCCTTGATGATCTCGCCGAAGGCGAGCGTGACGATGGCCAGATAGTCGCCGTTGAGGCGCAGGACCGGGATGCCGATGAGAAATCCCGCGACGGCCGCGACGATGGCGCCGATAACCATGGCGACCACAAGGCGCACCGCGTCGTTCGGGATGGCCGACTGAAGGCTCATGGCCGCGATGACGCCCGAGAACGCGCCGACGCTCATAAAGCCCGCGTGGCCGAGGCTCAGCTCGCCGAGGATGCCGACGGTCAGGTTGAGCGAGAGCGCCATGACGATGTAGCAGCAGATCGGCACGAGCAGGCCCTGCAGCGAGTTCGACAGCATGCCCTGCCCATTGAGGATGGAGACGATCACAAACGCGACGATGACGCCGAGATACGTGGCAAAGTCGACCTTCGTCGTCTTTTTCATTTCACCGAGTCTTCTCATAGCCGTCACCTCAGACTTTCTCCGGCACGTAGCGGCCGAGCAGGCCGGCCGGGCGCACCAGAAGCACGATGATGAGCACCGCAAAGACGATGGAGTTGGCGAGCTGCGTGGAGATGTACGCCTTGGCCAGCGCCTCGATGATGCCGATGAGGATGCCGCCGAGGAACGCGCCCGGGATGGAGCCGATGCCGCCGAACACGGCGGCGGTGAACGCCTTGATGCCGGGCATGGAGCCGGTCGTCGGCAGCAGCGACGGGCTGTACGAGCACAGCAGCACGCCCGCGATGGCCGCAAGCGCCGAGCCGATGGCGAACGTCATGGAGATCGTGCGGTTGACGTTGATGCCCATGAGCTCCGCCGCACCCTTGTCCTCCGAGCAGGCGCGCATGGCCTTGCCCATCTTGCTGCGGCTGGTGAAGAGCGTCAGGCCGATCATGATGACGATGCACGCCGCGACGGTCAGGATCGACACATATTTAATAGAGAGCGCGCCGCCCGCGAGCGTCAGGCTGCCCGTGACGATGGGCGTGTAGTTCTTGGCCGAGGCGCCCCAGATGAGCAGCGCCGCATTCTGCAGGAAGTAGCTCACGCCGATGGCCGTGATGAGCACGGCGAGCGACGGCGCCGCGCGCAGCGGCTTGTACGCCAGGCCCTCAATGAGGATGCCGAGGATCGTGCAGACCACCATCGCGATCAGCACGGACGCCCAGCCGGGCAGGCCGAGCTCCGCGACGGCGATGAACGAGATGTAGCCGCCGATCATGATGACGTCGCCGTGGGCGAAGTTGAGCATCTTGGCGATGCCGTAGACCATGGTATAGCCGAGCGCTATGATCGCATACACGCTGCCGAGGCTGATACCGCTGATCAGGTAGGACAGGAATTCCATGGATCATCCACCTCTCTTTTCGCTTGCTATGGCAGAAACGGACGCGCCGGAGCGCAAAATCCGATGCGCCCGTTTCTGCCATAGAAATACAGGGCGGCTGCCGGGAGAAGTCCCGGCAGCCCACCTTGCGTTTTCTGGGATTGGAACGTTCCGATCGTTACGGAGTCACGTACACACCGTCGCGGATGACGACGGCCATCGGGGCCTTGGAGACGGCGCCGGAGGCGTCCCACGTCATGCCCGTGCCGGTCAGGCCGTCGACGGAGATCTCGGTCATGGCGCCGACAATGGCCTCGCAGATGTCCTGCGCGCTCATGTCCGGCGTGCAGCCGGCCTTCTCGAGGGCGGCCTTGATGGCGTAGACGTCGTCATAGCCGTCGGCGGCGAACTGGTTCGGGGTCTCGCCGAAGCGCTCCTCGTACTCGGCGACGAAGCTCTTCGTCATGTCGTCCTGCGCATCGGCGGAGAACGGCGTAAGCAGGTAGACGCCCTCGGCCAGGGACGGGTCGAAGCCCTCCATGGTCAGGATGCCGTCCATGCCGTCGACGCCGAAGAACGTCGGCTCATAGCCCATGGCGTCGGCCTGGTTGAGGATGACGGAAGCCGGCTGGTAGTAGATCGGCAGGAACACGAGGTCCGCGCCCGCGGACTGCGCGCCCGTCAGCTGGACGGAGAAGTCCGTCTGGGTGTCGGCCGTGAACGTACCCTGATAGACGACCTCGACGCCCTTGGCCTCGGCCTCGGAGACGAACGTGTCGCGGATGCCCTGCGAGTAGGCGTCATCGTTGCGGTAGATGACGGCGACCTTCGCGCCGGCGAAGTTCTCGGCGATGTAGTCCGCCGAGCCGACGCCCTGGTTCGGGTCGGTGAAGCAGACCTGGAACATGTTGTCCTTGCCGTCGATGACGTCCGGCGAGGAGGCGGACGGCGTCATGGCAAAGACGCGGTCCTCATAGCACTTCGAGGAAACGGCGATGGCCGAGCCGGTCGTGACCGGGCCGACGAGGACCTGCATGCCCCAGTCCTTGAGGTTGTTGTAGGCGTTGATGCCCTTCTCGCCGTCGGCCTCGTCGTCCTGGGCGTTCAGCTCGAACTGGATGCCGCCGAGGGCGTTGATCTCGTCAACGGCGATCTGCGCGCCGTTCATGGCGGCGTTGCCGTAGATGGCGGCGTCGCCGGTCAGCGGGCCGATGCCGCCGAGCTTGAAAACACCGTCGGACGAGCCGGTGGACGCGTCGCCGGAATCGGACGAGCCGGCGTCGCCGGAGCCGGTCGAATCAGTCTTGTCGGAATTGCTGCCGGTCGAGGCAGAGCCGCCGTTGTCGCTCGAGCCCTTATCGCTCGAGCAGGCGACCAGCGCAAAGACCATGCACAGAGCAAGCAGCAGCGCAAGCAGTCTTTTCACTTTGTTCATTGTGAGTTCCTCCTTTGATTTACAGCGCAAAAGCGTGAGCTTGTGAAAGGCCCGTGCTTTACTTTGATGGACTACATCATAAAGCATCGCACGGGCGATTGCAAGCGTTTGGCGAAGAATCTCGCAATTGAACAAAAATTATAAGGCTGCGCGCATGGTTTCGCAACATATTCCCAATAGTTTCGGTAAACTTCCGAAAAAATTAGCGTTAATTTTGACGCATCAGCATATCGAACTTGCAAATTTCATGGTGTCCACCGGTGAAACACACCAGAAATGCACTTTCACAATGCAAAATTCGATGTCCGCCGAAAAAATTACTGCAAACCGTAATTTTTTCGGTCTAAAATTATGGCCCGCTGTTTTTTCAGTAAGAAAATGTCTCCGAAAACGTCTCATACGGCTCCGGCGGCAGCGGCTCGGCGGGCGCGTGGGAGTCATATGCATAGCTGTAGCAGAACGTCGTCGGGCCGTCCGGCATCGGCATGCCGCCCGGGCGGACATCCTCGCCGGCGGCGGCGCGGGCGAGGTAGTTGTCGAGCATGGCCTGCGTCGTGCCGCGCGGCATGGGCACGTCGTTCTCGACGGGGTTCTCGTCGAAGTCCGTCCGCCACAGGTCGCACACGTGCAGGTGCCAGATCTTCCACTGGCCGTCAATCTTAATGAAGTCCACGGCGTACTTGCCGGAGTCCCACGTCGCGCTCTTTCCGCTCTCGGCGTCCGGGTCGTTGCGCATCAAAATCGCGCCCGTGCTCATCCACATGGCCTTGGCCGTCTTGCCGTCGCCCGCGATCTCGATGACGGGCGTCGTGATCTGGTGCAGCTCGAGAAGGCCCGCCTCGACCTCACCCGCGCCGTGCGTGAAGCGCTCGGTCATGGCGTCAAAAAATTCAACGGACTTCTCCGGCCCGAACACGCCGAGCGGGCCGTACTCGCTGTGGGCGTCCGGCAGCCCGGAGGCAAACAGCTCCCGGCCGATGACGTCCATTTTGCCCGCGGTGTGCAGGTACTGATACCGCCCCATGAGGTTCGCGATGGCGATGTAATCGCTCTGCCGCTGCACCTCGCGCTCGAGCGCCTCGAGGCGGGATGCCAAGCTCTCGTCCATGGTATGAATCCTCCTGTTTCATAATTTGCATGAATAAACGACACCATTATATCAAATAAGTGTTTTCTCGCGCAAGGGTCTATGGTAGAATACAAATAGTTTTTTACGAGAAAGGAGCTGTCCGATGTTCACAACAGAGCAGCTGACGCAGCGCTGGGCGGATCAGCGCGCCGTCAAGAACCTCATGGGCAAGTACGCCAACTGCGTTCTGCTCAACCGCGAGGGCGAGATCATGGAGCGCTTCTGGAGCCGCGCAGACGACGTCTACCTCGGCTTCAACGACGGCTACTACGAGGGTCAGGCCGCCGTCGGCGGGTATTATGACGCCTGCCGCGCGCGCAACGCCCTCGTCGCGAAGCTCATGCAGCAGAAATTCCCCGAGCACCTCGGCGGCAAGTCCGACGAGGAAATCTACGGCGCGGGCCCGTTCAAGATCCGCCCCATGGTCTGCCCCATCATCGAGATCGCGGGCGACGGGAACTCGGCCAAGGGCCTGTGGCACTGCCAGGGCGCGTACAACGACGTGGAGGCCTGCGGCCCGCTCGCGCACTGGACGTGGGGCTGGTTCGCCGCGGACTTTGTCCGCGAGGACGGCGAATGGCGCATTTTGCACCTGCTCTACGCCGGTGACGTCGACTGCATCTGCGGCCAGAGCTGGGGCAAGCCGGCCGAGCCGCTGCCCGCCGACCCGGCGTTTGCGGCGCTTTCCGATTTTTCCTACCCCGAATACACCGCGCGCGCGGCGCTTCGCGCCATGTACTCCCCCGCGCGGCCGCTGACGGAGGCCCCGCGCATCCCGGAGCCGTATGAGACGCTCGCGGAAACATTTTCTTACGCGCAGAAGGAGGCGGCACGATGAAAAGGACTTACACCGACGACGAGCTCATCCGCCGCGTCTGGGACGTGGAGGACATCAAAAAGCTCGTGTACAAGCGCGGCGTCTATCAGGCCAACGAGTGGCGCGAGCGCGAGCTGCGCGAGCTTTGGGTCGCGGGCGAGGACGCGAAAAAGACGGCCTCGTTCGGCCGCAACACCGGCTTTTACGTCGGCATGGACGCCATTTACGGCTACTACGTCGAAAAGCACGCGCGCGACCGGCGCGAGCAGCTCGCCGCCATCGCCGCGGCCGACCCGGCCGTTGAAAACGCGGACGGGAACTTAAACCGCGGCTGCCTGTCCAGCCATCCGGCCACGACGGGCCTCGTCGAGCTCGCGGGCGACGGCAAAACGGCCCGCGCGCTGTTCTACGCCATCGCCACGGAGACGTGGGCCCTGCCGGACGGCACGGCCAAAGCCATCTGGGCGCCGGAAAAGCTCGCGTTCGATTTTCTCAAGGAGGACGGCCAGTGGAAGATCTGGCACCTTGTCGCCGCGACGGACCTCACGTGCGAGGCCGGCACGGACATCCACGATCAGGACCCGTACCCGCACTACGAGGCCGACCCCGTCCAGCTCGAGTTCGGCACGCCGACCATCCCCTGCATCACGCACGACGCGACGTTCAACTGGTGGGACGACTACCCGCCGATGCCGAAGCCCTATGACACGTTCGATCCCGCCGACAGCTACGGCCCCGAGGGCTTCCACGCGCCCGAGGTGTTCCAGTTTGCCGGCGGCGAAGGGAGGAATTACAAATGAGCGAGCTGACGCTGCACGATCGCATCCGCAACGCCGCGGCCTCGCAGGCCGTGGAAAATGTCAAGGCGCGCCACACGTATCTGCACGGCCGCGCCGACTCCACCGGCGAGTGGGGCACGATCTGGTCGCACTCGGACGAGTGCTCGTGGGCGCACGCCTTCGGCCGCATGCGCGGGTTTGACCAGGTCTGGTACGGCTCCGTCACGAAGTATGACAAGCAGGCGTTTGAAAACTGGCTCGAGCTCTATCAGCAGTATCCCGAGCTCGGCGGCAAGGACCCGCGCCCGCTCATGGAGGCGTCCGTCCACACGCTCGTGACCGACGTCATCGAGGTCGCCGCCGACGGCCAGTCCGCCCGCGGCAGCTTCATCACGCCGGGCGTCATCCACTCGCGGCTCTCCTCGCGCGGGCCGTACTGCATGATGCTCTGGGAGCGCTACGGCTCGGACTTCGTGTGCGAGGACGGCGAGTGGAAATACCTCCACGAGCAGGTCTGCCCGGATCTGCCCGGCAGCATGGACGCCGGCAACTGGGCCCGCGAGGCCTATTTGCAGCTGTGCGACCCCGAGGTCCGCGGCGACTTCGGCTGGGACGACCCGCCCATCGTCACCGACCCCGGCCCGCTGCACGCGCCCTACTCCCCCGTCGTCCCGCCCCAGAACACCGTCCCCTGGCCCGAGCCGTATGAGACGCTCGACGACGACAATACGTATACCCCGCTTCTGCATAAAAAATGAGAAAAAGCCCCGCATGGCACACGCCATGCGGGGCTTTGCGTTGATTTTAGATATGTACTGCTTTTTTGAGGGATGCGATGTCCGCGCTGTGCTGCCGGACGGCGCCGCGCAGGACGTCAAGCTCGTCCTCGAGTTCCTCGGTCCGTGCCTTCGGGGTCAGCGTTTCCATCATGATCTGCTGGTTTTCCGCCAGCAGCTTGAACTGCGGCGTGATGGAAGACTCGATGAGCACCCGCATCGCGGCCGTCATATCCCGCAGAAGATCTTCGCGCAGCTTCGCCATCGCGTCATAAAGTTCGGTCTTCTGGGCATCCATCGTCTCTAAAAGCTCTTTCTTCTGAAGGCCCATAGCCTCGAAGATTTCAGTCTTCTGAGCCGCCATTGCCTCAACAAGTTCAGCCTTCTGGGCATCCATGACCGCAAAGATTTCCTTCTGCTGGCCATCCATCATTTCCTGAATGGTCGCAAGATCCTTCTCATCGAGCATCTCTCTCACCTCTTATCTCCCATTATACGGAATTTCCCGCGCTTGTCAACGCCCGATTTTTCCAGAATTCTGTCAGCAATAGAAGCAGTACATGCCGTACCGGCAGAACACCTGGGCCAGGCACAGGCCGAGGCAGAGACGGCCCGCGGCGTTGTCCGCGGCGCAGTAGTTTGCGCCGGAGGAAAAGCCCGTGTGGGCGCTGCCGCCGCTCTCGATGAGCTGCAAAAGCTCGGAAAACGCCGCGTTGTCCGGCTCCATGGCGCAGGCGCGGCGCGCCGCATCCAGCGCGGCCATGCGGTTGCCGAGGCCGTAGTTCGCCTCGGCGCTCAGATAGTACCACTCGGCCGTGCGGCGCGATTCCGGCGTCTCGGACAGAAGCCGCAGCGCGCTGTCGTATTCCTGCGCGCGCAGGAAGTGCTCCACCGTCGAAAACTCCGGCGACGCGTGCCACTCCGGCTCGCTGTAGCCGCCCGCGCCGAAGCCCCAGAAGTCCGAAAACGGATCGTAGTACCCGCCGGTCTGGCCGCCGTAGCCGCCCTGGCTCTGGCCGTAGCCGGGGTTCGGGCCGTAGCTTTGCTGCTCGGGCTGCGGATTTTTGATCTGCTCGTAGGCCGCGTTGACCTCGTTCATCTTCCGCGCGGCCTCCTCGTCGCCGGGGTTGAGGTCGGGGTGATATTTCTTGGCCAGGCGGCGGTAGGCCGCCTTGATCTCCTCGTCGCTCGCGTCCGGGCTGACGCCGAGTACGCTGTATGGGTCCTTCATCCCGGCACCTTGCCTTTCTGCCGCGCAGCGGCGTATTTCTGCCACACGCCCGTGTCGAGAATGCCGCGCAGAAGCGCGTAATCCTGCACGAGCGGCAGCTTTTCAAATTCCTGCTTCGCCTCGGCCAACAGCATGGCCAGCGCCTGCCCCGGCTCGGCGCGCAGCGCGGAGTCATCCGGCAGGAGCCGGATGGGGTTATACCGCCCGCGCTTTTCGTCGTCCGGCAGGTCGAGCGCGGCGTCCATCATATAAATAAACCGCCCGAGCGCCGCGCCGAGGCGCGAGAGGATGCCGCGCCAGAGGTCGTCCCGCGGGGCAAAGAGCGCCGCCATAAGCTCGCCGAAGCAGTTTGCCGCCTCGTCGGCCGAGCCGTCGCGGCGCTCGATCTGCCCGAGGCGCGCCATGCAGTCCTCCATGGCCCCGCACTGGCGCGGATAGGCCGCCCGCACGCGCGCGTAGCGCTTTTTCATCCGCCGCGCAAGCAGCAGCTGCGGAAAGCTCCTGTCGTCGTTCCAGTCGTCCATGCACTTGTGATACGCCAGCGCGAGGTTCATGTCCGCGCCGTAATCCGTCCACTCGCTGCGCCAATAGCCGTGCTTTTTCACGGGGTGCGCGGCGCAGCGCAGCTCGCCGTGCTCCTCGTCCGGCTCATAGAGCGACGTGAGCAGCAGCACGAGGAACGTCATATCGTATGTCAGCGTCACATGGCTGCGGTGGCGGCGGTAGAGCGCGCGGCAAAGGCCGCAGTAGCAGCCGCGGTAGCGCGCAAGCTGCGCGTCGTCCAGCGCCGCCGGGTCGGCCATGACATAGCCGAACACGCTTATTCCTTCCCGTCGTCGACGGAGTTGAAGTTCGCGTCGACATAACCGTCGTCGCCCGGCTGCTCGGTCTGCGCGTCCGGGTGGATGCCGGCGTCCGCCATGGCGCGCTCGAGCTCGTCGCACGCGGCGATAATCGCGCCGTTGTCCTTGCCGCGCATGGCCTTTTTGAGCTGCTTCTCCGCAGCCTCGACCGGCGCGCGGCGCGATTTTTCCACGCTGCGGAGCCCCGTCTGCGCGCTATAGAGCAGCGTCTCGGCGCGGTTGCGCGCCTCGGCCTCGGCCTTCATGCGCGCGTCGTCGGCCGCGTACTGCTGCGCCTCGCGCACGGCGCGGTCGATGTCCGCCTGCGAGAGGTTCGACGAGGCCGTGATCGTGATCTCCTGCGATTTGCCCGTGCCGAGGTCGCGCGCGGAGACGTTGACGATGCCGTTGGTGTCGATGCTGAACGTGACCTCGATCTGCGGCACGCCGCGCATGGCCCGGCGGATGCCGGTCAGGCGGAATTTGCCGAGTGTCTTGTTCTGCGAGGCCATCTGGCGCTCGCCCTGCAATACGTGGACCTCGACGCTCGTCTGGAAGTTCGACGCCGTCGTGAACACCTGGCTTTTTTTGATGGGGATGGTCGTGTTGCGGTCGATGATGCGCGTGCACACGCCGCCGACCGTCTCGATGCCGAGCGAAAGCGGCGTGACGTCGAGCAGCAGCAGGCCCTTCACGTCGCCCGAGAGGACGCCGCCCTGCAGGCACGCGCCCATGGCGACGCACTCGTCCGGGTTGATGCCGCGGAACGGCTCCTTGCCCGTGAACGTGCGCACGGCATCCTGCACGGCCGGGATGCGCGTCGAGCCGCCGACGAGCAGGATCTTGGAAAGATCGGCCGTCGTGAGGCCCGCGTCGTCCATGGCCTGGCGCACGGGGCCCATCGTCGCCTGGACGAGGTGGCCCGTGAGCTCGTTGAACTTCGCGCGCGTGAGCGTGATGTCCATGTGCAGCGGCCCGTTTTTGCCCGCCGTGAGGTACGGCAGGTTCACATTCGTGCTCGTGACGCCGGACAGCTCAATCTTCGCCTTCTCGGCCGCCTCGCGCACGCGGCCCATGGCCGCCATGTCGCGCCGGAGGTCGACGCGCGTCTCCTTTTTGAACTCCGAGACGAGGTAGTCGACAATGCACGCGTCAAAATCGTCGCCGCCGAGATGGTTGTTGCCGGCCGTGGCCATGACCTCGATGACGCCGGAGTTGATGTCGAGCACCGACACGTCGAACGTGCCGCCGCCGAGGTCGTAGACCATGATCTTCTGCGCCTGCTCCTTGTCCACGCCGTAGGCCAGCGCGGCGGCCGTCGGCTCGTTGATGATGCGGCGGACGTTGAGCCCCGCGATCGTGCCGGCGTCCTTCGTCGCCTGGCGCTGCGCGTCCGTGAAATAGGCCGGGACGGTGATGACCGCGTCCGTCACGGGGCCGCCGAGGTAGCTCTCCGCGTCCGCTTTGAGCTTCGAGAGGATCATGGCCGAGATCTCCTGCGGAGAGAAGCTCCGGCCGTCGATCTTCACTTTATAGTCCGAGCCCATCTCGCGCTTGATGGACGAGATGGTGCGCTCGGGATTGGCCACCGCCTGGCGCTTGGCCATTTCGCCGATCATGCGCTCGCCGGTCTTGGCGAACGCGACGACGGACGGCGTCGTCCGGCCGCCCTCCGCGTTGGGGATGACGGTCGGCTCGCCGCCCTCGAGCACGGCGACGCAGCTGTTCGTCGTTCCGAGGTCGATTCCGATGATGTTGGGCATTGCGTATCTTCCTTTCAGGCCGGGGCCTGTTCTTTTCAAAACTTACTATAGCAGGTTCTTCCCAAATCGCAACACATTGGCCCGGAATGTTCACAGATTGTTTCCATTTTGACGCGTTTTTGACGCAGGACTTGCATTTTTCGCGATTTTCGGGTAATGTATGTGCCGGTAATCTCTTTATATATAGTTTACACTTCTTTTACCCCGGTTTAACCTCCGGAATATCTGATTTGAAAGAGGCGTGAAAACTCCATGTCCACCCCGAATCCGCAGTGGCGTGCGCGTGTGCGCCGCGCGTTTTCCTATCCGGCCGTGCGCTGCCTGGTCACGGCGTGCCTTTTGAACCTGCTCATTGAGATCTTAAACCAGCGCTCGCTCGGCGTCGCGCTCACGCGGCTCGTGACGGAGCCGTCGCTCATGATCTACAACTTCGCGCTCATTTTGCTGACGCTCTCGCTCTCGTGCCTGTTCCGGCGGCAGATCTTCGCGATGACGCTGCTCGCCCTGCCGTGGCTGACGGTGTCCATTGCGAACTTCGTTTTGCAGTGCTTCCGCAATACGCCGCTCTCCGCCGTCGACTTCAAGCTGTTTTTCTCCGTCATCTATATCATGGACGTCTATCTGACCGTCTGGCAGATGATTTTGATCCTCGTGGCCATCGTTGTGGTCATCGCGCTGCTCGTGCTGCTGTGCATCAAGGCGGGCAAGCAGGCGCGGCACTGGAAATCGTCCGTCGCGCTCATCCTCATCGCGGCCGTCATGGTCGGCGGCGGCACGCCGCTGCTGCTGCACGCGGACGTGCTGTCGAACTCGTACAGCAACCTCACGAAGGCGTACCGCGACTACGGCCTGCCGTACTGCTTCCTCGTCAGCGTCATCGACCACGGCATCGACGAGCCGGACGAATACTCCGAGGAGACCGTCGAGGGCGTGCTGGACGAAATCACCGCGCCCGAGCCGCCGGCCGAACCCGAGACGCCCGCCCCGCAGCCGAAGCCCGAGCCCGAGCCGGAGCAGGAGAAGATCGAACCGAACGTCATCTTCCTCCAGCTTGAGTCGTTCATCGACGTCAACCACCTGAAAAACCTGACGTATTCCGAGGATCCGAACCCGTACTACGAGCAGCTCAAGGACGAGTATCCCTCCGGCTTCCTCACCGTCCCGACGTACGGCGCGGGCACGGTCAACACGGAGTTTGAGGTGCTCACGGGCATGAGCCTGGACTACTTCGGCGCGGGCGAATACCCGTACATCACGGTGCTGCGCGACCAGACGTGCGAGTCCATGGCCTACAACCTGCGCGAGTGCGGCTACACCGCCACGGCCATCCACGACAACACCGCCACGTTCTACGACCGCAACCTCGTCTTTGCCCACCTCGGCTTTGACCGGTTCGTGTCGGATGAATATATGTATAATCTCGAGTACACGTCCGTCGGCTGGCCGAAGGACAAATGCCTGACGGACGAGATCGTCCGCGCCATCTCCGCGTCCGACACGCGCGACTTTATCTACGCCATCTCCGTCCAGCCGCACGGCAAGTATCCGACGGATCTCGAGGCCGAGCGCGCCGAGCCCATCCAGATCACGTCCGGCTTCGAGGAGGGGCAGGAGAGCCTTCAGGCGTCGTACACGTACTATATCAACCAGGTCAAAGAGGTCGACGACTTCCTGTGCTCCCTCACGGACGCGCTCTCGGCCATCGACGAGCCGACTGTGCTCGTGCTCTACGGCGACCATCTGCCGAACTTCGAGCTGACGGAGGACGACGTCACGACGGGCGACCTGTTCGCGACGGAGTACGTCCTCTGGAGCAACTACGACCTCGGCGCGGACGACCGCGACCTTGCCGCCTACCAGCTCTCGGCCTATGTCATGGGCCTCATCGGCAACGACACGGGCATCATGACGCGCCTGCACCAGACGTGCATGGACAAGGACAGCTACCAGAAGGACCTCGAGGTGCTCGAATACGACATGCTCTTCGGCGACATGAGCGTCTGGGGCGGCGAAAACCCGTATGCGCCGACGGAGCTCCAGATGGGCTACGGCGACATCCGCCTCGTCCACGCGGCGCACATTGAAGACGGCGTGTTCGTCTCCGGCTACGGCTTCAACGAGTCGAGCGTCGTGTTCTACGACGGCGCGAAGCAGAAAACCGTCCTCATCAACCGCAACACGCTCCACGTCCCCGGAAGCGAGCCCGAGCCCGGCACGGTCGTGACCGTCTGCCAGCTGGCAAGCGACGGGACCGTGCTGTCCACGACGAACGAGTGGACCGTGCCTGAGGGCTTCCTCGACCAGAAAACGCCGCACGGCACCCCGCAGACCGACGACCCCGAGCCCGGCGCCTCCGGCGATACCGCCGACGCCGAGCCGGGATCAGATCCCGAAGAATAAGCGCAAAAAATCCCCGCTGGCTTTCGCCAGCGGGGATTTTTCCATAAACCTCGTAGAGTTTCGCCGCCGCAGCGGCGAAATAAATTGGGATCATTTTTTTCGGCGACATGTGCGTCGGAAAAAATACGTTACGCCCTGCAAGTGTGGAATTTGTGTGCCGGTGCACACAAATTATGCGCGCAGTCAGGGCGCACTCTCTTTCAAACGGGCGCCCAGCGAAGCGGGTCACGTTTGAGATGCAAACCCGCTGCGCTCGGACGCGTCGCGGATCTGCATGGCGGTGTACAGCTCGTAATACCGCCCGCGCTGGGCCATGAGCTCGTCGTGGCTGCCGCGCTCTAAGATCCCGCCCTCGCCGACGAGCAGGATGAGGTCGGCGCTGCGGATCGTGGACAGGCGGTGCGCGATGATGAACGACGTGCGGCCTGCCAGCACGCGGTCGATGGCGTCCTGGATGAGGTGCTCGGTCTCGGTGTCGATGGAGCTCGTCGCCTCGTCGAGGATAAAAAGCGGCGGATCGGCCACGACGGCGCGCGCGAACGAGACAAGCTGCTTTTCGCCGGTGGACAGGCGGTCGCCGCCCTCGCCGACGTCCGTGTCGTAGCCGTGCTCGAGCTTGGCTGCGATGCGGTCGGCCGAGACGAGCTTTGCCGCGCGCTCGATCTCCTCGTCCGTGGCAGAGAGCCTTCCGTAGCGGATGTTGTCGCGCAGCGTGCCGGAGAACAGGTGCGGCGTCTGCTGGACATAGCCGAGGTTCGAGTGCAGGTAGTTGAGGCTCCGCTCGCGCACGTCGACGCCGTCGATGCGGACGCTCCCGCGCGTCGGCTCGAAGAAGCGGCAGACGAGGTTCACCATCGTCGACTTGCCCGCGCCCGTCTCGCCGACGAGCGCGACCGTCGTGCCCGCCGGCACGCTCAGGCAGATGTCGCGGAGCACATAGTCGTCCTCGTCCGCGTCGGGATAGCGGAACCAGACGTGGTCAAATTCCACCGCGCCATGCATGGGCGGGTACGTCTCCGGCTTCGGATCGAACACGTCGCCGAATTTCCGCTTGACCTCGTCCGTGTCGTCCTGCGTGCACGGCTCGTCGAGCAGCGCGCCGACGCGCTCCAAGTTCACCTGCACGCTCATGACCTCGGCCAGCATGCCCGCGATCTGCGCGAGCGGGTCCAAAATCATCAGGCCGTAGGAAATAAACGCCGAGAGCACGCCGAAGTCCAGCGCGCCGCGCAGCACCATCGCGCCCGAACGCCACAGCACGAGCGCGACGGCCATCGAGCCCAGGAAGCTGATGATCGGCAGGTACAGCGCCGTCAGCCGCGCCGAGTGGAGCGACGCGCGGTACATCTGGCCGGTGATCTCCTCGAAATCGGCGCAGTTTTTCTCCTCGATGACGAGCGTTTTCGACGTTTTCGCGCCCGAAATATTCTCGTTGAACGAGCCGGTGATGCGCGAGTTCGCCGCGCGCATCCCGGCGTTGGCTCGCAGGAGCTTCGGCTGGAAAATGATCGTGACGATCACGACGACCGGCACGATGCACAGCACGGTCAGCGCCATTTTCACATTGAGCGCGAACATGGCGATCAGAATGCCGACCAGGTAGAAAAAGCTCCAGAACAGGTTGATGACGCCCCACGAGATCATGCCGCACAGCCGGCTCGTGTCGCTCATGACGCGCGCCAAGATATACCCCACGCTCGTCTGGTTGTAGAACGAGAGCGGCAGCTTCTGAAGGTGGACGAAGCAGTCGCGCTTCATGGCCTTGCCGGTGTTCATCTCCGTGATCATGCACTGACGCGAGTAGATGACCGTCGTCGTGGCCTGCACGATGATGGCCGCGAGGTACACCAGGACGAACACGGCCAGTCCCTGCGTCGTTTTCCGCTCGACAAAGTGGTTGACGGCGTAGCTCGTAAACAGCGGGATGGCCGCGTCGACGGCCGCGGAGACGACCATCAGGGCAATGGAGATGAGCATCGGCTTTTTCACGAGCTTCAGGTACGGCCACAGCCGCTTCCAGACCTGGGGGCTGAACTTCAGCGTCGTTTTCGACGTGGAAAAATCACGCATCGCCCTCGCCTCCTTCCGTGTGCGCGCCGCGCTGCATGTCGTACACGCGGCGGTAGAGCCCATCCTGCGCGACGAGCTCGTCGTGCGTGCCGGACTCGGTGATGCGGCCGTCCTCGAGCACCAGGATCTGGTCGGCCTGCATGAGCGTGTTGATGCGGTGCGAGATGAGCACGACGGTCGACGTATCCGTATTTTCGCGCAGCGCCTCGCGGATCTGCGCGTCCGTCTCCATGTCGACGGCGCTCGTCGAGTCGTCGAACACCATGATCGGGCAGTGCATCATGAGCGTGCGCGCGATGGCGATGCGCTGCTTCTGCCCGCCCGAGAGCGTGACGCCGCGCTCGCCGACGACGGTGTCGTAGCCGTCGCGGAACGACTCGATGCTCTCGTCGACGGCCGCGATGGACGCGGCGCGCCGCGCGTCGCCGAGCGTGGCCGCCGCCGAGGCGGCCGTGATGTTCTCATAGATCGTCTTGGAAAACAAAAACGGCTCCTGCAGCACGAGGCCGACATTGCGGCGCAGATAGCTCCGGTCGATGCTGCGGATGTCCACGCCGCCGATCGTGATGCGCCCGGCGCCGTCGGGCAGGTCGTACAGGCGGTTCAACAAATACGTGAGCGTCGACTTGCCCGAGCCCGTCGCGCCGAGAATGCCGACGGTCTGGCCGGAGTGGATCGTAAACGACACGTCGCGCAGGACCTCCTGCCCGCCGTAGGAAAAATGGACGTGGTCAAAGACGATGTCCGCGTTGAGGTCGGGCTTGACGTCGTCCTCCGACGGGCGCTCGGGCTCGGCGTCCAGAATTTCGCACAGGCGCTCAGCCGAGACGGTCGACTTCGTGAATTCCGACAGCGTCCGCCCGAGCGAGCGCACGGGGCCGGCGAGCGTCTGGGTATAGCTGATGAACGCAAGCATCTCGCCGAGCGTCATGCGCCCGTTCGCCGCGAGATACGCGCCGACGCAGATGACGCACAGCATCTGCATGCAGCTGGCCGCGTCGCCCACGCCCCAGAACAGGCCGAGCGTGTAGCCCATGTCGATCCAGCGATTCGAAAATTCGTCGTTCTTGCGGTCAAATTCATCGAGCTCATACCGCTCGCGCCCGAACGCGCGCACGACGCGCACGCCCGTCAGGTTTTCCTGCACCTTGACCGTCAGGTCGCCCTCGGCCTCGTCAGCGACGCGGAAGAGCCGGTGGATGCGCTTGTGGAAAAACAGTGAGTAGCCGACGATGATCGGGATGAACAGCAGACAGACGACGGCGAGCGTCGTATTCATGGAGAACATGAGCACGACGGCGATCGTCAGCAGGATGATCGTCCGCACGACCTCGATGCACTGCGCGGAGATAAAATTGCGGATAACCTCGACGTCCGACGTGCAGCGCTGGATCATGTCGCCCGTCTGATTTTCCGTGTGCCAGGAAAACGGCAGGTACTGAATGTGCCGGAACAGCGTCCGGCGCAGCGAGCAGATGAGCCCCTCCGTGCCCTTTGCGATGGACACGCGCGAAAAATGGTTCATGAGCGCCGAGAGCGCCGCGCACAGCGCCACGCCGAGCGCGCAGTAAAATAGATGCGACCGCAGCGCCCCGCGCCCGCCGAGCGCGTCGATGATCCGCGATGCGATGGCCGGCAGCGGCGCTGTTTCGTCGCCCACGACGGAGTCGACCGTAAAGCGGATGATCTGCGGCGTCAGAAAGCTCAGCACGATGCTCAAGCCCGCCGTTATGACCGCAAGCGCAAACATCCCGCGCACGCCCTTGGAGAACGTTTTGAGCATGGAAAACACCCGATGCTTCTTCACGATGCGTTCCCCCTTTCTCTTATTTATATAATGTAAAGCATAGACGCTTCTAATTCTGCCACAAATCCCGCCGCCGCGCAAGCCCCCGCGCACAAAAAAGCCCCGGGTGTCTGCCGCAGGCAGACACCCGGGGGCAGGCGCGCCCTTGTAGGGGCGGATATCATCCGCCCGCCGGGAATGCGCCGCGCCGAAATAGCCGCCCGCGCCCAAGCCTCCCCTGCAAGGGGAGGTGGCACGCCGCAAGGCGTGACGGAGAGGTTTTGCGCGGCAGCGAATTTGCGACGTGCCTGTAGGGGCGACCCTTGCGGTCGCCCGGCGGCCCGATGCGGGACGGGGACGGTTCAACCTCTCAGTCGGCTCCGCCGACAGCTCCCCTTTCAGGGGAGCCAGCCGGATAG
>CAVFYN010000115.1:0-8288 GCA_963626425.1 Bacteroidaceae bacterium
GCGCCATGGCGATGACGACGCGCTGCTTCATGCCGCCGGAGAACTGGTGCGGATACTCCGCGCCGCGCTCGCGCGGGATGCCGACGAGCTCGAGCATTTTCCGCGCCTGCTCCACGGCCTCTTTGTCCGTGCATTTTTCGTGCAGGCGCACGACCTCGGAGATCTGGTCCTCCACGCGGAAGATCGGGTTGAGCGCCGTCATCGGGTCCTGAAAGATCATGGAGATCTGTTTGCCGCGGATGGATCGGATGCCGAGCTCGTTGAGCCCGAGCAGGTCGACGCCGTCAAACAGGATCTGACCGGACTCGATCTTTCCGGGCGGCGACTGGATCAGGCGCAGGATGGCCAGCGCCGTCGTCGTCTTGCCCGCGCCCGTCTCGCCGACGAGGCCGAGCGTCTCGCCTTTTCCGATGGTGAAGCTGACGTCGTTGACGGCCTCGACCGTGTCGTCCATCGTCACATAGCGGACGACGAGGTTTTTCACTTCCAGCAGATTTTCACTCATAGTTTCAGCCGCCTCCTTACTGCTTCATGCGCGGGTCGAGCGCGTCGCGCAGGCCGTCGCCCATAACGTTGAAGGCGAAAACGGTCAGCACGATGGCGATGCCCGGGAATGTGATGAGCGGCCAGAACGTCGTGATGAACTCCTGACCGGAGCTCAGGATGGAGCCCCACTCGCTCGTGGGCGGCTGGACGCCGAGGCCGATGAACGACAGGCTCGAGATCTGAAGGATGTTCCCGCCGATGCGCATCGTCGAGTCGACGATGATCGGTGAGAGCGTGTTGGGCAGGATCTGCTTGAAGATGATGCGCCCGTTGCGCGAGCCGGTCGCGCGGGCCGCCTCGACGTACTCCTGCTCGCGGATCTGCATGACGGTCGCGCGCAGCATGCGGATGGCCGGCGCAACGCCGGAGACCGCGATGGCGATGGCCGTATTGACAACGCCGACGCCGAGCAGCGCCGAGATGGACACCGCGAGCAGCACGCCCGGGATGCACATGAGGATGTCCGTCAGGCGCATGAGCACGTTCTCATACCGGCCGCCGAAGTAGCCGGCCGTCGCGCCGAACAGAATGCTGATGGCCAGCGCGATGACAAGGCCGAGCAGCGAGACGCCGAGCGAGACGCGCGTGCCGTAGATGAGGCGCGAGAGCAGGTCGCGGCCATAGTTGTCCGTGCCGAGCAGGTGCGCGCGGCTGGGCATCTGGAGCCGGTTGATCGGATCGATGAGGTTCGGATCATACGGCGAAATGACCGGCGCGAAAATGGCCACGAGCACAAGCAGCGCCGCGATGATAAGGCCGAGCATGGCCAGATGGTTCCGCCGGAAGCGGCGCCAGACCTCATGGAACTGGCCGCGGCGCTTCATCTGCGTGTCGAGGCGCGGCGCTTCGGCCGCTTTTGCCTTTGCCATGTCAGACCACCTCCTTCTTCGCCGGCGCTTTCGCCTTTTTCGCTCTGCCGCTGCCGGCAAACTGCGACTTCATGCGCGGGTCGACCACGGCGTAGGCCAGGTCGACGAGCAGATTGATGACACAAACGCAGGTCGACAGCAGAAAAACGATGCCCTGCGTCGTGGGATAGTCCAGATTGTTGATGCTCGTGAGCATGAGCATGCCCATGCCGGGGATGGAGAAAATGGACTCGATGATAAACGAGCCGCCGAACATCATCGTCAGCTGCATGCCGATGATCGTGATGACCGGGATGAGCGCATTGCGCAGCGCGTGGCGGAAAATGACCGTCCGCTCCGCGACGCCCTTGGCGCGCGCCGTCCGGATGTAGTCCTGACGGATGACGTCGAGCATGCTCGTGCGCGTCATGCGCACGACGATGCTCATCGGCGACAGGCCCATGCAGATGACGGGCAGCACATAGTGCTTCCACGTGCCGAGGCCGGCGGCCGGCAGCCAGTGCAGCTTGAGCGAGAACAGAATGATGGCCATCAGGCCGACCCAGAAGCCCGGCGCGGCGGAGAAGATGACCGCGAGCGCCGTGGCCAGATAGTCCACGGGCGAATACTGCTTGACGGCCGACAAAATGCCGATGGACACGCCGAATATGATCGTGACGAGCGAGCTCATCGCGCCGAGCGCGAGCGTGCGGCCGATGCGGCCGGCGATCATGTCCTTGACCGGGCGCTTCGTGTCATAGGACGTGCCGAGGTCGAACTTCGTCACGATGCCCTTGACATAGAGCGCATAGCGCACGAGAAACGGCTTGTCGAGGCCCATATTCTCGCGGGCCGTCTGATAGGCCTCTTCCGTATAGTCGCTGCCGAGCGAGAGCTGCGCGGGGTCGCCCGGCGTGAAGTAGTTGATCGTAAAAATGATGAACAGAACGCCCAAAAGCGTGGGGATCATCCACAGCAGGCGCTTGATGATAAATCGTGCCATACATCCACACCTCTCATATCAAGCGGGCCGGCCCGACCGGGCCGGCCCGCTCCGCTGATGTTTGATTTTCCTGCGCGCTTACGCGAGCGTCAGGCTGCCCAGGCAGCCTCTGAGGATGCTGCACTGGTCGAACGAGGAGATGACGTTCGGGTTGTAGACGAGCGCCATCTGGGAGTCGTTGACCGGGATGCCGTAGTAGTTGTCATAGAGCCAGTTGTCGACTTCCTCGCAGCCCTTGACCGTCTTTTCGTGGTCGGTCGTCCAGGTCATCTCTTCGCAGAGCTTGTTGTACTCCTCGTCGTAGATGGCCGTGCACTGGAACGGAGCCTCCTTGCCGTTGCCGGCGACGAGCGCCGTCAGCTCACCGGTCGGGTTGCCGCCATTCTTGGAGAAGTACTGGAAGTCCGTGCCGTCGCGCTGGAGCATCTTCGGCAGCGCCGTGCCCATGTCGAGCGTCTCGATGTCGAGCGTGATGCCGAGCATGGACAGGTAGCCCTGGATGGTCTCGGCGATCTTCGGCTGCGTGCCGTCGTTCATGGCGACGATGTGGAGCTTGATGTCCGAGCCCTTGTAGCCGGACTCGTCGAGCGCTTTCTGCGCGCGGTCGAGGTCGTACGTGTAGCCCTCGTGCTCGGTGTAGCCCTCAAAGCCCTCGGGGAGGAACGAATGCGGCTTTTTGTAGAGCGAGCCGAACGCGATCTGGCCGACGGCGTCCATGTCGATGCCGTAGCAGATGGCCTCGCGGACCTTGGCGTTGGAAAGGAACTCGTTGCTCTCGTTGAACCAGAGGATGGCGCACGAGCCGTCGGAGACGGCGTTGACCACGCCGGTGTTCGCGCTCTGGACCTGCTCGACGATGTTGGCCGAGACGTTGTACATCGCGTCGATGACGCCGTTCTGGTAGTCGACGTACATGCCGGTCTCGTCGGAGTAGAACTTCAGCGTGATCTGCTCGGCGTCGTAGGTGTAGTTGTCCTTATCCCAGTAGTCGTCGCGGCGGGTGAAGGTGATGTACGCGTCATGCTGCATATCCGTGATCTTGTACGGGCCGGTGCCGAGCGGGTCGGTGTACCAGATCTCGTCCGTCTCCGGATGCTCCTCGACGAACTTCTTCTGGATGAGGCACACGTCGAGCGAGGGTTCGGCGCGGGCGTAGGGCTGCTGCCAGACGATGTAGACGGTGTAGCCGTCGTCGTCGACGTAGGACTTGTCAAAGTCGATGTAGCGGAAAACGGCCATCTTGTCCGTGCGGGACTTATCCGAGCCGTCGACGCCCTTGACCTGGCTGTAGAACGAGTAGAGCAGGTCCTCGCCGGTCGCCTGGTCGCCGTTGGCGAAGTAGACATCCTGGCGGAGCACGAGCTTCATGGTGACGTCGTCCGTCCACTCGAACGAGTCGAGGATGCGGAAAACGCGCTCGCCGGTGTGGTCGTCGATCTCCATGACCTTGTCATAGAGCATCATCTGCGTGACAAAGTCGTTCGAGCTCTCCGAGCAGGGGTCGGAGCTGTCGTGCGTGCCGACCATACCGATTGTGACGGACGTCTTGCCCTCGGAGGCCGGGGCGTTCGTGCCGTCGGACGACGGCGCGGGCGCCGTGTCGCCGTCTTCTTTGCCGCCCTGGTCGCCGGACGGTGTTGTGGTCGTGGTGCCGGAGTCGCCGGCAGGCGTCGTATCCGTGTTCGTGTCGCCGCCCGACGAGCAGGCAGCAAACAGAGACAGCGACAGGACAATTGCAAGGATCAGTGCGAGTGTTCTCTTCATTTCAGTCTTTCCTTTCTGTTATTTTTAAGGGGGTTCTCCCCTTGTTCACAGTTTCAGCGCTCACAGGATGTCCATGGCGGCGCAGAAGCCCTCGTACGTGGCTTCCTTGACCGTCCGGGCGCGGTTGGCGTCGCCGGTGACGACGAACGTCGGGCAGCTGCCCCGCAGCGACTCGACGATGTCGTCGTTCGAGCGGTTGCCGCAGCAGTAGAATACGAGGTCGGCCGGCGCAAGATGCTCATTTCCGTCCGCGTCGGCGTAGACGACGCCCTCGTCGGTAACGGCCTTCGTCGTGATGGAGCACGTCTGGATGATGCCGGCTTTGTCCATGCGCGGCAGGAGCGCCATGCGCTGGGACATATTGGAGTCCTTGGCCATCTGGTCGCGCATTTCGAGGATCTGGACGTTCGCGCCGCATTCGCTGGCGAAGAAATAGCCCGATTCGCAGCCGATGGCGCCGCCGCCGATGATGACGACGCGCTTGCCGCGCAGCGCCTCCAGATCGTGATAGGCGTCCACGGCGTGGCGGGCGCGCTCAATGCCCGGGATGGGCGGGACGAACGGGTGCGAGCCGACGGCGCAGATAACGGCGTCGGGCGCCATGGACTCGATCATTTCGCGCGTGACGGTGCAGCCGAGCTCCACGCGCACGCCGGACGTGCGGCAGCGGACGGCGAGGCTGTCGCGGTAACGCAGCAGCGACTCCTTGTCCGTGTCCTTCTCCGTGAACCACAAAAGGCCGCCGAGCTTCGTCTCCTTTTCGCAGAGCGTGACGTCGTGGCCGCGCTCGGCCGCCGTGATGGCCGCATACATGCCCGACACACCGCCGCCGACGACGAGGACCTTTCTCTTTCCGAGCGGCCGCGGCGCCTGACGCCAGCGCAGCTCGCGGTAGGCCCAGGGGTTGACGGCGCAGTGCCAAAGCGTCGGGATGGGCCGCGCGTCCGGATCGGACGCGAGCGGGTTGAAGCACGAGCAGCGCAGGCACGGCGCGATCTCGTCGGCATGGCCGGTCAGGGCCTTGTTCACGAACGCGGGATCGGCCATCTGCTGGCGGCCGAGCGCAACGAAGTCGCACTTGCCGGAGGCGATGGCCTCCTCGATCTGCTCCGGCGCGTTGAATCCGCCGACGGAGACGACCGGCACATGGACGTGCGCCTTGATGGCCGCGGCCAGGTCGAGGTTGCAGCCGTGCTTGTCGAACATGGACGAAAACGCCTTCGTGTTGACGTGGTCCTGATAGACGCCCGATGTGATGTGGAGCAGGTCGACGTGATCCTGAATGATCTCGGCAAAGGCGATGCCGTCGTCGAGCGTCATGCCGCCTTCGATGCGCTCCGAGCCGGACAGGCGGTACTCGATGAGGAAATCGTCGCCGCAGACCTCGCGGATCTTTTTGCACACCATGATCGGAAAGCGCGCACGGTTTTCCATGCTGCCGCCGAACTCGTCGGTGCGGTGATTGAAGCGCGGCGAGATGAACTGGTTGAGCAGCCAGCCGTGGCCGCCGTGCAGGTTGACCATCCGAAAGCCGAGCGCCTTGCAGTTCCAGGCCGCCTCGGCCCACTGCGCCGCCGTCTTTTCCATGAGCTCGACGCTCATCTCCTCGACCTGCACGCCGTCGTCGCGGACAAAGGCCGACGGGCCGACGGGGTTCTTATGGCCGGGGATCGTGTCGGGATGGTTCATGGCGCCGACGTGGTTGAGCTGAATGGACGCGACCGCGCCGTGCGCGCGGATGGCCTCCGTCAGCGTCATGATCGACTCCATATGGAACGTCGTCATCGGGTTCTCCCAGACGTTGAGGCCGTGCTCGTGACGCCAGGCGTACTCATGGTCGATGAACGACTCGGTCACCGTGACCTCGGCAAAGCCGCCGCGCGCCTTCTGCTCGAAGCAGTCGATGCCCTCGGGCGTCGGATAGCCGTGGTCGACGATCCGGTTGGCCGTGATCGGCGAGGCGAACACCCGGTTCTTGAACGTAATTCCCTTGATGCGGTACGGCTCCGCCATATGCGGATAGCAGCTGCCCATTTTGGTGCCTCCTTGTGCAGTTTTCCTGCCAGCAAGATAGCGCAGGCCCCGCTTTTTGTAAATACGTCACAACGAGGTAAGGCCGTTACCTCATTATCAGTCACCTACCTCAAAGTAAGCACCTGCAAAAATGCATAAAAAAAAGAGCGCTGCCTTCCGGCAGCGCTCTGATCATCGGATATGAATTTTCTTATTTCCCGCTCTGATAAGCCTCGCTGGCCGCGAACACCTCGGCGAGGCGGCCGCGGAGGTACGAGAAGATCTCCTCGCCGCCGTCCGACGCGGAAAACGCGCCGCTGCAGCAGAGATAGACCGGCCGGCCGAACCGCTCGCGCCGCGCGAGCACCGGGATAAACGGCGCCTGCTCCGGCGCGTGCTCCCAGTTGTTGAGGAAAAAGCGCAGCGGCGCGCAGCCGACCGCGAGGCCCGACTGCATGAGCCGGCTCGACTGCGTGTGGTCCTCCGTGTGGATGAGCTGCGGATTGACGCCGCAGCTGCGCACGAATGCCCGCACAAAGCGCGCGTCCTCCTCCGGCCCGTACAAGACGATCTCCCGGCGGATGATCTGGTCAAACTCCCGCGCGGCGGTGCTTTTTTCGCTGCGGTCGATCAGAAAGCACCATGGCTCCCAGAAGCGCTCCGCGCGCACGCCGGGCTGCGGCGTGTGCGCCGTGAGGATCATATCGGGCAGCGCGCCGTCCGTCTGCGTCGGCGTAGGCCAGCTCACGATCTCGAACCGCTCGGTCGGAAAATAGACCTCGCATTGGCGGAATGCGCGCGCGAGCATGCCCGGCAGCAACTCGCTGCGGATGCGGATCGTGCGCTGCGCCTCCCGCAGCTGCTGCAGCGCCGTCACGCCGAAGTCGATCTGCCGCAGGGCCGGCGCGACGCATTCATAGAACAGCGCGCCGTCGGAATTGAGCTCGAGCCGCCGGCCCGCGCGCGTGAAAAGCGGCTTGCCCAGCTCCTGCTCGAGCCGGGCTATGACGCGGCTGAGCGCCGACTGTGTCATAAATAGCCGCTCCGCCGCGGCCGTGACCGCCCCGGCGTCCGCCACGGCGACAAAGCATCTGAGCTGATGAAGTTCCATGTCCGACCCTCCATTTTTCCGCTTTTATATTCCGTTCACGGAATATTATAATTGAAAATTTGCATTTGTCCAGTCCGCGCTCCGCGTGGTATCATGCAGACAAAGAACCGCTGTTATAGAAGGAGGCTCCCGCTTTGAAAAAGATCGACTTTGAGGCCCACGCGCAGCTGCCGGCCTACGCGCACGCCATGGGCGACGACATCGCCGACCATATCCCGCTCATCTACGATTTTGGCGCGCAGCGCCTGGCGGAAATGGACGCCTGCGGCGTCACGACGCAGGTGCTCAGCTATCCCGGGCGGCTGAATCTGCTCTCCGGCGAGGAGGGCCTTGCGCTCATCCGCGCGGTCAACGACAATTCCCACGACGCCGCCCGCCGCCATCCCGGCCGCTTTGTCAGCTGCGCCATTGTGCCCGTGAACGACAACGACGCGGCCGTCGCCGAGCTGACGCGCTGCAAAAAAGAGCTCGGCCTGCCCGGCTGGTTTGCGCATTCGTCCAACGGCGACTTAACGCCGGACGGCGCGCTGCTGCCCGTCGTGCGCAAGGCGGCGGAGCTCGGGATGTTCATCTATCTCCACCCGGCCGGACCGACGTGGTCGCGCTTTGCCGGGCTCGGGCCGATCATCGAGCAGGCCTACGGCTTCCATGTGGACACCGCGCTGACGCTGCTCCGCCTCATCTGCCTCGGCGTGCTCGACGAATGCCCCGACCTCAAGATCATCCTCGGCCACTTCGGCGAGGGCCTGCCGTTTATGCTGGACCGGCTCGACTCCATGAGCGAGCTCATGCCGTCCATCGCCCCGGCCGTGAACCGCCATTCCATGCGCCACTATTTTCAGAAGAACATCTGGGTCACGTCGAGCGGCAACTATTCCAAGGCGGCATTCGAATGCACCCGCGCCGAGCTCGGCATCGACCATATGCTCTTCGGCACGGACTTCCCGACGGAGCGCCTGCAGAAATGCACGGAATTTTTCGACTCGCTGCCGCTGACAAAGCT